>CANQCF010000054.1 GCA_947589505.1 uncultured Acetatifactor sp. | reverse complement strand
AAGCCTGTCCGTCGAATGGGAAAAACAGGGAGAGGACGGGGCGGAAATGTATGCGTATTCCGCCGCCTGGGGCGATACGCTTTATGTCCTTGTCTCAAGCGGCCTGACGGGAACCGACAGCCGGTTATACACTTGCCGCATGGCTGCCGGAAAGATCGAAGAGACTCCCTTTCACCTGGAGATACCGGGGAGGGAAAAACCTTTATTCGTGGAATCCATGACCGTTTCCGGGGAGGGGGAACTGACGCTGCGCCTCTCTGAAAAGACGGAGGAGAACGGCGTGGAATATTTCTTCTGCAGGACGGATCTTTCCGGAAAAACCCTGGATGAAGAGGCGCTTTTTCAGGCGGAGGGGGAATTTCCCCCGGCCTTGGGGAGATGCTGGACCGGACCGGAGGGTTTTGCCCTGCTTTCGGCGGAGGGGGAAGATGGAACGGAAATCCTGCGCTATGATCTGACAGCCCGGAAGTCGGAAAAATTGGGTTCCGTGGACGGATTTGTCAGGGCCCTCTGCCCTGACGGAGAGGACGGGTTATACTACATAGAAGAGGATTATTTATGGCGGCTTGCCCAGGGAAAAGAAGAGGCGGAAAGGCTGGCCAGCATGGGTGAGACAGGGATCCTGCTGACCTACGACGTTCATATTCTCACCGACGGGGAGGGACGGCTGGCAGTCTGCTGCCTGGACGCCGGGAACGCGGAGATTTATTTCCTGAAGGACGATGAAAAAACTGCTTCCGCAGGCGGGGAGGACAGTTCCGGGACTTTGGAGAGTTCCGGATCAATGGATCCCTTGGAGAATTCCGGGGAAAAGGAGGCGGAGTATGAGACTATAAGCATAGCGAATCTGCATATGGGAAACGCTATTGTTTCGGCGGCCCGGGAATGGAGTGCAAAATCGGGCAGATACCGGATTCATGGGGAATCGGAAACGTATGGTACTGCGCAGTGGAGTACGCTCCGCACCAGGACTATGACGGATCTCACCGCAGGGCAGGGACCGGAACTTCTGGTAGTGTCGGCCAGCGATCTGCGGACGCTTGCGGAGAAAGGTGCCCTCATGGATCTGTCGGAACTGGTGCCAGAGGATATCCAGGAGCAGATCTTTCCCGGCGTAAGGGAGCTGGGAACCGTGGACGGCGTCTGGCTGGGACTGGGCTGGAATCCGACAGTGAACGTGGTCTTTACCTCCGATGAACTCTGGGAGGGGGACAGTTGGACCGTTTCGGATATTCTGGAACTTGCGGAGGAAAAAGAGGGGCTGGAGTGGATCTTCGGATATCGGGATCTGACTGCGGGGGAAAATACCAGTTCCGCCCCGGATGGGCGCAGTGTGTTTGATTCCCTTATCATATACAGCTTGGGGGATTCCCCGTTCCTGGATCTGGAAAACGGCAGGAGTTTCTTTGACGGGGAGGAATTTATAAACGTGTTGGAGTTCTGTAAGCGATACGGACAGAGCGCTTCCGGCAGCAGGACAGGCGAGGAAAAGGACGCCATGCTGCGGGAGGGACGTATGCTGGCAATGCGGTCGTCCCTGTTCGAGGGATTTTACAGCTATTCCAATATGGCGGTGCGCCTTCCAGGATGTCATCTTGCAGGAGAAACGGCGGAAAAGGGAAGCGGAAGATATATCAGTTCGGATAATTATCTCGTGGTCAATGCGGACGCGGAAAATATAGATGCGATAAAGGACTGTATCGCATATCTGTACAGCTATGACAGTCAGATGATGATTAGTACCGTCAGGAGGGATGTGGCGAAAGACCAGCTGGTTTATGACTCGGGGATGGAACGGGTAGTCCTGAAGATCAAGGGATCCCAGATGATACCGGATATGAGCCCGGACGGGGGAGTTTCTTACAGGGAGGATTACCTTGCCTATCTGGAAAGCCTGGAGCCGGAACCCTACTGTCCCCGGGAGATCAAGAATATCGTGACGGAGGTGAGCGATTCATTTTTCGCCGGAAACCGCAGTGCCCAGGAGGCGGCGGAGCTGATCCAGAGGCGGGTGCAGCTGTACTTTGACGAGCAGGAATGACAAAAGGCGCTGTCCCTGTTAAGTTCAAAGGTGACGTCTCATGTCAATTTTGGAGTGGAGAGGATCGAACTCTTGTACTGCATTGAATATGTCCCGACCGAGAGGGGATATATCAATATCGAGACATACGAACAGAAATACTGGCCTGCCTGGAGATTTCCTAAAACCCGGCGGCTGGCTGAGCTGTTAAGAAAAAAAGAGAAAATTCATGCGGAGATATTGTTTCCAGGAGGGATCTGTGGTATGATGAGAAAAGCGGCGGGGATCCGTCGAACCTTGAAAATGGGGGTTATAGAAGTATGAAAACTCAAAAAAGTCACTTGAAGTTAAGCCAGCTGTGCGCGCTTCTTTGCCTGCTGCCCCTGTTGATTTCATCGGTGTGTACCATCACCACGCTGCTTCTGAATTCTAGGAAGTCCTGTGAGGAGAGCGTTTACCGTCAGATGAACATCATTCTGGACGACAGAATAGAGGCGATCAGGCACTTTGTGATCAACGCGGAGGTGCATCTGAAGATGTACGGGACGGCGCCCTGCATCAAGAAGGTGCTGGTGGGTTCCGAGGATCCGGAGGAGTATGCAAGGATTCTGGAGGAAGCCCAGACGTACACTAGTCAGTACTTCGGACATCTCACAGGCTGGGAGGGCATTTATACCAGCGACTGGGATACGGTCGTAAAGGTACATTCTTCCCTGCCGGCGGTAGGCATGCAGACGAGAAAAGGGGATGACCTGGTTCCCTATCGGGCGACGATGACCAGTCAGCCCGATGGATTCTTTGACGGCGGTGCCTTCGTCTCACCGGCCTCCGGACAGATGATCCTGAATCTCCGGCAGGCAGTTTACAATGACGCGGGTCAGCCCATCGGTCTGATCGGCGGCGGGCCTTTCCTGACGGATATGGCTACATACCTGGCTGAAGTGGAAGACGGGGAATTGACGGGAGCGACTTTCGTTCTTGCGGACTATAATCAGAATGTCTATGTGCTCTCCAATGATGAGAGATATATCAGCTGTGCGCCCATCGAGGATGAGATGCATGTGCAGCTTCTGACCGAACTGCAGGAGGGTGATGGAGAGAGCATTCAGAACTTCTACACCATCGACGGCGGCAAGGCCATTGTCACGGTGAAGGCGATTCCCGAGTACAATATGGCGCTTCTCATGTATCGTTCCGTAGAGGGAATTTATGACGGCATGAAGGTTACGAACGTGCTGACGATCAGCGTGATCATCATTATCATGCTGCTCTGCCTGGCCCTGATCATCTGGATCGGCCGCAGACTCGATCAGCGGTGCGGCAGCTTTGTGAGTTCCGTGGAGAATATGGCGAACGGCAACATCGGTTCCAGCATTTCTGCCGATATGAGCCTGGATGAGCTGGCGAAGATCGCAAGCGCTACCCAGAGCCTGCGAGATAAATTGTGCGATGTGGTGGGCAATATCCAGAACGAGGTCACGTATCTCGCGGGAACCGCGGAGGAAGTAAACGAGATGCTGGGTTCCTGCAAGGAATCCGCCGACAGGGTTTCCGTCGCTGTGGTAGAACTGTCCCAGGGCTCCAGCCAGATGGCGGAGGACGTTCAGGACGTGAACATGCAGATCAGCGTCATGAACGACAATATCGGTGATATCGCCGGCGCTGTGGATTCCCTGAGCAAGGCTTCCAGGGAGATGGAGAAGGCGAAGGACGACGCTTCCGGCTACATTGCTTCCATGGAGCGCAGTTCCAACCAGTCCACGGCATATATTTCTGAGATTTCCGGGCAGATCCGGAACACCAATGACGCCATCGGCAAGATCTCCGAGGCCATCAATATGATCCGGGAGATCGCGGATCAGACCAATCTGCTGGCACTGAACGCTTCCATTGAAGCGGCTAGGGCCGGTGAAGGCGGAAAGGGCTTTGCAGTGGTTGCGGAGGAGATTAAGAAGCTGGCGGAGCAGAGCAACAACAGCGCTGTGGAGATCCAGCAGATCGCCGAGGAGATCATCAACAAGTCCGAGGAGACCATGTCCCTGTCTAAAGACGTGGAGAAGTCCCTGCAGGAGGAGAAGAGCATCTTTGCGGAGACCAAGAACTGCTTCGCGACTCTGTCCAAGGAGATTGTGAGGTCGGTGCAGGAGATCTCCAGCATCAGCCAGCAGACGGATTCCATCGAGGGCATCCGCAACGAGATCATGGATAAGGTTTCCAGTTTGTCCGCGATCTCGGAGGAAAACACCGCTTCCAACGAGGAGGTTTCCAATTCCATCACCAGGATCGCCGGAAATATCTCGGAGATCAACGATAAGGTGAACACCCTGAACAAGATGTCCATCGAGCTGGATCAGGCGATGACATTCTTCAAAAAGTAAAGATGGAACAAGACGCTGCCTGATGTCGAGGGCAGGCTCAGAGCGCTGGAAAGCCCTATGGGGCGGCCCGCAAAGGGTGGGAAGACAGTACAAAGAATAGAACAGCATAAAGTGAGGGCTTCCGCAGTCGAACAGACTGTGGGAGCCCTTTTTATCTATAAGTTGGAAAAAAGCATTTCTTTTTTTATGCTTCTGTGGTAAAATGAACAGAGTGCTGAAATTACTAAGGGAGGTTCCAATATGTCGCAGAGAACAGATATACACAAAGTACTGATCATCGGCTCCGGTCCCATCATCATCGGACAGGCCTGTGAGTTTGACTATTCCGGCACCCAGGCCTGCAAGGCCCTGAAGAAGCTGGGATATGAGATCGTGCTGGTGAACTCCAACCCCGCAACGATCATGACCGACCCGGAGACCGCGGATGTCACCTATATCGAGCCTCTGAACAAGGAGAGGCTGGAGCAGATCATCGCCAAGGAGCGTCCCGACGCCCTGCTTCCCAATCTGGGCGGCCAGTCCGGCTTAAATCTTTGTGCGGAACTCTCCAGTGCGGGGATCCTGGACAAATACAATGTAAAGGTCATCGGCGTTCAGGTGGATGCCATCGAGCGGGGCGAGGACCGGATCGAGTTTAAGAATGCCATGAACAAGCTGGGCATCGAGATGGCCAGAAGCGAGGTGGCGTACTCTGTGGAGGAGGCGCTGGCAATCGCGGACAAGCTGGGTTATCCCGTGGTGCTGCGTCCCGCCTATACCATGGGCGGCGCCGGCGGCGGCCTGGTATATAATAAAGAAGAGTTAAAGACTGTCTGCGCGAGAGGTCTTCAGGCGTCCCTGGTGGGACAGGTGCTTGTGGAGGAATCCATTCTCGGCTGGGAAGAGCTGGAGCTGGAGGTAGTGCGGGACGCGGACAACAATCTGATCACCGTTTGCTTTATCGAGAACATCGATCCCATGGGCGTACACACCGGCGATTCCTTCTGCGCGGCTCCCATGCTGACCATCTCCAAGGAACTGCAGGCGCGGCTCCAGGAGTACGCCTACCGCATTGTGGAGTCCGTTCAGGTCATCGGCGGCACCAATGTGCAGTTTGCCCATGACCCTGTCAGCGACCGGGTGATCGTCATCGAGATCAATCCCCGGACTTCCCGTTCTTCCGCGCTGGCCTCCAAGGCCACCGGTTTCCCCATCGCTATGGTCAGCGCCATGCTGGCCTCCGGTCTGAAACTCTCTGAGATCCCCTGCGGTAAATATGGCACGCTGGACAAGTATGTGCCGGACGGAGACTATGTGGTAATTAAGTTTGCCCGCTGGGCCTTTGAGAAGTTCAAGGGCGTGGAGGACAAGCTGGGAACCCAGATGCGCGCCGTGGGCGAGGTCATGAGCATCGGCAAAAATTACAAGGAAGCCTTCCAGAAGGCGATCCGCAGTCTGGAGACCGGGCGCTACGGCCTGGGCCAGGTGGCAAAGCTCCAGGAAAAGAGCAAGGAACAGCTCCTGAACATGCTGGCGACGCCCTCCAGCGAGCGGCATTTTGCCATGTATGAAGCGCTGCTGAAGGGCGCGACTGTGGAAGAACTCTACGAGATCACCCATGTGAAGACCTATTTTATCCAGCAGATGAAAGAGCTGGCGGAGGAAGAGGAAGCGCTGCTTGCCGGAAAGGGAAGCCTTCCCTCCGACGAGGCGCTGATCCAGGCGAAGAAGGACGGTTTCTCCGACAAATATCTGAGCATTCTCCTGCAGATCCCCGAGGCGGATATCCGGAACCGCAGGATCCAGCTGGGCGTGGAGGAAACCTGGGAGGGCGTGCATGTCAGCGGCACCCAGGACAGCGCTTACTACTTCTCTACGTATAATGGAAGCGACAAGAATCCCATCCGCTCCGACAAGCCCAAGGTGATGATCCTGGGCGGCGGACCGAACCGGATCGGGCAGGGAATCGAGTTCGACTATTGCTGTGTACACGCCTCCCTGGCCTTAAAGAAGCTGGGCTTTGAGACGATCATTGTGAACTGCAATCCGGAGACCGTCTCCACCGACTACGACACTTCCGACAAGCTGTACTTTGAGCCCCTGACGCTGGAGGATGTCCTGAGCATCTATAAGAAGGAGAACCCCGTGGGCGTGATCGCCCAGTTTGGCGGACAGACGCCCTTGAACCTGGCCTCTGATTTGGAAAAGAACGGCGTGAAGATCCTGGGGACCGCTCCCGCTGTCATCGATCTGGCGGAGGACAGGGACCTGTTCCGTGCCATGATGGACAAGCTGGAGATCCCTATGCCGGAGTCCGGCATGGCAACCACGGTGGACGAGGCGCTGAAGATCGCCCATCAGATCGGCTTCCCCGTTATGGTGCGGCCCTCCTATGTGTTGGGCGGACGCGGCATGGAGGTAGTCTACGACGATCAAAATCTGACCGATTATATGAAGGCGGCGGTGGGCGTGACCCCCGACCGGCCCATCCTGATCGATCGTTTTCTGAATCATGCGACGGAGTGCGAGGCGGACGCCATCAGCGACGGAACCCACGCTTTCGTGCCCGCGGTGATGGAGCATATCGAGCTGGCGGGCGTGCATTCCGGTGATTCCGCCTGCATCGTGCCCTCCAGGCATATCTCGGAGAAGAATGTGGCGATCATCAAGGAGTACACCCGGAAAATTGCCGAGGAGATGCATGTTCGGGGACTGATGAACATGCAGTACGCCATCGAAAATGATAAGGTCTATGTTTTGGAAGCGAACCCCAGGGCGTCCCGGACGGTTCCCCTGGTGTCGAAGGTCTGCAATATCCGGATGGTACCCATTGCCACGGATATCATCACTTCCGAGATCACGGGCCGGCCTTCGCCGGTGCCCGCGCTGAAAGAGCAGGATATTCCGTATTATGGCGTGAAAGAGGCGGTGTTCCCCTTTAATATGTTCCCGGAGGTGGATCCCATCCTGGGACCGGAGATGCGCTCCACCGGCGAGGTGCTGGGGCTCTCCGAATCCGTGGGCGAGGCGTTCTTTAAGGCCCAGGAGGCAACCCAGACAAAACTTCCCACCGGCGGAACCGTGCTGATCAGCGTGAACCGCAAGGACAAGGAGGAAGTGGTGGAGGTCGCAAAGCTCTTTGACGAGGCGGGCTTCAAGATCGTTGCCACGGGCAATACCTGCGACCTGATCACGGCTGCGGGGATCCCGGCGGAGAAGGTAAAGAAGCTCTATGAGGGAAGGCCGAACATTCTGGACATGATCACCAACGGGGAGGTGGATCTGATCGTGAACTCCCCCATCGGCGCGGACAGCGTGAACGACGACAGCTATCTGAGAAAGGCGGCCATCAAGGGAAAGATCCCTTATATGACCACCATTGCCGCCGCGAAGGCTACCGCTGAGGGAATTCTGTATGTCAAGAAATCCGGGAGCAACGGCGAAGTTCATTCTCTGCAGAGCCTGCACAGCAGGATCCGGGATAAACAGTAGGAACGCGAAAAGGCGGCGGATGCGCCGGGTCCTGCGGAAAGGCTCCGGAAGCGCCGCCGAGCCGGTTCCTGAGCAAGGGTTCCGGAAGCGCCGCCGGACCGGTTCCTGAGAAAAGGCCCCGGACGGCAAAGGAATTGAAAAAACATTTTTGAGAAATACTTAGGAGATTAGGAGGCGATATGGTTCAGAAGCTTATCGACCTGTGCCAGGGAAAAAGGATTTATATTCAGACGCATAATTTTCCGGATCCGGATGCCATTGGTTCCGCCTTTGGTCTGCAGAAGCTCCTGGAGCGCTACGGCATCGATTCCACGCTCTGCTACGCGGGACGCATAGACAAGCTCAGCACGTCCAGGATGCTGGAAGAGTTCGGGATCCTCATGTATTCCTACGAGGATATCCGGGATCAGATGAAGGAGAGCGATTCCATCATCTGTGTGGACAGCCAGAAGAACGCCGGGAACATCACGGACTTTATCGGCAGGGAGATTGCCTGCGTGGATCACCACCCTACTTTTGTGCAGCAGGAATACGAGTATAAACACATCGAGATCACGGGAGCCTGCGCCACCCTGATCACGGAGTATTATATGGACCTGGGGATCCAGCCGGAGGAAAATGCCGCCTCCGCCCTGCTCTACGGACTGAAGATGGATACCCTGCAGTTTACCCGGGGCGTCACGGATCGGGATATCAGGGCTTTCAGTTTTCTCTTTCCGCTGCACAACCGGGCGAAGCTCACCCAGCTGGAGCAGAATACCATGGCGTTCCAGGATCTGAAGGCCTTCGGCGCAGCCATAGAGCATATCGAAGTGTATGAGAGCTTTGGGTACACCATTATCCCCTTTGCCTGTCCGGATGCGCTGATCGCCACACTGGCGGATTTTATACTGGATCTGAACGAGGTGGAGGTCGTGGCGGTGGTCTCCGTCCGGGAGGACGGCTTAAAACTTTCCGTGAGATCGGAGGTGGAGGCAGTGCATTCCGGCTGCCTGATCCGCAGGGCCCTGGAAGGAATCGGAAACGCCGGTGGACACGCCTGCATGGCGGGGGGACTGATCCCTGCCGCAAATGTTTCCCGGCTGGGGAATTATTACGGGGAGGCCATCAAAGAGAGATTTTTGAATGCTCTGGCGGAAATGGGATATTTTAAGAGAGATCAAGGATAAAAGAGAACGGGGGATTTTTTATGGAACTGACCGACATTAAGGAATTGTACCGCAATACCGCAGCCTATATTGGAAAGACAGTCACTGTGGGGGGCTGGGTGCGCAGCAACCGGGACTCCAAAAACTTTGGCTTCCTGATGATCAACGACGGCACTTTTTTTGAACAGCTGCAGGTGGTTTACAGCGATAAACTGGCGAATTTTGAGGAGATTGCAAAGACCAATGTGGGCGCGGCCCTGGTGATCACGGGCACGATCGTAGAGACGCCCCAGGCAAAGCAGCCCTTTGAGATGCAGGCCCAGGAGGCGATGGTGGAGGGCGCCTCTTCCGCGGAGTATCCTCTCCAGAAGAAGCGCCACAGCTTTGAATTTTTGAGGACCATGCCCCATTTCCGGCCCCGCACCAATACATTCCAGGCGGTGTTTCGGGTGAGGTCCCTGATCGCCTACGCCATCCACACTTTCTTTATGGAGCGGGGCTTTGTGTATGTGCACACGCCCCTGATCACGGGGAGCGACTGCGAGGGCGCTGGGGAGATGTTCCAGGTGACCACCCTGGATCTGGAAAACCTTCCCAGGACGGAGGACGGCGGCGTGGATTATTCCCAGGATTTCTTCGGGAAACCCACGAACCTCACGGTGAGCGGCCAGTTAAATGTGGAGACTTACGCCTTTGCGTTTAAGAATGTCTATACCTTCGGTCCCACTTTCCGGGCGGAGAACTCCAACACCACCCGCCACGCGGCGGAGTTCTGGATGATCGAGCCGGAGATGGCCTTCGCGGATCTCACCGACGATATGAAGCTGGCGGAGAGCATGCTGAAATTTGTGATCCGGTATGTGCTGGAGAACGCCCCCGAGGAGATGAAGTTCTTTAACCAGTTTGTGGACCAGGGGCTCTTGGAGAGACTGAACCATGTGCTGAACTCGGACTTCGGCCATGTGACCTACACGGAGGCCGTGGAGATCCTGGAGAAGCACAACGAGGAATTTGTGTATAAGGCGTACTGGGGCTGCGATCTGCAGACAGAGCACGAGAGATACCTCACGGAGCAGGTGTTCAAACGCCCGGTTTTTGTCACGGACTACCCCAAGGAGATCAAGGCGTTTTATATGAAGCTGAATGAGGATGGAAAGACCGTCGCCGCCATGGACTGCCTGGTTCCCGGGATCGGGGAGATCATCGGGGGCAGCCAGAGGGAGGATAAGCTGGAAGTCCTGGAGGCGCGGATGGAGGAACTGGGCCTGAAGAAGGAGGACTATGACTTCTATCTGGATCTGCGGCGCTACGGCTCTGTCCGCCACGCGGGATTTGGCCTGGGATTTGAGCGCTGTGTGATGTATCTGACCGGTATGGGAAATATCCGGGACGTGATTCCTTTCCCAAGAACCGTCAACAACTGCGAACTATAATAATTAGAAAGAAAATGGCAAAGAAGCCCCGGAACTTTCCGGGGCTTCTTGCAGGATCCGGAGCGGATCTGCCGGACGTGTTCGGAAAGAGCTGAAAAAGCGGAAGCGGATGCAAACCGGCGGACAGCGAGGGTTGGACAGCGTCGAAAAAGCGGCAGAGAGTTCAGTTACGTGAACGTCAGGCCGGCCCTGTAAGATATTGATTGACAAGGCTTTGCGCGGAAAATATAATGAAAGTGTAACAGTTTGTTCCTCTTCCGGCACAAGGCGGCTTCGTGGCTGCATGAAAATCTGCCCTATGCCGAGCGGAGGAGAAGCGCTTTCTGAGCCGAGGCAGCTGCGAAGCAGCGAAAAGTACGCGAGTGCGGCTTTGAGAGCAGCGCGGGTGAACTGCTGCGGAAAGTAAGGAAACTCCCGGACAGGGAGTAAAGGAGGAAAAATGGATAAGGTTTATCGGGTACACCTGGGACCGGCAAAGTGCGGTCTGGATCTCGGGGACGGCAGCGAGAGAGCGGAGTATGTGAATCAGGATTACATTCTGCAGAAACTGGGAAGACCCCACCGCTGTGTGAACATCATGTATACCTTTTATCCTAAGGACGCTCAGTGGCCCCAGAGGATCAGCAAGGCATGCGCGGATATGGACGTAAAGTTTCAGTGGGATTTCCCCTATGATGATTATTTTCCCTATGGTCAGGACGGACAGCCCTTTGAACAGATGAAGGATATCCGCCGGCACGGGCAGGATGTGCTTTTGACGCTGACGGTGGATTGTTCCCTGGAGGACGGACCTCTGCGGGAGATCGCAAGGCAGCTGAAAGAGTACGGAAGAATGAGGATCCGGATCAATCATGAGTGCCAGGGAAACTGGTTTACCCATAATAAGCGTTACTCTTTTAAGGAAATCGCGGAGTTCTTCGTCCGCTTCCGGAATATCCTGAAGGAGGAAGCGCCCAATGTACAGACGATCTTCTGCGCCGGATTTGTGGGAGCGGACGGGAAGGTGGACAAGGAGGACGATTTCCTGGAAGCCTATAAGGCGGCGGATATCTGGTCGGCGGACTGTTATCCCGCGCTGCACTTCGGCTGGCCCTACGACGTAGCGGAGACCGGCGGCGGAAGTTATAAATGCGAAACCATAAAGCAGAATTATGAACTGTTTGAAAAGACGGCGAAGCGCCTTCGCCAGGTTACGGGCCAGGATAAGTTCCTGTCCACGGCGGAGTGCAATACGGACGGCGACGTGACGGGGCCTTTCCATCAGGGGGAGGCTGTGGTCCGCTTTGCGGAATACTTCCGGGACAACAATACGGCAGACTGGTTCAACGGCATCTCCATGTACCAGTTCCGGGACAGGGGAAGGCTGGGCCTGGAGATTGAGGATCCCAATAATTCAGCGGTGGGGATTGAGCAGCCCATGCTGCAGGACTATAAGAAGGTTATTCAGGATCCCTATTTCCTGCCGGAGATGACGAGAAAAGAGGAGACGGCTTTCCCGGTTAAGACGCGCTGGGGCGGCTCGGAGGACGCGGACGGAATTGAGATCCCTGTGGCTTTTGAGGGAACGCCGGAGTTCTGCGAGGTCACATTCGGGGAAGAGGACTGCCTGATGATCGAATTCGGCGGCAGATGGTTTTACAAGGCTCCCGGGGTGAAGACCATCGACTTTATGAGTCTCTTTTTTGAAAAAGGGCTGGACGGTCCCGCGGTAATCCCCATGAGGATATTCGCGACTCCCGCGGAGGGCGTAAATCCCCGGACCGGAGCGGAGGACTGGGACAGGAATTATTATGCTGAGATCAGCAAAGCGCCGGAGATGCGCATCCGCTATGAGGTTCCCGGACGGGTCGGCGTGGAATAAATAAAAAAAGAGTGAAAAGAACAAAGGATCTGACGTTAGGGGACGCAGATCCTTCTTTTGGATAATGTAGCGCTCGGTAAATGAATGGTTATGTATAAGTGCGCGCAAAAAAAAGATAACTTATATGTCTTCATTATAAGAAAGCATAATCACCTTTTCGTGTCCAAAAATTTCTTTTTTCGCTCAAAAAATGACAAAAGAGGATAAAAAAGTGGACAAACAAAAGATTTTGACGAGTTTTATCGATAATTTGGAGAAGGAGAGGACAAAATTAGGACTTACCCAGAGCCAGATGGCGAAGGAATTGGGAAAATCTCTTTCCGGCTATAAAAAAATGATCGCCGGGGAAATCACAAAGATCGATCTTCTGCTGGCATGCCGCGTCTGTGAGCTGACGGGAAGGTACTTAAACGATCTCTGCGGGCTGGAGCGCTCCGGGGCAGAGATCGAGAGAAGGCTGCCGGAACTGACGCCCTCCCAGCTGAATTTTATCAGCGGGATGGTGGAATTTGAGGCGGATTTTGCGGTGAAGGAGCCGAAGACAGAGGACTATGTGACGCTGATGGTGCTGACGGGGGATCTGAAGGACGGCATGCTCTGGGACTCCATGAATTTTGAAAAGATCAACGTTGCCGCATACCGCAGGCGGTTCGGGGAGGAGCTGGACTGTGCCATCAAGGTCAACAGCACGCATCTTCACCCCGTATATCGCCTGGGGGATATCCTGCTGGTCAGCAAACAGCCGCCTAGGGACGGAGATATCGGGATCTTTGTGAACAAGGTTACGGGCAGGGGATATTTTCGAAAGTACCATCAGACTGTTCCCGCCCGTCTGGAACCCATCAACGGTTACGGACAGGAATTTACTGTGGATTATCGCGATCAGGAGGATGGAAAACAGTGGATCCCCTTTGGAAAAGTGCTGACAAAGATGAGATCTTAAGGGCGGTTTGACCGGAGCGCGCGCCGCCAATAAGGGGGAACAGGGCGATATTTTCTGAGCGGAGAACTTTTTCGGGGGAATATCGTCTTTTTTAATAGAATACGGCTTGGAGGAAGATGGATTGAAAGATTCGGAAATACTGGATCTCTACTTTGCCAGAGAGGAGAGAGCCATAGCAGAGACGCAGAAAAGCTACGGGAAATACTGCTACAGTATTGCCTTTCATATATTGCATGACCGTGAGGACTCGGATGAGTGTGTGAACGACACATGGATGCGGGCCTGGGGATGTATTCCGCCGAACCGGCCGGAACATCTCAATATTTTCCTGGGAACGATTACGAGAAATCTGTCTTTTGACCGGTGGAAGAGAAAGAAAGCGGCAAAGAGGGGAAGCGGTGAGATGGAAATGGAGCTGGAAGAACTGGCGGAGTGTATTCCGTCCACGGACTCGATTGAGGATGCGGTGGCGGCAGCGGAGCTGACAAGGATCGTGAACGAATTCCTGCACACCCTGCCGGAGAGAGAGTGCAATGTATTTCTGAGACGGTACTGGTATTCGGAGGAATACGGGGAGATCGCGAAACGGTACGGCATGAAGCTCAATTCCGTGAAATCTTCGCTCTTCCGCACCCGGGGGAAGCTGCGGGGATTTCTGGAAGAACAGGGGATTGTGGTCTAGGCTGCAGGGGTAAAACCAAGATCGGAGAAGAGGTTGAGGCAGATGAGTGATAATGAAAAAAAGAGAGAGCAGTCCATGCGCCTGTTTGAAGCGCTGTCGGGGATCAGTCCGGAGCTGCTTGCCAGGAGCGAGAAAAAGGCGGAGAACAAGGTGATCCGCCCATGGGGGGGCCGTTTTGGAAGAACTATTGCGGCCTGCCTGGCGGTCCTGCTGGTGGGCGGGGTCAGCCTGTATGCCGTGAAGTATACAGGCGGTTGGAAAGGAATGGATAGCGCCGCGCTTCAGAACGGCGCCGCCGGGGGCGCGTCCTCCTATATCCGGCAGGGTTCCGTCGCGGAACAGCTTGCGGAACAGATCGATACCGACGGCCAGGAAGGGGCAGAGGCAGACATGCTGTACAGCATGGATACGCAGCAGCTGGTGGTGAACGAAGGGGAAGGACGCGAGGAAAATGAGGCGCCGGCAGGGCAGCAGAGTTTCCAGAACGAGACTCCTGAGCAGGGAAAAGACAGCTCTCTTGTCCATAACGATCCGGAAGAGAATATAGGGTCCGGGAATCGGAAAGAGACAGAAGCCGCGGGGGAGGAGCCTCAGGCAGGATTGAGCGCCATGCAGGGCGCGGCCGGCTTTCTGGCCGAGGAGGACGTGGCGCGCATGGGTTCCCTGGCGGCGTATGCGCCGGTATCGCTTCCCAGTGGGTATGCAGTCAGCGATACCCGGATCGCGGTGGACGAGAGCGGGATCGGGAATTATGTCATTGAGATGCGGTCTCAGGAGGGGAGCGTCCTGGAGTACCGTGTGAGCCGGGGCGAAGAAAACGGTGGGGAAATGCTGGAAGACGGTCAGGAGACCAGTGTCATCTGCGTGACGGACCTGAAGGACGGGAAGATCGAGGCGGAGCTGACTAAGGCGAAGCCGGACGGCCAGGATGGCACAGTCGTCGCAATTCTGTATGGAGACGGCGTCCGCGTAGAGGTTCGGGGCGATTATACGCTGGAAATTCTGCGGGAGATCTGCCCGGAAGAATAGAGAGATCCGCAGTGATACAGGGGCGTCAAATTTTGCCGGCAAACCGTCAGCACTGGGAAAAGGTTCCGATATTCAGAAAAAATTAAGGTTTTCCTTTGGGGAAAACCCTTGCGAAAGGCGCCGCTTTTTTATATGATAAAACAGGATAAAGGAGCGGCTGTTATGCGGGATGAATTGGCGCAGAATAAGAATACGGGTACGGGCAGGGAGAGGAAGGAGTTTTTGGATATTCTCCGGGTGATCGCTGTCTGCGCCGTGGTCCTGATGCACACGGTTTCAGGCGTGCTTGCCTGCGAAGATTTCACAGGTTATGAGCGGAGGAAAACCGTCTGTCAGGTGATGATGGATGTGACCGCCTGGTGTGTCCCGATATTTTTGCTGATAAGCGGGTATCTGTTTCTGGATCAGAAGAAAGAGCTCACCTGGCGGGACATGCTGGGAAAGTACTGCCGCAGGATCCTGCTGGCCCTTGTGATTTTTGGAATCCCCTATTCCCTGCTGGAACTCGTCGGGATGGAGAAAACTTTCCGGCCGGGAATGCTCTGGGAAGCGGTGCGGAACACGGCCACAGGCCACAGCTGGGCCCATATGTGGTACCTCTATATGTTGCTGATTCTGTATGCATTGACGCCGCTTTTGAGGTGGATTCTGAAAAGGACGCCGGCGTTTTTCGGCTGTCTGATGGCTGTGGTTCTCTTTCTGGTGTTCAGTCTTGTGCCTTTCTGGAAAAATTTGAGAAGCGGGGGAGAGTATGCTTCGATGCCGGGGGGCGGGATCTTTCTGTTTTATTACCTGTGCGGATACCTTTTTATGAGAAAGGAAAAAAAGGCGGATCCCCGGGCAAGGGGAATCTGCCTTGGACTTTTTGCTCTGCTTTTGGCGGCGCAGGCCGCCGTGCGGATTTTCAAAGTGCCGCTGGCGGATATGGCATACAGCAGCCCCTTTAC
>CANQCF010000053.1 GCA_947589505.1 uncultured Acetatifactor sp. | reverse complement strand
CAGGATATTAAAAAAGAATGATAAGGCATGGAAGATCGTATGGGAAAAAAGTTGCCAACGAATACTTGACAGTAACATGGAACCTTGATAATTGAATAAAGGCTTTACACCTTGTAGTTAATTTGTTACAATCTATTTTAAACGGAGCAACTTAGTAAAGGTCAGGTGATTCTATGAACGATAATGAATTATTACAAGCCATATCCGATATGTTAGATAAGAAATTGGACGAAAAGCTGGAAGAGAAATTAGACAAGAAACTGGAAGAAAAATTAGATAAAAAGCTGGATGAAAAATTAGACGAAAAACTGCAGCCGATTCATGAGAGTATCGGCACGGTCAATACCCGCCTGGATGCGATCGATGACCATATCGTCGTAATCGATACCCGTCTGGATGCAATCGACAATCACATCAATGTGATTGATACCCGTCTGGATGCGATCGATGACCATATCGTCGTAATCGATACCCGTCTGGATGCGATCGACAGCCACATCAATGTAATCGATACCCGTCTGGATGCGATCGACAGCCATATCAATGTGATTGATACCCGCCTGGACAAGCTTGATTCCCAGGTTTCCGTTTTGCGGACAACCCAGTCAGAACTGAGGAAGGATATCAAGGCGATCGATCAGAAAGTTTCCGATACATATGATCTGGCGCTTGAAGCCTGGGGAACAAGTACGGAAAACAGAGTTTGGCTTGAAAAAGCCAATTGATAGGCGGACTGTGCGGCAGGAATTCAGGGTGTAAAGTCTTTGTTGAACGATCAAGGCTTTGCACTCTTTCCATAAAACGGTATAAACTGGCCGTCAGGAGAGCTGCGTGGGCAGAACAGGCTGGTTTGTCACTGCGAATCGAATTGACGGCTGAAATTGTTCTTGACTTCTTTACTTTAAACTGTTAAACTCATTAGTGCAGCGGACAGGATGTACGGCAGAGGAAAAAAGACTTGGAATCTGCATCCTGTAAAGGAGATACGGAAAGAAGGGATTGAAGAAATGAAGGAGATTGCGAATCTGATGGCTTATCGTCCGGGTGTGAAGGTGGTTGACGCTACTCTGCGGGATGGCGGACTGGTAAATGATTTTTATTTTCAGGATGATTTTGTGAAGGCCCTGTACCTCACGAACCTGCGCGCCGGAGTGGACTATATGGAGTTTGGCTACAAGGCGGACAAGGAGATGTTCGACGTCAATAAATTTGGAAAGTGGAAGTTCTGTGATGACGAGGATATCCGGGCTGTCGTCGGGGATAATGCCACTGATCTGAAGATTTCCGTCATGGCGGATGTGGGGCGCTGTAATTATAAGCAGGACATTCTTTTCCGGAAGGACAGTCCCATCGATCTGATCCGTGTGGCGACTTATCTGAACACGATTCCTGCGGCGGTGGATATGATTGAGGACGCCGCGAACAAGGGCTACGAGGTGAGCTGCAATATCATGGCTATTTCCAATGCCCAGGAGGGGGATCTTCGGGCGGCTCTGGAGATTCTGGGACAGACGCCCGTAAATGTGTTCTATATTGTGGACAGCTATGGGGCGATGTATCCGGAGCAGATCGCGAGACTGACCGACGTCTACATGGAATTTGCAGCTAAGTATAACAAAAAGGTCGGCATCCATGCCCACAACAATCAGCAGCTCGCCTTTGCCAATACCATTGAGGCGGTGGGGGACGGCGTGGACTGGCTGGACGCTACGTACTCTTCCATGGGAAGGGGCGCCGGAAACTGCGCGATGGAGCTTTTGCTGGGATTCTTAAAGAACCCTAAGTACAATGTCTATCCGGCGATCCAGTTTATCGACACGCATATGAATAAGCTGAAAGAGGAGGGGGTCGTCTGGGGATATGACCTGCAATATCTGATGACCGGGCTTTTGAATCAGCATCCCAGGACTGCGATTCAGTTCACTAAGGAAGGCCGGAAGGATTACGCGGAGTTCTACCGCCAGGTGGTGGCGCAGGATTAGGGGGCAGGTCGTCGGAAGAGACTCTGCAAGGATCAGTACGAAGCGTTGTGCGGGAGAGGTCCGTCAGGACAGATCCGGAGCAGAGTGTTGTGCGGGAGAGATCCGTCAGGACAAATCCGGAGCAGAGCGTTGTGCGAGCAAGATCCGCCAGGACGGATACGAAGCAGAGCGTTGTGCGGGAGAGGTCCTGTCAGGATGGATGCGGGGGCAGCGTAGAAAACAGATATTTGGGAGGACCCTTTCGTCGGAAAATGGAGAAAGGGTCTTTTTTTGAAAAGTTTTTCGGGGATATTTGCTCTTTACTTTATCATGCTAATATGTTAAAATTACGCCGTGCGTTACTTAAATTATAGTGGTACATACACAGGGAGGAGAACATTATGAAAAAGAAACTTGCTATCGTTATGACGGCAGTCTGCGTTATGGGCAGTCTGCTGGCCGGGTGCGGCGGCTCCGGCGCTTCCAACGGAGAGAAGGTTTACGCGGTGGAGGCGGGCAGCGCCGGTGAGGAAGTGGCGAAGGAGATGGGTTATAAGATCAATTCCGTAGGCTCCCAGGCCGACGCGCTGATGGAAGTGTCTTCCGGGACTTCCGACGCGGCGATCATCGACCTGCTGATGGCGGGAGCCATGATCGGCGAGGGCACCAGCTACCCGAATCTGATTCACCGCGAGGAGCTGACCGAGGAGGAGTACGGTGTGGGCTGCAGAAAGGGCTCTGACCTGGCTTCCTTTATCAATTCTGTATTTGGGGAGAGCTATGCGGACGGTTCCATGCTGGAGACCGCGAAGAAATACGGCGTACAGGAGGCTCTGATGGAGCAGTCCGCCAGCGAGTTTGCGGCATCTGAGGACAGCGACGTGGCATACATTCAGGAGAAAGGGACTCTGATCGTCGGCATTACGGATTTTGCGCCCATGGATTACCAGGATGAGAACGGCGAGTGGATCGGTTTTGACGCGGATATGGCCCGCAAGGTTGCGGAGAAGCTGGGCGTGAAGGCAGAGTTCGTGGAGATCGACTGGGACGGCAAGATCATGGAACTGGAATCCAAGAATATTGATGTGGTATGGAACGGCATGACCCTGACCGATGAAGTGACCTCCGCTATGGAGTGTACGAACGCGTACTGCAAGAACGCGCAGGTGGTTGTGCTCAAAGCAGAGTGATAAAGCGATAGACAGACATAAGGGGGCCGGCGGCTGTACGGCCCTCTTTTTTCCAAAACCATACATACAGGAGAAGACGAATGTTCTGGCAGGTGACGTTATCCTTACTGAGTGGTCTGATGACCACTTTTGAGATCTTCCTATTGACGCTGGTCTTTGCCCTTCCGCTGGGCCTCTTGCTGGCCTTTGGCTCAATGAGCAGATTTCGGCCTCTGCGCTTTCTGATCCAGATCCTGGTCTGGATCATCCGGGGAACGCCGCTGATGCTGCAGCTCATTGTAATTTTTTACGGACCGGGGCTCTGGCTGGACAACAATATCTGGAGCGGGGACGAGAGCGGGCGGATTACGGCCGCCGTCGTGGCTTTCACGATAAATTACGCATGTTATTTTTCGGTGATCTTCCGGGGAGGGATCGAGGGAGTTCCCGCCGGACAGCGCGAGGCTGGGCAGGTGCTTGGCATGACGAAGAGGGAGATCTTTTTTAAGGTTACACTGCTGCAGATGATTAAGCGGGTGGTACCTCCTATGTCCAACGAAATCATTACGCTGGTGAAGGACACCTCCCTGGCGAGGATTATCGCTGCCTATGAACTCACCTACGCGGGTTATTCGTTTATGAAGTCTGCCGGGCTCACCTGGCCCCTCTTTTATACGGGGGTCTTTTATCTGCTCTTTGTAGGGATTCTGACTCTGCTCTTTAATTTTGTTGAGAAGAAACTGGACTATTTCAGGTAGGAGGCGGCAATATGGCGGTTCTGGAGGTAAAAAACCTGGAGAAATCATTCGGGGGCACAATCATCTTAAAGGACGTGAGCTTCACCATGGAGGAAGGTGACGCTCTGGCCATTATCGGATCTTCCGGATCGGGGAAGACCACGCTCCTCCGCTGTCTGAATTTTTTGGAGACGCCGGACGGGGGGAATATTTCCGTAAAGGGAGAGACTTTGTTTGACGCATCCCTTCCGGCCAGGGACCGGGAGCGGGATCTCCGGACAAAGCGGCTTCACTTCGGCATGGTATTTCAGTCCTTTAACCTGTTCCCACAGTATACGGCGCTGGAGAATGTGACGCTGGCAGAAAAACTCCTTGCGGAGAAGAAGCCGGATTTCAAACAGAACAAGCGGGAGATCCTGGAGGGAATCGAGGAACACGGCCGGGAGCTCCTCCGTCAGATGGGACTGGAGGAGAGAATGGGACATTATCCCCATCAGCTCTCCGGAGGACAGCAGCAGCGCGTCGCCATAGCCCGGGCGCTGGCCTTAAAGCCGGATATTCTCTGCTTTGACGAACCCACGTCGGCTCTGGATCCAGAACTTACAGGAGAAGTCCTGCGGGTGATCCGGGGACTGGCGGAGCAGAAGACCACTATGATCATCGTGACCCATGAGATGGCCTTTGCAAGGGATGTGGCAGATCGGATCATCTTTATGGACGGCGGCGTGATCGTAGAGCAGGGCGAGGCGAGACAGGTAATCGACAACCCGCAGATGGAGCGGACAAGGCAGTTTCTTTCAAGGTACACCCAGGGATGATCCGGACGCCGAAGAGAAGTGTGCGCGCTGCCTTGCAGATCACGGAAGGACGATTGTGGATACGCGGCGTTGTAATGATGAAGGGCTGAAAATCCGCGGGGCAGTTTTTCAGGCGATATTGCCACGGCGGATGGACGGAATCCCTTGATTTTCTGGAAATGCCTGTTCTCCGGCTTGAAAAAAAAGAGAGAGTATGTTATACTGGCAAAATATAGGTGGGACGATAAAGGGGAAGTCATTGCCGTGGAATGATTTCTCCTTTTTGACAGTTATATGCGGAGTCCGACAGGGGCAGGGAGAACCGGCGGTCGGGCGGACAGACAGGGGGATCGAAGGAAGGCGGACCTGCCATTAGGAGAGAAGAGAGGAAGGCTTTTGCGGGCGTCGCCTTGTGGCAGGCGGAACCGCCGGGAATCCTGACTGGCGGTTTAGGCATGGGTATCCCTGATATTGTATAGAAGAGACAGGAAAGAGGCAAAATGATGATAGAAGGAACGCAGGCGGGGAAAATTTATACAGAAGAAATTCATACAGAAGAGATTCATTCAGAAGGAATTCGTTCAAATGAAATTCATTCAGAAGAAATTCATTCAGGAGAAAGCAGATCAGAAGCAATTCATCTTGAAGGAACCCATGCGGGAGAAATTCCTATAGAGGGATCCGGCGCGGGAGAGGGCAATCCGGAGGAAATCTCCGGAAGGGAAGAAACGGCCGGAGACAACGCTGAAGACGGAGCGGTTTTGGGACTCTTGGACGAAAGGATCCGCCGGGCCCTGGAAGATATGGGGTTTGAAAAGCTCACCCCTATCCAGATACAGGCCATCCCTGCCCTTCTTCAGGGGAAAGATATCATCGGACAGGCCCAGACCGGCACGGGAAAGACGGCGGCTTTCGGTATTCCGCTGATCCAGAGGGTGGATCCGGAAAAGCAGAAACTTCAGGCCATCGTCCTCTGCCCTACGAGAGAATTGGCGATCCAGGCGGCGTTAGAACTGCGCAAGCTGGCGAAATACATACCGGGGTTAAAGATCCTTCCCATCTACGGGGGTCAGGACATTACCCGTCAGATCCGGGCGCTTCCGGGCGTGCAGATCATCGTGGGAACCCCAGGGCGGGTCATGGATCATATGCGCAGGCATACGATCAAGCTGGCGGACGTCAGCATGGTAATTCTGGACGAGGCGGATGAAATGCTGGACATGGGCTTCCGGGAGGATATGGAGCTGATCCTGGGGGAAATCCCAGGGGAGCATCAGACGGCGCTGTTCTCGGCTACCATGCCCAAGCCGATCCTGGAGATCACCGGAAAATTTCAGAAGGACGCCGACATGATCCGGGTGGCGTCAAAGGAGCTCACTATTCCATTGGTGAGCCAGAAGTATTTCCTCATCAAAAATCAGGACAAGGACGCGGCCACGATCCGGCTTTTGAGATATTATCAGCCGAAGCTCTGTCTGATCTTCTGCAACACCAAGGCGAAGGTGGACGAGCTGACGGAGGTGTTGAAAAAAGAGGATTTCCAGGCGGAAGGGCTGCACGGGGACCTGATCCAGAAGCAGAGGGATGTTGTGATGGGGCGGTTTCGGAACGGCAGCACCAATATCCTGATCGCCACGGATGTGGCGGCCAGAGGGATCGACGTGGACAACGTGGAGATTGTGATCAACTATGATGTTCCGCTGGATGTGGAATATTATGTCCACCGCATCGGCAGGACCGGCAGGGCCGGAAAGACGGGGCAGTCCTTTACCTTTGTAAACGCCAGGGAAGTCTACCGGATCCGGGAAATTGAGCGGTTCTGCAGGACCACCGTGGAGGAAAAGAGACTTCCCAGCACCGGCAAGGTGCTCAAGGCGAAAGCAAAGACTTACCTGGACCAGGCCTGGGAGCTTCATGAGCACGAGGACATCGAGCTGATGAAGAAATTCCTGCAGCGAAAGATGGAGGAAGAAGAGTGCGATGCTCTGGAGCTGGCGGCAGCCATGCTGAAATATCAGGTGGGGGACCGCGGCCAGGAGATCGAGGCGGACGAGTATGTGCCTCCCCGCAAGTTTGGCCGGAGAGATGAAAGAGGCCGTGGGGGACGTGGAAATGACCGAAGGGGCCGCGAAGAGGGCCGGAAAACGCGGGGCGACGACCGGAGAGACCGCGGCGGGAGGCGTTACGGCGCGGAGGAAAAGGACGGTGAGAGAGCCGGACGTAAGGAGAGAAGATTTTTCCCGGAGAGAAATAAGGATCGGGACGGTCGCAGAAACAGTCTGGCCGAAGACAGAGACGTCTGGCAGGAGGATCGGAAGAACCGGACGAAGGATCGGAGAGACCGCCGGGATCCGGACGGAGAGAGACGGGGCCGCGGCGAGGAGCGGGGGGCCCGCAGAAATGGAAAGCAGAATGTCCGGGTACCTCAGGAGTACGGCAATCAGAGACGGAAGGATCCAAAGCGGGAAGATGAGTGTGGATTTGAGGACATTAGCTATGCTCTGCCGAAGCGAAAGAAAAAGAAAGAGAAATAAGCGATCATCTATCATAACGGAGGAGTGAAAGTGAAGGCGAAGTTTCCTAAAATTATTCCGTATATTGTTTTAGCATTCGTTTTTCTGGTGTTGACAGGTCTGAACGTCTTTTGTCATGACCATTGGCTGGATTCGGATATGGCAGCAGAGATGATTTTTTCAAAGCTTCTCGCGGGAGAAGGAAGATTTTTCGCTACGCCAAACTGGTACTATTCCACGGAATTTCGCTTCCTGTATACCCATTGGATCATGGGACCGCTCTTCAGGGTGCTGGGGAACTGGCATGTGATTCGTGTTATTGTCAATCTATTGTCCTATGTTCTCATGCTGGCTTCCTACTATTTTTTCATGAAGCCTTTTCAGGTGAGAAGGGGACTTGTGATCCTGACTTCAGTCATTTTGCTGCTGCCTTTTTCGGAGACAATGATGACGCACATGGTCATGGGAAATACGTATATGTTTCACGTCATCATTGTGTTCTTGACATTTGGATGTTATTTGCGGCTTGCAGGCATAGAATCGGGGGAAGGAAAACAAGGCGGAAAGAGTGCCCGAAAATGGATAGGACTTTTCTGTTATGTTGGATTGTCGCTGATCTGTGGAGTTTCCGGAGTGCGATATCTGCTTGCGCTTCAATGTCCGCTCGTGGTCACGGCGTTTCTCTGCCTGATCGGATCCGCCGAATTTCAACAGTTTCGCAGGTCTGCCTCTTCAGACAGACTGACTGCAGGAGCCGGGGCGGTGTGGAAAAGCCGTGAGATGAAATATTTTTCCTGGAGTCTGCTGGGTGCGGTCTGCAGTGTGGCGGGCTACGGAATCAACGCTCTTTACGTGAGCAGGCACTATGTGTTCCAGACGTATGATTCCACCAATTTTATCGCGGTATATCAGGGAGTCTTTTTCGAGCGGCTGCAGAACGCTTTTGGGAGTCTTTTGATGCTGTTTGGGTATATTCCCGACAGGAGCGTGCTTTCCCTGAGGGGACTGATCACGATCCTCGCTTTTGTGATGCTGGGGATATTCGCCTACTGTACGAAAAGAGTGTGCAGCAGAGACAGGGAGGAGAGGGAAAACAGATCGTTTGTCTGCCGGTTTTTCCTGGTGAGCTTCTTTGTGAATCTCTTTGTGTTTGTCTTTACTACAAGCACCATGGTTCCCAGATATTACATTACCACCTTTGTCTTTGTACTGCCGGTGGTCTGTTTCTTCTTTGAAAAAGAGAAGATCTTTCTCGACAAGCTGATTATAGGGCTGCTTCTGGGAGGCTGCCTGTTCCTGGCCAGCGGAAAGACAGTGCTTTCCTATCTCACGGCAGACAAAAATGAAACCAAGCGTGATGTGGCGGAATTCCTTCTGGAGGAGGGATATTCTTTTGGCTATGCCAGCTATTGGAATGCCAATATCATAACGGAACTGACGGATGGAAAGGTAGAGATCGCAAATATCGGCGATCCTTTGAGACTGGAGTATTTTAAGTGGTCTTCCCCGATGAAATATTATGAAAGCGGTTATCATACAGGTAAGGTATTTCTGCTGCTCACTGCGGAGGAGGCTTCGGAATACGCGGACGCGCCTTCTGTGCAGCAGGGTGAGGAGATCTACCGGGATGAGGCTTATGTCGTTTATGTATACGGATCGGCGGAGGAACTGATGGATCTGGCTGTACAAGGGAACGCGGAGTAAAGTATGGCGCGCAAAGACGCGGCGTATGTCGGTGTCCGGGCCAGGCGAGGAGCCGGAGAATAAAGGAGATCCGCAGATATGCCGGAATCGCAGCAGACGGGGCCGGAAGAAGACGTTTGGAAGAAAACAGTTGAAAAAAGACGGCTGAAAGAAAACAGTTGGAAGAAAACAATTGAAAGCAAACGGTAAGTTCGGAAAGTCTGAGAAATGAGGAGAGACTGTAATGAGAATCGGGATGGGTTATGACGTGCACAGACTTGTGGAAGGCCGGGACTTGATCCTGGGCGGCGTGAAGATCCCTTACGAGAGGGGACTTTTAGGTCATTCCGACGCGGATGTCCTGCTGCATGCCGTCATGGATGCGCTGCTCGGGGCCGCAGCTCTGGGGGATATCGGGAAACATTTTCCGGATACCGACCCCGCATACGAGGGCATTTCTTCGCTGCTTCTTTTGGAAAAGACCGGTGAGCTTTTGGAGGAAAAAGCTTTCCTGATCGAAAATATTGACGCCACTATCATCGCCCAGGCACCGAAAATGCGGCCCCACATCGATGAAATGAGGGAAAATATCGCCAGGGCCTTGAGGATCCGGACGGATCAGGTCAGCGTGAAAGCCACAACGGAGGAAGGACTGGGCTTCACCGGTTCCGGGGAGGGAATTTCCGCCCAGGCGGTCTGTATGCTGACCAGCCCTTTTGACCTGAGTGAACAGCCGATTCAGATGGGCTGCGAAGGGTGCGCGGGATGCCCTAAGGGCCGGAGCTGAAGACGGCGGACAGACCGGAAGGGGTATATGATTGTCAGTGGTCAGGAGCCGGGAGAAATAAAGATGGAACAGATGTCTCTTTTTGAAATGGATAACGGCGGTTTCATACCGGAGCAGGAAGGTCTCCAAGGGCAGGGAGGGGACCAGGGAAGCGGGACGGTGGATCTCTCCATGCCCCTGGCAAACCGGCTGCGCCCCAGGACTTTAGAGGATTTTGTGGGACAGGAGCATCTCCTGGGGCCCGGGAAAATGCTGCGCCAGCTGATTGAGAGGGATCAGATCTCTTCCATGATATTCTGGGGCCCGCCCGGGGTGGGAAAGACGACGCTGGCCAGCATCATCGCCGGAAAGACCCGGTCGGCGTTCATCAATTTCAGCGCCGTGACCAGCGGGATCAAAGAAATTAAAGAAGTTATGCAGCAGGCGGAGGCGGATCGGCGCCGGGGGCGCAGAACCGTCCTCTTTGTGGACGAGATCCACCGCTTTAATCGGGCCCAGCAGGATGCTTTTCTGCCCTATGTGGAAAAGGGGAGCATCATTCTGATCGGAGCGACTACGGAGAACCCTTCCTTTGAGGTGAACGGTGCGCTTTTGTCCCGGTGCAAGGTGTTTGTATTGAAGGGGCTCACGGAGGAGGACCTGGGGAAACTTCTCCGTCACGCTCTGGAAGCGCCGGAGGGGTTCGGGCATCAGGGCGTGGAGATGACGGACCGGCAGATCCGGGCCATAGCAGCCTTTGCCAACGGGGACGCCAGGACAGCCTTAAACACGCTGGAGATGGCGGTCTTGAACGGTCAGATCCAGCCGGACGGCAGTATCCTTGTGACAGATGAAGGGCTGGAACAGTGCGTCAGCCGGAAATCCCTGCTGTATGATAAGTCGGGGGAGGAACACTACAACATTATCTCCGCGCTCCATAAGTCCATGCGCAACTCCGACCCGGACGCGGCCATTTATTGGATGCTGCGCATGTTAGAGGGGGGAGAGAATCCCCTGTACATTGCAAGGCGGCTGGTGCGTTTTGCCAGCGAGGATGTGGGAATGGCGGATTCCCAGGCATTGCAGGTTGCGGTTGCCGCTTATCAGGCCTGTCACTTCCTCGGGATGCCGGAGTGCGACGTACACCTGGCCCACGCAGTGACCTATCTTTCCATGGCGCCGAAATCCAATGCCTGTTACGCGGCCTGCGAGATGGCAAAGAAAGATATCCGGGAGCTGCCGGACGAGCCCGTCCCTCTGCAGATCCGCAATGCGGTTACAGGCCTGATGAAGGAATTACACTACGGTGAGGGTTATGAGTACGCCCATGACACAGAGGAAAAGCTGACGCGGATGCAGTGCCTGCCGGACGCTTTGAAGGACCGGGTCTACTATGAACCCACGCAGCAGGGCCGGGAGGCCGAGGTAAAGAAACGCCTTCAGGAGATCAAGGACTGGAAAAATCAGCGGTAAGGGGCTGCCGGACCAGGTTCCTGAAAAAGGTATTTTCCGGGAAGGCTTGCGGATTGGGTGAAAATCGGTTATGCTTACTCTTTGGAAAGAGAATACTGATTATCAGAGAAGATTTTTTCCGGAGAGCGGAGAGCAGGCGGTGCGGAGAGTGGAATTTTCCGAAAGAGAACGGAAAGGACTTTGATATATGTATAACGATATCTTAAAGATCGGGCCCTTTGTCATCCACGGCTACGGTCTGATGATTGCCATCGGTGTGTGGGCGGCCCTGCTGATCGGAGAGAGAAGGGCAAATAAAAGGGGCTTGAGCGGCGACGTTCTGTACCCGCTGACTTTGGTCTGCGCGGTCGGCGGTTTCTTAGGGGCAAAAATTCTCTACTGTATCGTGGAGTGGAGGCTTTTTCTGAGCGATCCTCTGGCGTGTCTGTCCTCCAATGGCTTTGTGGTGTACGGCGGCATCATTGCAGGCGTGTTCGCGGGATGGCTTTTTTGCAGGCTGAAAAAGCTCCCCTTCCGGAAGTATTTCGACATTGTGCTGCCATCCGTGGCCGTGGCACAGGGCTTTGGCAGGATCGGATGTTTCCTGGCGGGCTGCTGTTACGGGACGGAGACGGATGCCTGGTACGGGATTGCCTTTTCCCATTCCAATTTTGCTCCCAACGGCGTGAAGCTCATCCCCACGCAGCTGATCTCCAGCGCCGGCATGTTCGCCATTGCGGGGATCCTTTTTCTCTACGCACGGAAGGAGAGAAAACCGGGCAAGGTGGGGGCACTTTATCTGATTTTGTATAGCATTGGACGGTTTTTCGTGGAATTTTTGAGAGGAGACTACCGGGGAGAGGTGTGGATCTTTTCCACTTCCCAGTTTATATCGGTGCTGATGCTGATCCTGGGCATTTTTGTCATGGCCGCAGCGGAACGATCGGCTCTGAAGAACATAGAGTAATAGAAAATCGTGCGGGGTTACGGCCTGCCGCGGATCGACGCCGGGCGGCCGTGACCGGGAAATCCCGGCGGAGGGATATCCAAGGGAAATTGAGGCGGAAATATGGGCTTTATCAAAATCATAAAAGAGGAGATCCGGCTGATCCGGGAGAGAGACCCGGCGATCCACTCTTCCATGGAGGTTTTGCTGTATCCCAGCTTTAAGGCGATGCTGCACTATCGCCTGGCGCATAAGCTGTACCTGAAAAAGCATTATTTCCTGGCGCGCTATGTCTCCCAGCGGGGAGCCAGGAAGACGGGGATCGAGATCCACCCCGGGGCGCAGATCGGCAAGGGATTTTTTATCGATCACGGAAACGGCGTGATCATCGGTGAAACTACGATCATCGGGGACAACGTGACGCTCTATCAGGGAGTGACCCTTGGAGGAACCGGAAAGGAGCAGGGAAAGCGCCATCCCACCATCGGCAGCAATGTGATGATCGGGGCGGGGGCGAAGGTTCTGGGCTCCTGCACCATCGGAGACGATTCCAAAATCGGAGCCGGGAGCGTGGTTCTGGGATCGGTGCCCCCCGGATCCACGGTGGTGGGCGTCCCGGGACGGGTGGTGCGCAGTTACGGAAACGCGCATCCCCAGGAGACCATGGATCAGACGAATCTTCCGGACCCGGTGAAGGAGGAGATCCAGGCGCTGCAGAAGACCGGCGAAGAACTGCAGGGGCGCCTTCAGCGGCTGGAGGAAACTCTGGAGGAACTGCGCCGCGGGAAGGAATGAGTAAGGAGGAAGGTTATGGAAAACAAATTGCATTTTTATAACACGCTGACCAGAAAGGTGGAACAGTTTGTACCCAACGAGGACGGAAAGGTGGCCATGTACACCTGCGGTCCCACCGTCTATCATTACGCCCACATTGGGAATCTGCGGAGCTATATCATGGAAGACCTCCTGGAGAAGACCCTGCGCTACATCGGCTACGACGTGAAAAGGGTTATGAACATCACCGACGTGGGGCATCTCTCCAGCGACGCGGACACCGGGGAGGACAAGATGCTGAAGGGCGCGAAGCGGGAGCACAAGACCGTGATGGAGATCGCGAAGTTCTACACGGACGCGTTTTTTTCCGACTGCGGCAAACTGAACATCAAGACACCGGACGTGGTGGAGCCCGCTACAAACTGCGTGCCGGAATTCCAGCACATGATCCAGGTGCTCCTGGACAAGGGCTTCGCCTACCAGGCGGGGGGCAATATTTATTTTGACACGTCAAAGCTGAAAGATTATTACGTTTTTTCCAATCAGAGCGAGAAGGAACTCTTAGTAGGCGTGCGGGATGATGTGGAGGAGGATGTCAATAAGCGGAACAAGAGCGATTTTGTGCTATGGTTCACAAAGTCCAAGTTTGAGGACCAGGAGCTGAAGTGGGAGAGTCCCTGGGGAATGGGATATCCCGGCTGGCATATCGAGTGTTCCTGCATCAGCATGAAGCATCTGGGCGAGTACATGGATATTCACTGCGGCGGCGTGGACAATATCTTTCCCCATCACACCAACGAGATCGCTCAGAGCGAGTCCTATCTGGGACATAAGTGGTGCAATTACTGGTTCCACGTCCACCATCTGAACGACAAGTCCGGGAAGATGAGCAAATCCAAGGGGGATTTCCTGACGGTGTCCCTATTGGAGTCCAAGGGATACAACCCCCTGGTCTATCGGATGTTCTGCCTGCAGAGCCACTACCGTAAGCCCCTGGAGTTTTCTTACGAAGCGCTGGACAACATCGGCCAGGCCTACGACAAGCTGATTAAGCGCATCTCTGCTCTCTCTAAGGAAGGAGAGATCGACCAGCAGCAATTTAAGACCTACCGGGAAAAATTCGAAGCGGCGCTCTGCGACGATCTCAATTCCTCCATGGCGCTGACTGTCTTATATGACGTGCTGAAAGCGGACATGAGCGACGCCACGAAATATGCGCTGGCAGAGAGCTTTGACCAGGTTCTCTCCCTGGATCTGACCAAGGGCATCGGGCAGGCGGAGGAGGATGTGGACGCGGAACTGGCCGCCATGGTGGAGCAGCGGATCGCAGAGCGGGCGGAGGCAAAGAAGGCGAAAGATTTCGCCCGGGCGGACGCCATCCGTCAGGAACTCCTGGAGCAGGGCATTCTTCTGAAAGATACCCGGGAAGGCACCCTCTGGAGCAGGGAGTAAGGCCCTGCCGGAACAAGTGAGAGGTACAGGTATTTTGGAGCAGACAGGCATTTTAGAACAGATCAAGGCGGTGTTTCCCTGCCCGGAGCAGGACATCCGGACTTATTCCCCGCTGGCGCTGGCCTACATCGGGGACGGGATCTATGAGCTGGTGGTCCGGACGGTCATCGTGGAGAAGGCGAACCGCAGGAACGGGGATCTCCACCGGATGTCAGTGCGATATGTCAGGGCGGAGAATCAGGCAAAGATGGCCGAGACCTTAAAACCTTTTTTCACGGAAGAGGAGGGGGACGTTTTTCGCCGGGGCAGGAACGCCAGCCCCCATTCAGTGGCAAAGAACGCCAAACGGAGCGACTATCACAAGGCCACCGGCTTTGAGGCGCTGATGGGCTATCTCTACCTGACGGGGCGTACGGAGAGGATGCTGGAGCTGATCCGCAGAGGGATGGAGGCCCTGGAGGAGGGCAGCGCAGACAAATAAGGGAATCCGAAGACAGGCGGCGCAGACAAATAGAGGAACCTGAAGACAGGCGGCCCGGGGATCCGGCGGGGAATGGGAGCGCCCGCAGCGGAAAGAAACCGTCTTGGGCGACTGCTGTGGGAGATGCCCTCCGGCGGCAGAAAAATTGGCGGGCTGCGGCGGGGGACGCCCTCCGGCGGCGGAAAGGGAGCGCGTTATGGCATATCAGGAATTTATGATAGAGGGGCGGAACGCCGTGATCGAGGCGTACCGCAGCGGCAGGACCGTGGACAAGCTGTATCTTCTGGACGGCTGTCAGGACGGTCCGATCCTGACGATTAAGAGAGAGGCGAAAAAGCAGAATACTCTGGTGAGATATGTGGACCGGGAGCGGCTGGACCAGATGTCGCAGACGGGGAAGCACCAGGGCGTGATCGCAGTGGCCGCCGCGTACGAATACGCGGAAGTGGAAGATCTTTTGAATCTGGCAAGACAGAAAGGGGAGGATCCATTTCTCATCCTGCTGGACAATATCGAGGATCCTCATAATCTGGGGGCCATCATTCGGACGGCAAACCTGGCCGGGGCCCACGGCGTGATCATACCGAAGAACCGGGCGGCCGGGCTCACCGCTACGGTGGCCAGGACCTCCGCGGGCGCGCTGAATTACACGCCGGTGGCGAAGGTGACAAACCTGGCAAAGACGATAGAGGACCTGAAGAAGGAGGGTCTGTGGTTCGTCTGCGCGGATATGGATGGCACGGAGATGTACGATCTGAACCTGAAAGGCCCCATCGGCCTGGTGATCGGCAGCGAGGGGGAAGGCGTGGGCCGTCTGGTGAAAGAAAAGTGCGACATGACCGCATCCATTCCCATGAAGGGAGATATCGATTCCCTGAACGCTTCCGTCGCCGCGGGGATTTTGGCTTATGAGGTTGTGCGTCAGAGAAGGAGGGCGTGAGGGTATGTGTTATGACAATTCCCAGTATGCCCAGTGTTCCGACGAGGTGCTGATTGACCGTCTCCGGGCGGGAGAGCCCAGGATCGCGGATTATCTCTGTGATAAATATAAGGATCTGGTCCGGAAGGGGGCCCGCTCCATGTATATCCTGGGGGGCGATACGGAGGATCTGATCCAGGAGGGGATGATCGGCCTGTTTAAGGCGATCCGGGACTATGACTGCGGCAGGGACGCCAGCTTTTT
>CANQCF010000052.1 GCA_947589505.1 uncultured Acetatifactor sp. | reverse complement strand
GAAAACAGCCATTTTTGCTATATTTGTGTGAACTTTTCAAGGTGCTGGTCAGGGCTTATTCGACCCTAACATCATCCTATCATACATCTCCTTACGTTTAGTCTGGTTAACTTAATCATAAGGCAGATCTGTATGATAGGGAAGAGGCTTCGGCCTCTTCTTTTTATTTTTGCCAATGAAAATTATACTCTAAGAGGTTCCATAAATGCTCTCTTTGCCGCTTGTTCAGAAACAGGCATTCCCATTTATTCAGACCTGCTTTCCAGCCAGCCGGCAAATGTATTACATTTTATTAATACACGTAAAATCATTAATTTCAAACTGCTTTATATTTTTGCGCACCAAAATAAAGCATATATGTGCTAAATAACAATTTTAATGCACAGTGGAAAATCAAGTATAAAACAGATGAGCTGATAGACTAAAAAGAAAATATCTGAAATAAGAAAGTGCCCTGAAAACACTTCAGGTACTTCTTATAAATGGCGAAAGGGGGACTCGAACCCTCGACACCACGGGTATGAACCGTGTGCTCTAGCCAGCTGAGCTATTTCGCCATTGCTCCGGCTTGTGCCGGAATGGAAGTTATAGGGCTCGAACCTATGACCCTCTGCTTGTAGGGCAGATGCTCTCCCAGCTGAGCTAAACTTCCAGGCGGTTTTCAACACCGACTTTATTACTATACAATGCCTGTCCCAGTTTGTCAACAACTTTTTCTCCCCCAGTTCAGCCAGCCGCCAAAAACAGGTGAAAAATCGTGCTTGCACGAATTTTTCACCTGTTTAGGCGGCTGAGGGAGCGCCCATCAATGAGCAAAGATAGTCGCGAAGCGACGGAGAGCGCCGCAGGCGTGACTTTGCGAATGGGCGCGGGCTGAACTGGGCCCCCTAGGGACGACATCCCCCATCCTATGCGCAAAGGCAGACCCGAAGCGACGGAGAGCGCCGCAGGCGCGACTTTGCGAATGGGCGCGGGCTGAACTGGGCCCCCTAGGGACGCAACCCCCATCCTATGCGCAAAGGCAGGCCCGCAGCGACGGAAAGCGCCGCAGGCGCGACTTTGCGAATGGGCGCGGGCTGAACTGGGCCCCCAAAGCCGCAGCCTAAACCCGGCTCCGAATCTTCCTCTACTCCGTAATCATCCTCCTGCAGCATGCCGGCGTCCTGTAATTATATTTGCTGATCTTGATCCCGTCCTTTTCATTGCTGGCGTGAACAACCTGCCCTCCTCCGATATACAGGGCAACATGGTTAATCGTCCCGTTCTTGCTGTAAAACACCAGGTCACCCGGCTGCAGCTCAGACTCCTTGATCGCCGTACCATTTTTTGCCTGAGCCCGGGCCGTCCGGTCCAGCTTGATCCCAAAATTCTTAAAAATACTCTGGACAAAACCGGAGCAGTCCGCCCCCTTCGTCAGACTGGTGCCGCCCCATACATAGGGATTTCCCACAAACTGCTTTGCATATTCCACAAGTTCTACACGAAAATCGGATATATCTTTGCCGTAAAGCAGCTCCGACATGGTCAGAGCCGTATCCAGCTTTTTCTCCACCGTGACATATTCAGCGCTGACATAGGCATCCGTCTCGTCCAGCTTTACATGCACCCAGCCGTCCTTTGACCCTGCATATTCCAATTCCTCCCCCTGGGAAAGCGTGGTGAGGATCCGTCCCTCCAGGGAAGGCTGCTCCCGAACATTCAAGCCGTCCCCCTGAGAGACAGCGACAGTCCTCACCTGTTTTTTGGCTTCAATGACAGCGTCCAGCCCCGTCAAAAGATAGTCACAGCACACATAGCCTTCCACTTCACCGGATGTGATTTTCGCCCAGCCATCGGAAACATCGATCACTTCGCAGGCTGACCGATCCCACATTTTGCCAACCAGCTTCGCAGAGGTGGACGGCGTTTCTCTCACATTAAGACAGCTTCCGGGCGTATCAGCGATACCCAGATTCGTATAACCCCAGTGGGAACCTTCCGCCGCGTCCGCAATAGCCATGTATTCCTCTTCGGAAAGATCCGCCTCAAAAAAAGAAGCGACGCCCACAGTCTGGCGCAGAACTTCAAATTCTGCCGCTTTCGCCGCCGGGCTGACTGCCAGGCCGACCGCCAGGGCTGCCGCTGCCGCTATCAAATGTTTTCCTCTCAAATAACCCATTTTCCCTTCCCCGTACATCTCAGTTTTTGAACTTACAGAACGATTCCGCCGCGCTTCGCCAGGCCGCTCCGCAGAGTTTTTGGCGCTTTTCAGACAGCGGGCGGTAAACCATCGCCTCACAATTGTTCAGTATGTCCAAATTCTTTCATTTGTTACGAATTTGTTACATCTTGTTACAAATTATAGTCGGAATGTAACGACCTGTCAACCCTTTCCAGGGAATTTTCGGGAATTGGGAAAATGTTCCTAGCTTTGACTGGATCTTAAATTACCTGGCAGTTTTTTATAATGCCCCACTCCGTTTACTTTTTCTGCTTTTCTATGCGGACTGCCTGTCAACGACCTTATCGCAAAAGCGGCAAAATAACCGGCGATGATCCCTGCAAAGTTCAAAATCAAATCATCCACATCAAAACTGCGGCCAACAATGGGCTGTATCACTTCTACAACAATCGGAACGGCAACAGTGGCTTTCCAGATACTCCGATTATTGATTTTTTCGGAAACAAAAGGCAGGAAAAAGCCAAAAGGTACAAACATGAGAAAGTTGTAGATCAGCTTTTTCAGAACCCAACGCCCAATCGTAAGTTCACCTGCTATTAATTTGATGACCGTCGGAACAAGGTTAAACCCACCCGAGAAGAACGCGAGCTCGCTGTGACTATATCCAACAAAAATATTTGCCCAAATATACATCCACAGGTGAGCAGGCACGAGAATCAGATTTACAAGTCCTGTCAGATAGCACACAAAAAGCCAGCGCATGATCTCTGTACCCCATCTGACGGTATTCCCATGCTTTTTTATGTGAACATACCTGTAAACAGCATAAATCACCCCCGCCAACAGGGTAATAGGGATATCATGGGTGTTCACGGATCTGAACGACTATCCATTCTCCGCTGTCACTTTTTTCTACTTTCCAAAGCGAAGGAATGTTCCAGCTTCCGCAAGCGATACTGCCATCGTGATTGAATGTCTCTGACGAATAACAGACCCAGATATAGCCTTCGTCCTTCCCCAGATGGGCGGACCACAGCTCTAACGAATGTTCATTGAACGCCGTATCTCCATAACTGTCCGTATTGGTTGCATAACGAGCGAGCAGGCCATACCTCTCTTCGTTTTCAACGCTTGTATGCCGCACATCATGGAACGCCTGATCCGCCAGGCGCAAAACTGCCTGCGCTTCCCTGCGGTCAGATGCGGAGCCGATGAAGATCGCTTTTGCAATCTGCCCGCCGCTATAATAGCTCCCCATTGCCATAGGCCCAATTTCAAAAAAGCGGTAGACAGGGAAAAAGTGAAGCAGTATACAGACGATGATAAAGAGGCCCGCAATCACAGCAGCCACACGATATGCCTGTCGGCGCAATTTCCTGCGGGCCGCCTTCATAGCCTTCATCACTTCCGTTTCTAAACTGTCCTGCAGTCCGCCGCCAACTTTTTCAACCCTTGTCCCAGTTTTCAGCGCTTCCAGTTCCGCCGTACATTCGGGACAATTTTTAAGGTGTTCTTTGACAGCTGCCTCCGTTTCGCCGCTGACCATGTTTTCAAGGTACAGGGGCAGAATATCACGAACCACACTACACTCATTTTTCATGTTCCTTTTCCTCCAATCTGCGCTGTATCATTTTTCTGGCTCGGTGATAGGCAACGCATGCCCAGTTATCGGTTTTTCCATAAAGATCGCCTATTTCTTTGAACGACAGTTCGCCAAATACACGCCACATGAATACTTCCTTGTATGGCTCGGATATATCATGCAGGATTTTTCGCATTTGGCGGGCATCCTCTTCTTCCTCGATCTGTGTATCGATCCGTGCATCCGCCGCGGCAATATTCTGTAACTCTGATCCGTCGATACTTGATACTCGTCTGTTCTTTTTCAAGTATGAGTAATAGGTGTTTTTGGCAATCTGGCAAAGCCAGACCTGCATATCACAGTCGCCGCGAAAATCTTCTATGGAATTGATGGCTTTGAAGAATGTTTCGCTTGTGATCTCCTCTGCGATATGCTGGTTTCCCGAGAGCTGCCATACATAGTGATAGATCGGCTTAAAATAAGCGCGGTAAATCTGTTCAAACTCCATTACGCTACCACCTCCTTTCGCAAGTAAGACTTCGCAAGCCGAAAAATCTTACAATTTTCCACAAAAAACACAGCGCCCATTTTTCAATGGCGCTGTGCTAACGATCTGAAAACCTTTTACACCGTTGCCGCGTTCTCCTCCGCCTCCAGGCTCTTTTCCTGATCCATGATGGCGAACGCAATGTTGGTGGCGTGGTCGGACACTCTCTCCAGCCCGGAGACGATGTCCGAAAAGATCATGCCGGCCTCCGGGGTACATTCTCCCCGGGTCAGGCGTGCCACATGGGCCTTCTGGAGCTCCCGCTCCTTCTCATCCACCTGCTCCTCCAGACGGATCACATCCTGCATGTGAGTGTACTCGCTCTTCACAAAAATATCCACGGAATACCGCATGATGGTGTTCACCATATCCAGCATCTCCCCCAGCTCCTTCTGGGCCTGGGGACTGATCACGATATTCTGCTCCTGGCGCTGTCTCGCGGCGTCCGCCACATTTTCCGCGTGGTCGCCGATCCGCTCGATATCGTTCACCACATGGAACAGAGCGCCGATGCTCTTTAAGTCCTCGATGGGCAGGGTGCTCTGGTTGATCTTTACGAGGTAATCCGTGATGGCATGGTTCAGGAAATTGATGTTCTTCTCCACCTCGTAGACTTCCTCGATATCCTCCTCGTCCAGGGTGATCAGCGCGTTCATGGCGCGGTTTAGGTTCTCGCTGGCAAGGGAAGCCATGCGGTCCAGCTCCTTGATCACTTCCACAACGGCGGTGGCAGGGTTGAACACCACTTTCTCGCCGATATATTTCAGCTGATAGCTCTCGCGATAGCCGATCTTCTGATCCTCGCCGGGCACGCAGAGACAGGCCAGCTTAACGATCCAGTTGGAGAAGGGAAAGAGCACGATCACCTGAAAGATCTTGATCAGCGTATGAGCGTTGGCCACAAACCGTCCGTTGTCGGAGGAGATGGCCCAGATCAGCTTCACCACAAAATCCTCCGCCGCGAACAGGATCACATACAAAAGCACCGTGCCGATCACGTTGAACCAGAAGTGGATCAGGGCCGCCCTCTTGGCGTCCTTCTTACCGGCCAGGGAAGCCAGGAGCGCCGTGCTGCAGGCGCCGATATTACATCCCAGGATAATGTACAGCGTGATATGCAGGGAGAGCAGATCCTGATTGGCAAGCAGAAGGACGATGCTGACCGTCACGGAAGAACTCTGAATCACAGAGGTCAGAACCAGGCCCATCAGCGTCGCCATATAGGGATTTGTCAGGGAAGCCAGGAGGTTCACGATCAGGGGTTCCTCCTTCATCGCCGCCATGGAGCTGGACATGGTGCTCAGTCCCAGGAAAAGGACACCGAAACCGATGATGATATCCGCAAATTTTTTGACTCTCTCCTGTTTGATGAACATGACCATCAGCACGCCTGCCAGTAAAATCAGCGGCGCATATGCCGATAAATTAAAAGAGACGAGCTGTGAGGTGATGGTGGTGCCGATGTTTGCGCCAAAGATCACGCCTGCGGCCTGGTACAGGTTCATCAGACCGGCGTTTACAAAACTGACGACCATTGCCGTACAAGCGGAAGATGATTGAATGATCCCGGTAAATACGATACCGACGAGCATGCCGGAAAAACGGTTGGTAGTGAAGATCTCCAGAATACGCCTGAGCTTCGCGCCCGCCACCTTCTCGATGGAGTCGCTCATCACTCTCATGCCGAACAGAAACAGGCCGAGACCGCCCGCCATGCTCAAAAGAATCGCGCTGTTCATACTTTTTTCCCTTCGTGTGCTGTAACCTGATGCATACTTAATGTTTCATCGTTTTGTCCATACATCTTCCATTGTACGGGAAACGCGTCGAATATACAATATCCTTTTTTCTAAAATTTTAACGGTTATCCGTCTGGTTTTCTGCAATTTGCCATATACCGGCTCACAGACGCCTCCGGCCGGCGGCAATATCCTGCCGCAGCTGCTCCTTCAGGGCCTCCAAATCCGAAAACTTTCTTTCCGGACGGCGGAACTCCTGGAGACTGACCTGGATCTCCCGGCCGTAGATCTCCTCCTGGAAATCGTATAGATAAGATTCCACGCCCACCTGTTCCCGGCCGCTGACCGTGGGTTTCCGCCCTACGTTGCTGACGGCGGGAAATTCCCTCTCTCCCACCTTCACCCTGGAAAAGTACACGCCAAAGGGCGGAAGCAGCTTGTCCTCCGGCGGGAGCAGATTCACCGTGGGAAAGCCCAGAGTCCTTCCGATCCGGTGCCCATGCTGTACGGTCCCTGACACCATATAATCCTCCCCCAGAAGCTCTCCCGCCCGCTCCATCTCCCCTTTTTCCAAAAGGGCCCGGATCCGGGTGGAGCTGACCTCCTCTCCGCCGACGCATACTTTCGGTATGATCCGGACTGTCAGACCCAGCTCCGGGGCAAGTTTTTCCAGAAGCGCCGCGTTTCCGGCGCCGTTTTTCCCAAAAGAGAGATCCTCCCCTGCGGCGATGAGTTTCCCCCTTAAAGACCTGGCCAGGATCTCCCGGGCAAAACTTTCCGGCTCCATGGCCGCCGTCTCCCGGTCCATGGGGAATTCCACCAGCACATCCACTCCCAGCTCCTGAAAGATCTTTCTTTTTTCCTCCCGGGTGGTGAGGACCTTTTCATCCCCCCTGCCAAAGAGTACGGCGGGAGAGGGATCAAAAGTAAAGACACAGGCGGCAAGCCCCGTCTTCTTCTGCTCCAGAATCTCTTTCAAAAGTCTCCTGTGCCCGATGTGGACGCCGTCAAACTTCCCGACGGCGACAGCGGTATCCCTGTGCAGTTGAAATTCTTTCTGTCCCGCAATGATCTCCAAAAGTTTTCCCTCGCCTAAATCCTCAGCCCTGTCAGCGATACAGCCCGGACCGTTCTATCCGGGCATTTGTTCCGGTGCCTGCCAGTGGGTTCCACAGAACCCTCAGCCGATAAACATTTTCACCGGCTGGTATCTCCGGCTCCGGGGAGAATATTCGTAAATTCCAAGGAACTCTCCCCGGGAGGTACACATGCGCACCCAGCCGTCAGGTATTTTTTCCCTCGGTCCCCCGCCGTCCGCTCCCTCTGTCTCCGCAGCCTCCAAAGGAACCGGGTTCCCGTTCCGGAGCATTTTGTCAGCCTCCGGGCGGACGCGGAGGCGGGGCTTGTCCTCAAAAACTTTCTCCACCGGGCAGAGTACCTTTTCCAGGCCCCCTTTGTCCCGGACCTCTTCCAGCTGCGCAAGCGTCAGGGCTTCCTCTTTCCGGAAGTTTCCCACCCTCGTCCTCTCCAGAGACCGCATGGTGCCGCCGCAGCCCAGTTTCTCCCCGATATCGGCGCAGAGGGTGCGGATATAAGTGCCCTTGGTGCAGACCACCCGCATCCGGACCACAGGCAGCTCCATCTCCAGGATTTCCAGCTCCAGGATCTCCACGCGCCTTGCCGCACGCTCCACCTCCACGCCGGCTCTCGCCAGCTCGTAAAGCTTTTTCCCATTCACCTTCAGCGCCGAATACATGGGGGGCACCTGGTCATAAGGCCCCAGAAAGCTCAAAGCCGCCCTGCGGACTTCCTCCCCGGAAACCGTGACCGGTCTCCTCTCCAGTTCCGTCCCCGTGGTGTCCTGGGTGTCCGTGACAACGCCCAAAAGAAGCTCTGTCACATACTCCTTGTCCTTGTCGGCGAGCATGTCGCAGAGCTTTGTACCCGTTCCCAGGCACACCGGCAGGACGCCGGCAGCCGCCGGGTCCAGTGTCCCTGTATGTCCGATCTTTTTCTGTCCGCAGATCCCCCGCATCTTTGCCACCACGTCGTGGGAGGTAAAGCCGGGTTCCTTATATACATTGATGATTCCATTCAGCATGCCGGACTCTCCTTACTGCGCCTTCTTCAGTTCCTTCTCGATCTCGGCCGAGAGATTGTTCACACAGTCGTAGAACGTCCCCTTCATCGTGCAGCCCGCTGCCCTGGCGTGTCCGCCTCCTCCGAAATGGGAGGCCACCTGCGCGGCGTCCACTTTTTCATCCGTCCTCATACTGACTTTATACTCCAGCGGAGCGGACTCATACATAAAGATGGCGCAGCTGATCCCCTTTATGTTCCTCAGTTCGTTGACGATCCCCTCGAAATCCTGATTGGTCACCTGATAAAAATCCATCGCTTTCCTGTCGATGACGCTGACGATGCAGCGCCCGTCCATAAAGCGGATGCTCTCCATCAGCGCCCTGCCCAGGATCTGCGCCTGAAGATAGGTTCTCTGATAAAAGGTCTCCTGGATGATCCGATAAAAGTCAAAGCCGAAGCTGATCAGATGCGCCGCTTTTCTCATGGTGTCCGGCGTGGTATTGGAATACTGGAACACCCCCGTATCGTGGGCCATTCCCACATAGAGGGTCTTGGCCAGCTCCCTGTCCAGACTGTCCTTGTCGATCAGATCATAGATCAGCTCGCAGGTAGAACCCACCTGGGGCTGCACATAATTCACCGTGCCGCTGCCGGGCACATTGGTGATGTGATGGTCGATGTTGACGGTCTTTGCGGCCGCCCTGGCATATTTTGCTCCGTCCATAAGCCGGTCCAGGCTGCAGTCCAGCATGAAGAACACATCAAAAGCCTCCTGCTCCGGAAAATCCGTGACGATATCCTCATACCCCGCCAGCTCCGCAAAGACAGGATTCGGCTTCTCCAGAAAAACCGTCACCTGAGCCTCCGGCATTTTTTTCTTCAGATAATACCGCAGTGACAGACAGGCTCCCACACTGTCCCCGTCCGGCTTTGCGTGGCCGCCGATGCCTATGCGCTTTGCTCCCGCGCACTCCTTTAACAAATCCATGGTTCACTTTACCTTGCCTTTCTAAAATAAAGCCCCCTCTAAAAATGTTTTGCTGCCCCTGCCGCTCTTTCCGAAAATTTACTCTTCCGCTTCCCCGTCCGGATCCTCCGCTGTTTCTTCCGTCTGGCTGCCCGGCTCTTCATCCCCTCTGCCGGCGGCGGCCGCTCTGTCCACGGCCATGACCTCGTCGATCCTATGAGACATATTGACTCCGTAAGCAATGGACTGATCCATCACAAAGGTAATCTCCGGGGTGTTCCGCAGGTTGACAGCCTTTGCCAGCTGTCTGCGGATATACCCCATGGCGCTGTTTAAGCCCTCCAGGGTCTTTTCACAGGCTTCCTGGCCCCCCAGCACGCTGATCCATGCCTTGCAGCTCTTCAGATCCGGAGCGACCTCCACCGCCACCACGCTGGTCCAGGGGCTGATCCTGGGATCCTTGATGTCGCTGCGGATGATCTCCGCCAGGGTCTTCTGCACTTCCCCGTTGATACGGGTATTTTTGACACTGTTTTTCCTCATTCTACCTGGGCACCTCCACCATGACGTAGGCTTCCACGATGTCCATCTCCTGCATCTGGTCGAATCCCTCAAACACAAGACCGCACTCGAATCCGGCCTTGACCTCCTTCACATCATCCTTGAAACGCTTTAAGGAAGCCAGAGCGCCTTCATAGATCTGCTCGCCCTCCCGGGTGATACGGATCTTGCAGTCTCTCTGGAACTGACCGTCCAGCACATAGGAACCTGCGATATTGCCGATCGCCGAAGCCCGGAAGATCTGACGCACCTCCGCGTGGCCGATAACTTTCTCCTCAAACACGGGATCCAGCATTCCTTTCATGGCGGCCTCAATATCCTCGATGGCCTGATAGATGACCTTATACAGGCGCACATCCACGCCCTCTCTCTCCGCGGTAGCTTTCGCCGTGGCATCGGGACGCACGTTAAATCCGATGATGATGGCGTTGGACGCGCTGGCAAGAGTCACGTCGGACTCGTTGATGGCGCCTACCCCGCCATGGATACACTTCACCACAACCTCTTCGTTGGAGAGCTTTAACAGGGACTGCTTCACAGCCTCCACGCTGCCCTGCACATCCGCCTTCACAATCAGATTCAGCTCCTTGAGGTTCCCCTCCTGAATCTGGGAGAACAGATCGTCCAGGGACATCCTGCTCTTGGTCTCCTCGATCATCTTTTCTTTATTTTGTGCCATATAAGTCTCGGCATAAGTCTTCGCCGTCTTATCGCTGTCGTGGGCAAGGAAGACTTCTCCCGCGCTGGGTACATCGCTCAGTCCCAGGATCTCCACGGGCGTCGAAGGTCCTGCCTCCTTTAAGCGCCTGCCCTTGTCGTCCACCATGGCCCTCACCTTGCCGTGGGCCGCTCCGGCGGAGATAAAGTCTCCCACATGAAGGGTGCCCTTCTGCACCAGCACGGTAGCCACAGGTCCCCGGCCTTTATCCAGCTCCGCCTCGATTACAAGGCCCCTGGCCTTTCTGTTGGGATTTGCCTTCAGCTCCAAAATGTCCGCGGTGAGCAGTATGGTTTCCAGAAGATCCTCGATGCCCTGCCCGGTTTTCGCGGATACCGGAACAAACTCCGTGTTTCCGCCCCAGTCCGTGGCGATGAGCTCATATTCCGTCAGCTCCTGTTTCACTCTCTCGATGTTCGCGGCGGGCTTGTCGATCTTATTCACCGCAACGATAATCTCAATTCCCGCAGCTTTCGCGTGATTGATGGCCTCTATGGTCTGGGGCATCACGCCGTCGTCCGCGGCAACCACAAGGATGGCGATATCGGTGGAATTTGCGCCCCGCATACGCATGGCCGTAAAGGCCTCATGTCCCGGCGTATCCAGGAACGTGATGTTCCTGCCGTCCAGGGAAACCGTGTAAGCGCCGATGTGCTGGGTGATGCCCCCGGCCTCCTTATCCGTCACATTGGTCTTCCGGATAGCGTCCAGAAGGGAGGTCTTACCATGGTCTACGTGACCCATGACGCAGATTACGGGAGGTCTCTCAACGAGGGCCGCTGCATCCTCCTCGTCCTCCTTCAAAAGTTCCTCGATCACGTCGACCTTGACTTCCTTCTCGCAGAGGATTTCGTACTCCATGGCGATATTCTCCGCCTCCTCGTAGGAAATCTCCTGGTTCACCGTGACGACTTTTCCCTGTAAAAAGAGCTTCTTAATGATGGCCGCGGGCTGCTGTTTCATCTTTTCAGCCAATTCTTTAATGGTGATGCTCTCCGGAAGAGTGATCACCTTGATCACTTCCTCCACGGCCTCCTCTTTCTTCTTCTCGGGCTTGATGAAGCGTCCGGGCTTGTTCTTTACAGCCTCGTCCTCTTCATACATATAGTCCTTCTTATTGCGCTTATCCTTCTCCTGGGAGAACCTTCTCTTATCTTCCTCCCGCTTCTTCTCCATATCCTTTCCGGGAGCTTCGCCGCCAAAACCGCCGGCTTTGCCGCCGCGTCCGTCGCGGTTTCCAAAAGCAGCGCCCTGGCCGGGTCTTCCTCCCTGGCCGCCGAAGCCGCCTCTTCCATCCCGGCTGCCGCCCTGGTACTGCCCGGTCCTGCCTGCACCGTCCCGGTTTCCATATTGCCCGCCCTGACGGCCGAAACCGCCCTCACGGTTCCCGTACTGACCGCCCTGACGGCCGAAGCCGCCCTCACGGTTCCCGTACTGACCGCCCTGACGATTGTAGCCACCCTCGCGGTTCCCATACTGGCCGCCCTGACGACCGGAACCTCCTTCACGGCCTGCATTCTCACGGTTTCCATACTGACCGCCCTGACGGTTATACCCGCCTTCGCGCCCTGCTGCCTCACGGTTTCCGTACTGCCCGCCCTGACGATTGTACCCGCCCTCGCGGACTGCTCCATCCCGGCCCCCGTACTGGCCGCGATTCTCCTGAGGTCTGCGCTCCTGCGCAGGTCTGGACTGGGGCGCAGCGGGCCTTGCCTGTGCCGAAGGAGTCTCCTGTACCGCAGGGTTTGCCGTCCCCGCCGCATGGATTTCCTTCGGAGCCGCCTTCACTTCCTGCTGAGCTGCCTGGGTCTCCGGCTTTCTCTCCGGAGCAGGCGCCGCTTTCCTGGGCTGCTGCACATTTCCCGGCACCATCTGAACGCTGGGCGTAGGGGACGGAGGCGTCAGAGGCTTAATGGGCGTGTGGGGAGCCTGCTGGGGCCGGCCGCCGTTCATCCCGGGCCGGTTCATGCTCCCGTTCTGAGGTCTGCCCTGGGGCATGTTTCCCCGCTGTCCCGGATTCCTGGAATTCTGGGAATTGTTTACAATGATGATCGTCTTTTTCTTTTTGGGCGGTTCTCCGGAAGGCGCAGACGCCTTAGGAGCCTGCTCCCCGGCGTTCTTTCCCTCTTCCGCCGTTCTTGGGGCCTGCTCCTTTACGGGCTGAGCCGCGGGAGCCTTTGCTCCCTCCGCTGCCTTAGAGGACTGATCCTTTGCGGGCTGGGCTGCAGGGACCTTTGCTCCCTCCGCTGCCTTGGAGGACTGATCCTTTGCGGGCTGGGCCGCAGGGGCCTTTTCCCCTTTCCCTGCCTTAGCGGTTTTCGCCCCGGCGCTCTCTTCCTTCTTATCCTGCGCGCCGGAAGCGTACGCCTTCCGGACCATCTGGGCCTCCGCTTCCTCAAGTCCGCTGGAGGCCGTCTTTCCCTCCACGCCGTTTTTCTCCAGGAAACCTAAGATTTCCTTGCTGTCTTTATTCAACTCTTTCGCGAGCTCATGTACTCTCATTTTCGCCATTCTACTCTCTTTTCTCCTTTCCAAGCATCCGTCAGACCTGAGTTTCCTGTTTCAGCTGCGCGATCACCGCAGCCGCCAGTCCCTCGTCACATATCGCCACAGAAGATCTCAGGTCTTTCCCGATCGCCCGGCCCAAATCTTCCTTCCTCCCGTACTCGAAAACAGGGACCTGATAAAACGCGCATTTGTCCCGGAAAAGTTTTTTCGTGTTTTCCGACGCGTCTCCGGCCGTCAGCACGACTTTCGCCTTTCCGCTTCTCACCGCCTCCAGCGTCTGAAATTCCCCGCTGGCGGCCAGCCGTCCCTTCATCGCGATTCCCAGAAGGGACATCACCTTACTCGGTTTCCCCATCCGCAAACTCCTTTTCCAGGGCATCGTAGACCTGCTCGGGGATACTCATCTTAAAGGATCTTTCAAGCCCTTTATTCTTCCTCGCCTGTTTCAGACAGGTCATGCTCTTACATAGATATGCGCCGCGGCCGTTCTTCTTCCCTGTAAAATCCAGACAGATGGAAGAATCTTCCGACTTCAGTACGCGCATCATTTCTTTCTTGCTCTTCATCTCCCCGCAGCCCACACACTGCCTCAAAGGAATTTTTTTCGCCATGCCGATCCCATGCCTTTCTGTTCCGAAACGGCCTTTAGAAGCTCCCCTCAGGTTTATTCCCCGTCGGAATCCGCTCCGGCTTCCTCATCCGGCGCAGTCCCGTCCACATCATATCCGGCTTCATAACCGGCCTCTTCCGCATAGCCGGTACCATCCTCAACACCGTTTTCCTCTGCGTAACCGACCTCGCCTTCATAGCCTTCTTCGTCGTACCCTTCGTAGTCATCGTCCAGATAATCCTCATAGCGGAATCCGGGCGCATCCTTCGCCTGGGTCTCGGATTTGATATCAATCTTATAGCCGGTGAGTTTTGCCGCCAGTTTCGCGTTCAACCCCACTTTACCGATGGCAAGGGACAGCTGATAGTCCGGCACCACCACTTTCGCAGTGCGCTCCTCCGGATCCGCAAACACCGCAACCACCTTTGCGGGGGACAGGGCGTTCTGGATCAGATTGCCGGGGTTTTCGTCCCAGTTCACGATATCGATCTTCTCGCCGCGGAGTTCCTCCACGATGGCGTTGACCCTTGCGCCGTTCATGCCGACACAGGCACCCACAGCGTCCACATTGGGATTATTGGACCACACAGCAATCTTTGTGCGGCTCCCCGCCTCCCGGGCAATGCTCTTGATCTCCACCGTTCCGTCCTTGATCTCGGTGACCTCCTCCTCAAAGAGACGCTTCACCAGATCCGGATGGGTACGGCTCACCAGAATATGAGGGCCCTTGGGCGCGTCCTTCACCTCCAGCACAAACACCTTAATGCGCTCCGTGGGACGGATGTACTCTCCCTTGACCTGCTCCTTTTCCGTGAGAATGCCGTCCGCCTTGCCAAGGTTGATGCTGATATTGCTGCCGATAAAGCGCTGTACCACGCCGGTGATCACATCCCGCTCTTTCATGTGATACTGATTGTAGATTACGTTCCGCTCTTCCTCCCGGATCTTCTGCAGGATCACATTCTTGGCGTTCTGGGTGGCGATACGTCCAAACTCCTTGGACTTGATCTCCACATGAATCACGTCGCCGACAGAGGCTTTCTTAGAGATCTGCTGCGCATCCTCGAGAGAGATCTGCAGGCAGTCGTCCTCCACTTCCTCAGCGGTTGCGACAACCTCCTTTTCCGCATATACCAGAAAATCACAGGTATCCCGGTCGATCTCCACCTTTACGTTGTCCGCTTTTCCAAAATGATTCCTGCAGGCGGTGAGAAGGGAGTTCTCGATCGCCTCAAACAGCGTCTCCTTGCTGATCTCCTTCTCCTTCTCCAGAACGTCCAGCGCCTCCATCAATTCCTTGTTCATCATTTCCTCCATTTCCGGCTTCACGCCTTAGTCTTATCTATTTCTGTCTTTACTTCCATTTTTTATCGGCGACCCTAAAAGTCCAGCGCCAGACGGATCAGGGCGATATCCTTCCGGGCAAAGGTGCGCGGCTTCTGCTTCCCTTCCTTCCCCTCCAGGATCGTCACAGTATCCCCGTCAAAGCTCTGCAGGACGCCGGAGAAATCCCTGCATTTTTCCAAAGGTTTGAAAAGCCGGATCTCCACCTCCTGACCCAGACTTTTCTGCAGGTGCTTATCCTTCTTCAGCGTCCGTCCGAGGCCGGGACTTGACACCTCCAGGATATAGGCGTCCGGTATGAAGTCTTTTTCATCCAGCCGATCCGAGAGAGCCCTGCTCACAGTCTCACAGTCGCTGATGTTCACGCCCTGCGGCTTGTCGATATAAGCGCGCAGGAAAAAATTCCCGCCCTCTTTCACATACTCCACATCGTAGATCTCAATGCCCATCTTCTCTACGATAGGAAGAAGGAGCTCCTCCGTCCTCGCCTCATAGTCTTCATGCCTCGACATACCCGTCTCCTCCCCGCCGTCATACGCCTCCAACAAAGAATTAAGAGTGGCTCGCACCACTCTTAATCTAGTAATCACTATAAATCGTAACTTAGTTTATACCCTTTTACTGTAAATGTCAACAAATTTTTTCTATCAATCCTTCTGCGCTGTTCTTCTTGAGTTTCCGCAGCTGTTAAGTTACAATTGATGTGACACTTTCCACTGTACAGAGACGGTTGAGTCCTTTAGAATGTTAATTTGATGATACCCTTGCTGCCGGATAGGCTGCACAAAATCAGATGTATGCCACATTGAGTGCGCTGCTGATGGGTGAAGCAAAACAGCATTGCGAAGATAGAGAGGCAATCACAGAAGCCTCAAAGACAGTCAGCGTTTCAAGGATGCCGATGTATCAAGCTGATCTGACCGCCAATCAGAACACATTTCTGAACGTGCTGAAAGAAATCCAGAGAGAGATCGCTCCAATGTGTCAGACGCACAGACTATGAGCAAAGAAGCGGCACAGCAGATGTACACAGAACTGACAAGGGGACAGGATATCACAAAGCCGAATGTCACGCCCGAAATGGTTGCCGAGCGATTGATCGGCGTGGGACAGCCCCTTTCCAACGTCAGCGGCCGCAAAAGGTACCCAAACTGTAAAAATGCAGTTTAACACCTTTCCTCAGAAAATTTAAAGCAGATTTATTTCTCCATCTGCGAATTGAATGAAAAAAATAAATCCTTTTATTCCGGCATAGCCGGCAAAAAAGAAGAAACGAGTATAGAACGGCGGTGATGACTATGAAATATAAAATTGCAGTCTGTGATGATGAGCAGAATCAAATTGAATAT
>CANQCF010000051.1 GCA_947589505.1 uncultured Acetatifactor sp. | reverse complement strand
GTGTTCCGGGAAGAACTCTCCTCTCTCAGGAAGGTTGCGGCCCGCAGCAGCTATGAGGGGATCGAGAATGTGATCCGCTCCCTCGAGAAGGCGAAAAAGCGCCTGGACGCGAACGTGAACTTTGAACTGGTGATGCAGCTCTTATTCGAAGAGATTCAGCAGAACGGATGAGGGAAGAAGCCTGTGCCGCCAAAAGTATTAAGAAAGGCGGCCGTACATTTTGTTATAGCTTTGTGATCTGATCTATCAGGTACAGAGGCAGATTCACGAGCCAGGATTCTCTCTTGTAGTCTGCCATGGATGTCCGCACAGAGATCTCCGGAGAAAATTTTTCCTGATAGGTTTTCAGACTTTTTGCTTTGAGGTTGACCTCTGCCTTTACCTCCACAGGAATGATCTGCTCGCCTGTGTCAACAATAAAGTCGACTTCGCAGGAACCTCTGTCGTTGGTATAATAGTAAATTCTTAAATCCTCAAGGGTTTTCAGCTGCTGGCAGACATACTGCTCTGTCAGCGCCCCCTTAAATTCGGTAAAAAGATCGTTCCCATCAAGCAGAGTGCGCTGATGAAGTCCGGCCATACATCCAAGCAGTCCCACATCCACCAGAAATAATTTAAATGCCTTTAGATCCTCATACGCTTTCAGAGGGATACCGGCTGCATTTACCCGGCTTATCTTATGCACAAGTCCGCAGTCGCTGAGCCATAGGATCGCCGTTTCGTATTCTTTCGCGCGTGCGCCTTCGCGGATCAGGCCGTAAATAAATTTTTTGTTTTCTTTGGCGAGCTGCGAGGGAATACTGTTCCACAGCATACGGATTTTGGGAACGATCTCATTTGGCGCATGCTTGGAGAAATCCTGCTCGTAAGCGGCAAGGATCCTCTTTTGAATGTCACGCACTTCATTGAAATCTTTACTTTCCACAAAACTTTGTACCGCCTCGGGCATACCGCCGACAAAGTAATAGTGTTTTAAGGCTTCCGTATAAGTCTGCTTAAAAGTTGTGATCATTTGAAAATCCTGCCTGTCAAGAAGCTCCGCAAAACGCTCCTTGCCGGTGGCCATCAGGAACTCCCGAAAAGAAAGGGGGAAAAGCTTTAAGAAATCTACTTTGCCCACGGGAAAGGAGGTTCCCTGGTGTAAGGCGATCCCCAGCAGGGAGCCTGCGCATACAATGTGATATTGCGGTGCGTTTTCAAAGAAATATTTGAGTGAGGTCAGAGCCCTCGGTACCTCCTGCACCTCGTCAAAGATCAGAAGCGTATTGTCCGCAAGGATCTTGCAGCCCGCATACAGTTCCAACCCCGTGATCAGACGGTCCGTATCCAGGTCGGAAGCAAATAACTCCGCCATTCTGGAATTGGAGTCGAAGTTGATGTATACCGTATCTTCATAAGCCTGTCTGCCGAACTCTTTCATCAGCCAGGTTTTGCCGACTTGCCGGGCGCCTTCGATAATTAAAGGCTTACGGTTGGTTTTTTGTTTCCATTTCAGAAGCTTTTCCATAGCGATCCGGTACATATACGCATCTCCAATGTTGTCACACAGGTATAGAATAGCAGAGAGAGCCAACAACTTTGTTACACAATTATAGTATAGCAGAGAAATACAAAAAATACAACGAATTTTGTAACTTAAGTACATTTTTTACAACGAAAAATTGTTTTAATCAACAGAAAATTACAAATATCACCAAAGGTCACCAAAAATCAACAAAAAGCGATACCCGGAAGTCGTACCGGGTATCGCCTTTTTAAATCTCTTTCATTCTTTTTATTACTTCAGCTCGCCCCAGATCCTCTGGTTCAGCTCGGCGTCCCTGGCCTCCACCAGATCCAGCACCGCCCTTGCCTTCTCCTGCATCTGGGCTGCCTTCTTCTCGTCGTTGATCAGGAATTCCAGATTGCTGGAGATCACGTTGATGTTGTTCTTGAACTCCTGCTTCAGCTCCTCGGTCTTCGCCTTTGCTACGGAAATGATCTCCGCCATGTAGGATTCATACTGCTGCATGGTGGTTGCGGCGAACATGGCCTCGATGTCGTTCTTGTAAGACTTCTTGTCGTTGGTAGAGAAGATGAAGATTGCCTTCTGTTTGTTGATGTATTCGTCCATGCGCAGCGCCTTCAGCGAGGAAGGGGGAACCTGGGTATCGGACACGTTCGCGATACGTCTCACCAGTTCCTCGTCGATCCCCTGATAGCCGGTGATGGTCTTTACCAGGCGGCTGCGAAGATCTTCGATCTGCAGCTTCAAGATGGACTCGCGGTTTGCCTTGTAATGCTCGTCGATCTCCATCAGGTAGCGGTTCAGCTCTTCGCGGATGATATTGTTCTTCTCCTCAAACACCTCCGGCCGCAGGGCGATCCACTTCATCTTGTCGGCGATCTTTGACGCCATGGCCTTGCGGCTCTCTATGATCTCCGTGAACGCCTGGACCTCCGTGAACCGGGAATAAATGCTCTTGGGATTCAGGTCTTCCAGGTATTCCGCGCAGGCCTTGTCGATATCCGTTACCATGGTGGTCCTCATGGTCTGGATATTCTGGGAGATCTGTTCCTTGGAGAGCCGGGCCTGGGCCTCGATGGCCTTGTAGTCGTCCCGGATAAAGTTTACCACGCTGGAAATGCTGTCGTACAGTCCCTTGGCTTTCACCGCCAGGGCGTATTTCTGACCATAGCGGATGATCTCCTTTTCGATGGCGAACATGCCGGAGTTGACATACACTCTGTGGAGGATGGGGTGCAGGCTGTTGTCGCTGGGCTCGTCGCACTTCTTCAGCTCCTCCATGCACTCCTCCAGCATGCGCTTGGTGTCGTTGTCGGCGTTTGCCATCTTGTTCAGCTTGAAATACATACCCGTCTCGATCTCGGAGTCCTCATTCTTCGCAAAGAGGGGATCCAGGGCGGGGGTGTTGTTGATCTCGTTCCTGTGGTTCGCAAGCCAGAGCCGCTCGTCCTCGGTATCTATGTTGGCCTCGATGGCCTTCGCGATATAGGCTGCCTTGGAGGACACGAAGAAGAGCCGCTCGGTGGAAAGGTCTATATACTCCGCTTCCTCGTTGTAGATCTTGTCGGTCTCTTTTAAGGAGATCCCTACCTTCCGGTCTTTCAGATTGTTCAGGTCTGCAAGGCTCCTGGTGTCGGCCTGGTTGATGATATGGAGAGAGCGGGACAGGTCGATGTGGACCTTATCCTTGGTATCGCTGTTCTCCCGGGAGGAGCGGATCAGCTTATACAGGGTTGAGTTTCCGGTGCCCTCCATCTTGGTAGGCTCGTAGAGGATGATCAGGATGGAGTTGGTCTGCTGCTGCAGGGCTTTCTGCAATACCAGCAGATGCTCGTTGGAATTGCTGTCCGTACCCGGCGTATCATAGAACGTAAAGTTCACGTTGGGGTCCAGCTGGATGGGGTACTGCACGTCGATGATGCCCTCCACATACTCGGAAGAGTCCTCCTGGGCCATGTTGGGCAGCTCGTTTATGGTCTTTAAGATCTGGTACAGCTGTTCGTGCTGCTGCAGATGGAACACCAGGGCGTTGTTGATCTCGTTCTGGATCTTGCGCTTTGTCGTCTCGCAGGGGCGGGAGGATTCAAAGACAAATTTATTTTTCGCGTCGTTCCAGGAAATAGTCACCTGATTAAATTCGGGGGTATCCGGACAGCAGAGGAAAAAGCTGACGGCAGGCTTGGAGCTGTTCCGGATGCGGAACATCTTCGCCGTCTCGGAATTGATGCTTTCCGGAAGGATGCGGCGCCCGATCAGGGTGTTGATAAAAGTAGATTTTCCGGAACTGTAAGTTCCTACAAGGCAGAGATTGATATCGCTGCAGTTGAGCTGTTCCCGCTTTTTTTCAAACTCGGCCCGGCGGTTCTGGAAGGACTGCTGGACTTCGGAGTCCTGGAGTTCCGTGTCGAACAGGTTCAGCGTCTCCTCGCAGAAATTATTGATGCGGTTGAAGATTTCCGTGACGGAGGGCAGTTCGATGAAATTGCTGACTGTGAAGCGCTCCTCCCCGGCAAATTTATTGTACTCCGCTATCTTCTCGCAGAAGTCCTCGTAGTCCACCTTGGTCCCCTTAAAGACAAGGCTGATCTTCTCGTTGGAGAATTGTTCAAAGATGTCGTTGAAAAATTTGTTGCCCTGGTTCTGCAGCAGAAATTCTCCGTGCTCGGGCGAATAGGGCATCAGATTCGCGCAGATCTTATAAGGCACCTCCAGAAATTCCCCCTTCACTTTTGCGAGGAAATGAATTTCTTTTTTTACAGGATGATACATGATCATCAATTCTTTCATGGCATCGCCTCCCCACGTATATTTTTAAGCCCTCCGTCTTCGCGGAGGCAGAAAAATCTGTCTTATTTATTATATACCTATAATGGTAAAAATGTCAAAATAAAGAAGAAAAAAGTTTGATAGATTCTAGTGGTATTTTCGATTAAAATATGGTAGTATATACGGGTAACGCCGCATCGCGGCAAAGTGAGGTAGATAGATGGGCCTTTCGATCCTGGACGGGCCCGGGAAAGGTGTGAACTGAAATTATGGTAAAAGTGATAGGCGTAAGGTTTCGCACGGCGGGAAAGGTTTATTTCTTTGACCCGCTGCAGTTTGAGATAAAGCGCGGCGACAATGTGATCGTGGAGACCGCCAGGGGGATCGAGTTCGGCACGGTGGTATCGGACGTCCGGGAGGTGGAGGACGATTCCGTGGTGCAGCCCTTAAAACCGGTTCTCAGGCTGGCAAACCAGCGGGACAGGGAGCAGGAGGCCGGAAATAAGCGCAAGGAAAAAGAGGCGTTTCAGATCTGCCAGGAGAAGATCCGGAAGCACGGCCTGGAGATGAAACTGATCGACGTGGAGTACACGTTTGACAACAATAAGGTACTGTTTTATTTCACGGCGGACGGGAGGATCGACTTCCGGGAGCTGGTGAAGGATCTGGCCGGGGTGTTTAAGACCAGGATCGAGCTTCGGCAGATCGGCGTGAGGGACGAGACGAAGATCCTCGGGGGGATCGGCATCTGCGGGAGACCCCTGTGCTGCCACAGCTATCTCTCTGACTTTATACCGGTTTCCATTAAGATGGCGAAGGAGCAGAATCTTTCCCTGAATCCCACGAAGATTTCCGGCGTCTGCGGGCGGCTGATGTGCTGTCTGAAGAACGAGGAGGACACGTATGAGGAGCTGAACAAGAGGCTGCCCAACATCGGGGATCAGGTGACGACGGAGGACGGCCAGCGGGGTGAGGTGCAGAGCGTAAACGTGCTGCGCCAGCTTGTTAAGGTGTTGATTGAGGACGGGGATTCCAAGGAACTGAAGGAGTTTGAGGCGGACAAGCTGCACTTCCGCAGGCATCACAGCAAAAAAGACAGACAGAACCTTTCTCCGGAGGAGCTCGAGGAGCTGGAGCGCCTTGAAAAGGAGGAAGAGGAAGAGATAGAGACGGCCCAGGAAGCCGAGAAAAAAGAGGAAAAGACAGGGAGGCCGGAGCGCCAGAAGTCCCCGTCTTCCGAGAATCGGGACCGCAGGAGCCGTCAGGAGCGCGGGGAACGTCAGGAGCGTCAGGACCGGGGAAATCGTCCGGGCCATGGAGAGCATGGGGACAGAAACCGTGTCGAAAGGGGCGGCAGAAACCGTCATTCGGAGAATTCCGGGAATGCGGAAAAGTCTCAGCAGCGTCAGGACCGGGGCGGCCGCCCTCATTCCGACAAGGGAGAGCGCCAGAACCGGAGCGGCCGAAACAGCAGCGGCGGGGAAGGACATCAGAGATCCCGGAACCGCTCGGGCAGGCAGGAGAGGCCCCAGAGCGGCCAGGAGGCATCGCAGGGTGGAGAGAACGGTTGAACTGAGAGAAAATGAACGGCTGGACGATCTGCAGCTCTCAGGTTTTCAGATCATTCAGAATCCGGAGAAATTCTGCTTCGGCATGGACGCGGTTCTGCTGTCCGGCTTTGTGCGGGCAAAAAAAGGGGATGCGCTTCTGGACCTTGGCACGGGCACGGGGATCCTGCCGATCCTCCTTGCCGCAAAGACGGAGTGCGCCCGGCTTGTAGGGCTGGAGATCCAGGAGGAGAGCGCGGATATGGCCCGCCGGAGCGTAGAACTGAATCATTTGGAGGACAGGGTTTCCATTGTCACCGGAGATATCAAGGAAGCAGGCGGCATTTTCCCGTCTGCTTCCTTTGACTGTATCACCTGCAATCCGCCCTATATGATCGGGCGGCACGGGATCGCGAATCCCGACTCCGCCCTGGCCATCGCCAGGCATGAAGTGCTCTGTACTTTTGAGGATGTTGCGGCCGCGGCGGAAAAACTGCTGAGACCCGGGGGACATTTTTTCCTGGTGCACAGGCCTTTTCGGCTGGCAGAGCTGATCGTCACCCTGACGAGGCGCAGGCTGGAGCCGAAGCGGATGCGGATGGTCTATCCCTTTGTGGACAAGGAGCCCAACATGGTTCTCATTGAGGCAGTCCGGGGCGGAAATCCCAGAATGACGGTGGAGAGCCCCCTGATCATCTTTGAGAGACCCGGACAGTACACTCAGGAGATCCGGGAAAACTATGGATATTAAGGTAACAGCTCACCCAGCAAAGGGCACCGCAAAGGGGTGCAATAGCGCGTTAGTGCGGCTTTGCGAACAGCGTCGGCGGAACTGTTTCATAATTAAGTCCGAGTTGCCGGAGGCGCGGAGGGGATCTCCGGAAGAGAGAACATTGGCGATTGAGAGAAACAGTCCGCCCTGCCGGATGCCTGGAGGGGATCTTTGGAAGAGAGAACACCGGCGACTGAGAGAACCCAGTCTGCGCCGCTGACAAAAGAGACGGCGGAATGGAGGTTAAAATGGCGGGAACCCTGTATCTTTGCGCAACGCCCATCGGCAATCTGGGAGATATGACCCCCAGGGTGGCGGAAACGCTGAAAAATGTGGATCTGATCGCGGCGGAAGACACCCGCAACAGTTTAAAGCTTCTGAATCATTTTGAGATTCATACGCCCATGACCAGTTACCACGAGTACAATAAATTCGAAAAGGCGGATCAGCTGGTCACTCAGCTTTTGGCGGGAAAAGAGATCGCCCTGATCACGGACGCGGGAACCCCCGCTATTTCCGATCCCGGGGAAGTGCTGGTCCGGAAGTGCCGGGAGGCGGGGGTGACGGTGACTTCCCTTCCGGGACCGGCGGCCTGTATCACGGCGCTGACGCTCTCCGGTCTCTCCACGAGGAGGTTCTGCTTTGAGGGATTTCTGCCAACGGAAAAGGCGGACAAAAAAGAGAGACAGGAGATTCTGCGGGAGCTTGCGGAAGAAAGCCGGACCATTCTTTTATACGAAGCGCCCCATCATCTTCTCCGGACACTGGGGGATCTGTACGAGGCTTTGGGAGATCGAAGGATCACGCTCTGCAGGGAGCTCACGAAGAAATTTGAGACTGTGATTCCCACCACCCTGTCCCAGGCTTCGGAGCTGTACCGGGACCAGGAGCCCAGGGGGGAGTATGTGCTTGTGATCGAGGGACGGAGCCGGGAGGAAAAGAGGCGCAGGGAGATTGCCGCCTGGGAAGAACTGTCCATCGAGGAACACATGGCCCATTATGAACAGCAGGGCATAGATTCCAAAGAAGCCATGAAACTGGTAGCGAAGGACCGGGGCGTCAGCAAGAGGGAGATTTACGCCTATCTGCATGGAGGAAAATAAAGTTCGAAAAAAGGACCGGAATACGGCGAAAGGAACGGGTATCCAGATGGCGGCATCAAATTGCGACACATGTGTCAATTATGAATATGATGAGGACGACGAATGCTATTACTGCATGGTGAACCTGGACGAGGACGAGATGTACCGCTTTCTCACCGGGACTCAGCAGAGCTGTCCCTACTATCGGCTGGATGATGAGTACGGGGTGGTAAGGCATCAAATCTGAGAGGCGTACGAATCGCGTCCTTCGCCGGGGGAGCTTACGTCCGGAAATGCAAAGGACAGGAACATTTACCATAAGGAGACGATTATGCGGGATCGAAAAAAAAATAAATTGTTGAGTGGAGATTTTTGGAAAAGGATCCTATATACGGCTTGCTTTTTCTTCTTCTGCGTGATAGAGCAGCGCGAGAAAAGCCTCAGCTGGGAGAAAGACTGGCGGGCTATATTCCAGAATCTGACAGGTATTCCCCTGGCTCTGCTCATATTTTCCCATTACGGCCTGAAGGATATCAGAAAGTGGAAGCGCCCCTTCTTGGGCTGGACTGTTGTATGGATCCTGGGAATGCCTTTTCTGCTTTTGTGGGGCAGAAATCACTGGCCCTTTTTCAATGTCTGGATAGTGATCACACTGAATATAGTTTTGTACGGCTACATCATTTTGTTCACTGTAATCCGTGTCTTTCTGGAGAAAAGACTGCCAAAGCTGAACGGCAGATATCTTACTCTTTGGATAGTTATGATGGCTTGGATGATCTTTTCCAGGAGTACTTTGCAATGGCCCCTTTATTATTTTATCATGTTTCTGTGTTTTTACCTGACGGATTACTCACAAAAGGAAAGGGATCAGATGTACCTGGGAATGCTGGACGGGATAATCCTCGGCTTTTTCGTGATACAGGGACTGAGTTTTGTGTTCCGGCCCTTTGACAGTGCGCGCTATCGGGGAATGTTTGGAAATTCAAACTGGAATTCGCTGTTTTATCTTGAAGTTCTGGCAGCTGTTCTGGCGAGAATCATACGCGCGGCAAAGGACGGAGCGCGGAAATGGCTGAAGGCATATTACTGGATCGGTGCGGGAACAGTGCTGTCGTTTGAGCTTCTGACCATTGGCCGGACTGGATGGCTGACGGCTATTGTAATGATCGGGATCTTTCTGAAGTTTCTCGGAAGAACCCGTGCGGCGGGCAAGTGGTTTCAGAGCCTGCTTCTGCTGTCTGTGTGCGTTCTGCTCACTTTTCCGCTGTGCTTTGCGGCGGCGAGATATCTGCCCCCGGTATTTCATCATCCAATCTGGTACGAGGGAGAGTGGAGCGAAGAGAAAGTCCATTCCTGGGATCCCTGGGATTCCGAAAAATATGTGGATATCGACGAGTATTTTGACGCCGCGTTGGGTAGAGTGATAAAGAGTTTCCGACTTCTCCGGGAGCATTCTCCGTTTTCCCTGAATGCTGACGCCGCTGCGCCTCTTGACGAAACGCCAGGGGAGGCTGCAGAGGAGGCAGAACCTCTTCCGCCGAATAAGATTCCCGTGCTTGTCAGACCGGAGCAGAGTACGGACGATTTTCTGGTGAGAAGCACGATCTATAAATATTATTTCAAGCACTTAAATCTGTTCGGGCATCCGACGGAAGAGCAGGGTTTTCAGCTGACGCCTTATTATTGGATTGGTCACGCGCACAATATTTTCCTGCAGTATGGCACAGATTTTGGCGTTCCGGTGATGATCCCGTTTGCGGTGCTGGTGTTCGGAGGGGCGATATCCCTCTGGAAGAGATCGGAGAAAAGCTATGGATCCGCGGAGGCGGGATATTGCCTGTATCTTTTGATCCCGGTGGTCTTTGGCATGTTTGAGTATTCCTGGGGAGTGGGAAGTCTCAGCATAACAATGCTGTTTATGGCGTTTGGGAAAGTAATCTGTGCGGACGAATGATATTGTGTTTTCCGGTAAATTATGATAGTGTATAGGTATTGAAACAGGATGTTCCCCGGAGCATTTCCGGGGCCAAATTTGAATCCGGGAGGTATGAGACTATGAGTAAGTATGCAGGCACGAAGACGGAGAAAAATCTGGAGGCCGCTTTTGCGGGAGAATCCCAGGCGAGGAACAAGTACACCTACTTCGCATCCGTTGCGAAGAAAGAGGGTTATGAGCAGATCGCCGCGCTGTTCTTAAAGACAGCGGACAATGAGAAGGAGCACGCGAAGCTCTGGTTTAAGGAGCTGGAAGGGATCGGGGACACCGCGCAGAACCTGGGTGCTGCCGCTGACGGCGAGAATTACGAGTGGACCGATATGTACGAGGGTTTTGCGAAGACCGCCGAGGAGGAGGGCTTTACCGCTCTCGCCGCGAAGTTCCGCATGGTGGCGGCCATCGAGAAGGAGCATGAGGAGCGTTACAGAGCGCTTCTGAAGAATGTGGAGACCGCACAGGTATTCCAGAAGAGCGAGGTCAAGGTGTGGGAGTGCAGAAACTGCGGACATATCGTGGTGGGAACTGCCGCGCCCGAGGTCTGCCCCGTATGCGCGCATCCTCAGAGTTATTTTGAGGTTCATGCAGAGAATTATTAAGCCGGGAACGAGGTCGGATCCCGTGTGATCATCCGGCGCATGTACCATTCGGTTCGCCGGGTGCCCTGATGGGTTTCCCGGCGTTCTGTGATTTTACAGTCTATAAGCCGGGGCAGACCAACGGCTGCGGACGAATATCAGAAAAGCAGAACAGGGAGGTTTACTTATGCGGAAATTTGAGGGTTATGAAAAGGGTGTGAACCTGGGCGGATGGCTGTCCCAGTGCGGAGAAGGAAATTATCATAAGGAGCACTATGACACCTTTATCACGGAGAAAGATATCGCCCAGATCAAATCCTGGGGACTGGATCATGTCCGGGTGCCTGTGGATGCGGAAGTGATCCAGGAGGAGAGCGGAGAGATGAAGGAGGACGGGCTGGCCTATATCGACACCTGCATCGGGTGGTGCCGCAAGTACGGGCTGCGCATGATCCTGGATCTCCACAAGGCGCACGGCTATGTGTTTGACGACGAAAACAACTGCCAGTTCTTCTATCAGGAAAGGCTCCAGGACATCTTTGTCTCCCTCTGGAGCGAGCTGGCAAAGAGATACGGTAAGGACAGGGATATCGTGGCCCTGGAGCTCTTAAACGAAGTGACTTCCAGCGAGTTTACCGAAACATGGAACCGGATGGCGGAAAGGGCGATCCGGGCGATCCGGGAGGTGGACAGGGAAGTGAAGATCGTAGTGGGAGGTATTTTTAACGACAGCATTTACGGCCTGACGCTGCTGGATCCGCCTGCCGACGAGAACATTGTATTTACCTTCCACTGCTACAGCCCTCTGGCGTTTACCCATCAGGGAGCATTCTGGGTGAGCCGCATGCCAAGGGACCCCGAAAAGTGGCGTCTCTCCTATCCCGGCACCGTGGCAGACTACCGGCGGCGCTCGGAGGAGTTTTTCGGACACGACTTTGACTCTGAGTACCCGGATACGCTGCCGGAGATGATGGGACCGGAGTATTTTGACAATCTCATGCAGCCGGCCCTGCAGGTGGCGGAAAAATATAATGTTCCCCTGTACTGCGGAGAGTACGGGGTGATCGACCTGGCGGATCCCCGGGATGCGCTGAAATGGTATCAGGACATGAACAGCGCCCTGCGAAAATATGACATCCCCCGGGCGGCCTGGTCCCATCACAGCATGAACTTCGGACTGGCGGATCCCTGGCTGGACGGCGTGCGGGAGGAACTGCTGAAATATCTGTAAGCAATGAAATTTCTGTTAGGAAAAAGGGGAAACCTCATGGCGAAAAATCAGGACGCACAGATGCTGGACATTCACATCGAAGATTACTTGGCGGAATATGAGATGGGGATCGCGGGCTTTGACACCATGCTCTTTGACCGTGGCAGAAAAGCGGAGTCCTTAAACGGTCAGTGGCATTACGCGGTGGACCAGTACGACACCTGTCTCAGGCAGAAGTGGTTTTTGGAGAAGAATCGGGATGCGAAGGGCTTTACGCTCCCGACGGACTATTCCTTTGACGAGTGGCCCCTTATGTATCTGCCCTGCTGTTGGAACACCGCCGCGCCGGAGTACTTATTATATGAGGGCCCTATGGTCTTTACCAGGAGATTCGAGTATGAGCCGGTCCGGGAGGGAGAGCGGGTCTTTTTAAAGATCGGCGCGGCGAATTATGTCTGCCGTGTATTTGTAAACGGCAGTTACGCGGGGATGCACAGGGGCGGTTCCACTCCGGCTTATTTTGAGATCGGGAAGTATCTTCAGCGGGACAACCGGATCCTGATCGTGGCGGATAACACCCGCCGGCCTGCTCAGGTTCCGCCGGAAAATACGGACTGGTTCAATTACGGCGGCATTTACCGCGATATCGAACTTTTCCGCGTGCCGGCGGACTATATAAAGGATTTTCAGATAGAACTTGTGCCGGACGGCACTTTTGGTTCCGTCAGCGCCCGGGTCACGGTTTCCGGGAAGGCGGATGCCGCGGCGGTGCTCTCTATTCCCGAACTGGGGATCCGGGAGGAAATCCCGGTATCCGGGGGCAGAGGCGCGGTGACGCTGAAGGCGGAGCCGGAGCTCTGGAGCCCGGAGAACCCGAAACTCTATGAGGTGAGCCTGGAGTGCATGGGTGACCGGGTCAGCGACCGGGTGGGCTTTCGGGAGATCCGGGTAAAGGGGCGGCAGATCTTTTTAAACGGACAGCCGATTTTTCTAAGGGGCGTCAGCGCCCATGAGGACAGTGTGAAGGACGGGAAAGCGCTGACAGACGCCGAGAGAGTGGAGAATATCCGGATCGCCAAGGAACTGGGCTGCAATTTCATGAGAGCCGCCCACTATCCCCACAGCGAGAGGATGGCGCAGCTGGCGGACGAGCTGGGACTGCTTCTCTGGGAGGAGGTCCCTGTGTACTGGGCCATCCGCTTTGAGCGGGAGGACACTTATCGGGACGCGGAGAACCAGCTCTCGGAGCTGATCCTGAGAGATTACAACCGGGCCAGCGTGATCATCTGGTCCGTGGGCAATGAAAACCTGGATTCCGACGAGAGGCTGAAATTCATGGGCGGTCTGGCGGAGCGCGCCCACGAGCTGGACCAAACCCGTCTGGTTTCGGCGGCCTGCCTGGTCAACGGCGCGCATAACCGGATTGAAGACCGCCTTGAGAAATACCTGGATGTGATCGGATTAAATGAATATTGCGGCTGGTATTCCCCGGATTTTGCATCGCTGCCCGATCTTTTGGAGAACAGTGATCCGGAAAAACCGGTGATCATCACGGAATTTGGCGCGGACGCCCTGGCGGGACACCACGGGACCGTCTCCGACAAGGGTACGGAGGAGTGTCAGGCGTATGTGTATGAACGCCAGACCGCCGTTCTCCGGACGATCCCTTACATTCAGGGCATGACTCCCTGGATTCTCTATGACTTTCGATGTCCCCGCAGAACCAGCAGCCTCCAGCGGTATTACAATACCAAGGGACTCTGCTCCGCCGATAAGACTTATAAGAAAGCGGCATTTTATGTCCTGCAGAAATTCTACAGGGAAGTGGCGGAAAATAACTAGATTCGGCAGGTTCATAAATAAGTCCGCCAATCGGATGTTTAGAGAGTTTGCAAGTTGATGACATTTTTTAATGGTTATACCAAGCTGTTCATAAGGCGGCGCTGGCGCGTTTCCAGCGCATAAAAAGGCGCCTTACTGTGAGAAAGGCGCCTTTTTTCTATTGTCAGGAGCGGACAAAGAAGATCTGAAGGGCGTGGTACAGATCCAGCTGCCAGGCTTTCATGTCGTGTACGCCGCCGGGAATAATGTAGAAATCATAGTTTTCTCCGGGCTTTAACTGCGGGCAGATTTTTAATGCCCGGGTCATGATATCGAGATGTTCCTCATAGGCGATATCCTTGTCACCGTTGCAGCAGAAGAGATATCGCAGGGGAAGTCCCGCCTTTTCCCCTTTTTCCAGGGCCTCCCGGATGCGCTGTATCTCCACGTCGTGATTGCCTTTCGGTCCGCAGCAGCCGGAGAAGGGACCGTACCAGGCGAAGAGGTCATAGTTGTTGTAGAGGGCGGAGCGATAGGTGGTCATGGAGCCCAGGGAAAGACCGGCAAAGGCCCTGTGGTCCCGGGTGGCGATCAGGTTCGTCTCGTTGACATCTCCTTTCGCATAGGTAGAGTAGGCGCGCTCCGCCGCGGGGATCAGATCCCGTCGGAGTTCCATGTGAAAGTGCTCGGTGATGTACTCGGCGTTCCGATCGCCGTCGTCGCCCCGGTAATAGGTGGGCGTGACAATGATGCAGGGTTTGCAGACGCCCTCCGCCATCATGTTGTCCAGGATGGTGACGGTGTCAGGGAACATCTTGAACCACCAGTCCTCGTTGACGCCGCCCCCGTGGAGCAGGTACAGGATATCATAGGGGGTTTCCGAAGAATACCCATAGGGAAGATAGACCCAGGCGCCTTTTTTCAGGGGCCGGTCGTCTTCCTCATAAGTATGGGTGTCGTACTCCAGGCGCTCCACTCTGCCGGGTTTTTTACATTCTTTCAGCATTTTCTCGGGCATTTCATACACAAATTCCATAGGGGTCTCCTTTCTGATCTCAGATCATTCACATACTTCTATAGTTACATAGAAACAGGGAAAAGTCCAGAGCAAAATATGCTCATCCGTCGGCTGCCTGCACTATTGCTTTAGGCTGATATCTGCACAGATCAACAGATCATTCCGGTTTATCCGCCGGGATGTGCTGCATAAAACGGAAATACATATCCGTAGATGGTGACGATCAGGCTAACCGCGATTATCACACATATAATTCCAGCGGCTGCAATTTCCACATAGGACCATTTTTCCCCGGATGTATATCTTGCGGCTGCCGGAATACCTGCAAGGGCAGTACCTTTTTCAAGCCCCCTTATACAATAGAAGGCAAAGGGGACCAGCGCCGGCAGGAGATACCTTCCCTGGGGTTGGTAGTCCGAAACGTAGGAATAATGGATGCTTAAGATCAGGGGTAGGATGATGCAGAATACCAGATTGGCATGGAAAAAACGAATAAACCACTTTCTGCCTCGAAACCTGTCTTCGAATCCAGCGCTAAAGTCCGAATTGAATCGGACGATTGCTCGAAAGGGAACAATTATAGACAATAAAATTCCTCCAAAGAATATTAATTTGTAAAATCTGTAGATCCATATGGAAGTAGTGATACTCATTGTGCCCAGAACTCCGATAAAGCTGAGCAAGGACACTTGAATAAAATCGGAGCGGCTCAGCATATCCCAGACAGAAAAACCTCGGTTCATCCATGTGGGACTGGTATCAGGATGAAATTCGGGGGAAGCATAAAGTCTGGCGCAAAGTTCCCGGGCTGTGAGACCTAGAAAATCTCCGTCGTACAGAATGGCGCTGCGGATGAACCACCATCCGACTCCCGCCAGTACGAGCAAAGCAATGAATGTGCCCTTTTGGAAGAAATTTTTCCCTTCAAATGAAATCTTTTTATCTTTCTTATGTATAAAATAAGAGGTAAAAATTAAAATACTGCTGAGAATATAGCCATAAGCATTATAATAGGATAGAGCGCAAAGAATAATACCCACAGATAAAGTCACGGAGGAACGGATCGAAAAACCGTCCTGTATGCCGCAGGTCAAAGCATACAGGATGATCGCTGTCGAAAGCATACAGCAGGAATCCGTGTTTACATAAGTATGTATGAAGATGGACTCTGGCAGAAAGGTGACCAAAAAGGCAAACGCCCATTGCCAGTGTTCCTGACGGAACCATTTTTTTGAGAGAAGCAGTACAAAAAAGGCCATGAAAAGTCCGAAAAGAAAATTGACGGACCGCGCGGAATAAATAAGCGTGCCGGGAGAGTCGGAAAAAATACTGACAATCTTCATCGCCAATCCCTGGATGATATAAGGAAGGATGGGTTGAAAACCATAAGAAAACCCATAACCGAAAATACGGATGGTTTCGTCATAACCGTTTGGCAGCGCGTTGTTTTCATAAATATATTTAGGGATCAGGTAACGGTTGCTTTCATCGGGCGGATGGCCAAACGGCTGTGCGATTAGAAGAGACAGCGCGATTATAATATACAGCCCGAAGTAGCATGCTGTTATGCATACAGATAATCTGTTTTTTTGCTTCATTTTTGTTAAAGAATGCTCCTTTCGGTAGAAAAACGCTTCTGAGCGACATTTTATTTGTTATTATATTCTAATCTAATCTATATTTCAAGAAATAACCCTGAAATGGTGACAGCAGTACATGGAGAGAGGTGTGTAACTCTGGGAAAAACGTGCAGTCGCGGTTTTGCGAACAGTTTTGCTGAACTGTAATTTTGCTGAAAACCAGTTTAGCGCGCGTCATTCGCAAAGCCGCGCCTTTGGCGCTCTCCGTCGCTTCGCGACTACCTTTGCTCATAAAATGGCGCTCCCTCAGCCGCCAAATTTCTGGAAAAATTCGTGCGAGCACGATTTTTCCAGAAGTTCAGCGGCTGGCTGAACTGGTAAACTTATACTGCCAGTATAATTGCATTTTTTTTATATTTGTGTTATAGCCCGAGTTTGCCACTTGTAAATGCGAAATGGAGCCTTCTTTTGGCTCCATTTCCTTGTATGTATGCGGATTTCCCGG
>CANQCF010000050.1 GCA_947589505.1 uncultured Acetatifactor sp. | reverse complement strand
GATATCGTCCGCGATCAGCACCTTGATCTCTTCCATTCTAAGTATAAACCTCCCTCCGATTCTCCCGGGACACTTTCTCCACCCGTTCCACGCCCCGGTTAATGTTCCTGACGATTTGGATACAACCTCTTTTCGCTGCCATACCGGCGGCGAAAATCTTTGTATGCTTTCTTTGATAAGCTGGAAATTAATGTCCTAAAAATCGTCAGATTTTTAGTGTTTTCAGATATGCTTTCTGCTCAGTTGATATCCTGTTGCTCTCCACACTTTTTTGAATCGTTTTATTATGTGTCCAATCATCGAGCTTCTTTCCTTCGAGATACGGAAGTACAGAAGCATACTGTTTTGCCAGTGCCGTCGCAAAATACCATGCGACCATCATATTGATGTAGTATTCATCCGATCTTACCGCCGCTACCATGTCCGCATACTTGGGATGAAACCTCTCGTCCAGGAAATGCTCCATAAGCATGCCGATTGCAAATCGGACGGTATAAACCTTATCCGATCTGATCCATGTATAGATATACGGAAGCAGTTTCTCCGGCTCTTTTTTGAAAGCCTTCGGCGAAAGCTGATCACATGTAGCCCAGTTATCAATAAACGGAAGAAACGCTTCAACTTCTGCAATGCATTTACAAAAATCTTTCTCCAATGATATCACAAATGCATGCAGCTGATTTTCATCAAAGTATTGGTGCGGAAGACACTCCAAAAATAAATCTGTGTCCTCGTCTTTCAATAGCCTCTTTGCAAAGGAACGAAGCTCTGGCGTCCTGACACCGATAATTCTTTCCGCTTCTACCGTCGGGATCAACTTAGCCTGAAAGGCCGCATATTTCTTATCCTGCAAGCGGAATAATTCCGCCGCTATCTCATCTCTGTTCATCTATGATTTCCCCGTCAAATCCTGATTTGCCGCTCACAGCCTTGCTCAAGGTATAACTTATACTGCAAAGGCACATTTTTTCAATCATGATTCTGTATCAAACTCAACAATATCATATCTATGTCTTTACGGTTTTGATACAATGTTTTGTATTGATCGTAATGCCATTACTTTTATAAGAATTCAAGGCGTTAGGACGGGAGCAGCGGCAAAAATCCCCGTCTCTTTGCCTCATTTATCAAATGCGGTTGGATAGCTGGATACGTCCATCTTTCCGGCAGTTCATCCAACAACGCGATCTCCTCGATTTCACTATGTAACTCTGTTTCAAAAGACTTGATATCGGCAAAAAACAACATACCAAAGGATTCTTTGCCATTAAAATTATCAGGTGCTGTAACAGAATATACACAAACGGGTTTTATTTCAAATTTTATAGCGCCGGTTTCTTCATAGAGTTCCCGCTTCGCTGTATCAAAAATATTTTCCCCCGGTTCCCTATGCCCTCCGGGGATCTCCCATGTATCTCTATCCTTATGTCTGCAGAAGACATATCGATCCTGCGCTTTGGATATAATAACCGCAAACCTAAGCAATTCGTCCTCTATACTCTCATAAAATTTAACCTCTGTCATCTTGATCCTCTCCCACTATCTTCTGTAATTTGTCCCGATCGGCCATCTCAACAAAAAAACCTCAGCTTTTCTCATAGCAATTAACATCTTTTGAACTCCATACCTATTTTTATATTTTATCATTGTTGATTTTCCAATAGCCTTTTCGATCAGAACCAATGCGTTTAATAACTCCTTTTTCTTTCATTACTTTCATTTTCTGCGCTACCGTTTTTCTGCTGAGACAAAGTTTTTCCGAAATTGCTGCCCCGGTATATCCCGGATCTTCAGAAATAAGCGCAAGAATTTGGATGGATTTTTCATCCAAATTATCTGTTACTTTTTCTGTCACCCTATCTGTTACCTTGTGGGTTACAGAACGAATTACTCTATCCTCTGGCGCGATAAATTCAATCATAATATCGCTGGGATTGATCGTATAGATGGGCTGTGGAACGCCATCTTTCTCGCAGGCGGAGCAGATTTTCTCAATACCTCGTCCCCAGCTTTCAATAAAACCAGCCAAATAGAATACATGGGCGATGTTCGGGTTGTAAGGGCTGGAGGCGTGTTTGCTCATTAAATTTTCCAATGTCCAGTTTTCCGGCAAACAACCGCAGTTGGCAATATACAGTTTATCCTCATAGACACTTATCTGAATTGGTACACCGGACTGATATTGCTTGTGGCACAGAGCGTTTAACAGAGCTTCTCGCAAAGCATCTTCCGGTACGAAATATCGCTCAATGCGCTGTATTCCCTCATAAGTGATTTTGGCTTTCATGTATTTCAGATACACAAGCTCCACAATTTTATCAATCTGCTCTAAAATAGAGCCGTGTATCTCGTCCTGATACAACAAGTCAGCGTCAGTTTCAAAGAAGCCGATTTTTACATATGCACCAAGCTGCCATTTCTCCGGATCTTTTGAAAACAGAAGCATTGCCGCATTGGTAAGATAAGAACCGTTCATCAGGTGCAGCTTCTCCATAAGTGCATCCTTTGGTTCAGCCAGAACGGTTTTGTCAACACGTCCCTTTTTAGCTGCCCATTGCTTAAAATGTTCTACAATGGAATCATCAACATCACTCAGTGAAAACGCAGGGAGCGGGAGATTATCCCAAGTAGCGCCACGCTTACGCATTAAAAAGGCTTCCAAAGCGGGGCCGGTCAATATCTGTCGTGTGCTGCCGCTTCGGTAATAATAGATTCCCCTGCAGGAAATACCAATCGGGTAGGCAGGAACATCAATTTCAATGTATTCTTTTCCGCTTTCCTCATAGAGGTTAACACCGACGATAATGCCCATAGTGTCCCTGATTTTATTGGGAACATCTTCAAGGAGCTTGCGGGCATTAGTTAATCCGATTACATTGCCGCCATCATCACAACCAATATAGATTTTGCCACCCTGTGCGTTGGCGTAACCGCAGATCCATTCCAGATATTCATCCTTCCATCTGCTTTTCCATTCAATGTTTTGATTTTCAGGCATTTCCCTTACCATCCTTATCCCTATTTTTACTCCGGCTCTTGTAGACATTGTACCTGTTTTTACATTCCGGGCTGCAAAACTGATTTCTGGGGCGACTCACCACGAAAACCTTTGTGCAGTGCTTGCACAGCCGCAGAGGTTTTGTATATTGACCGTCATCGGCTTGCAGCTCTGTGCCATGGTCAGTGCCATCATTACCCTGTCGTTCCGGATATTCCACAAGGACTCATCTCAACATGAAAACCGATAAGAGAGTCTTTGCCAAGCCGATGAAATCATATATGTGGAGCTCTTTCACAATATGGATCATAATATTTTCTGGTATATATTCTGTCCTTGTACTTGAAAAATCACTTTATACCCGCATTTTTCGTAAAAAGCATCTTCCATAGAACCCAGTGTGATATATTTGAATCCCTTTTTTCTTGCAATATCTTCAAAAAAATACATAAGTTTTTTCGTAATACCTTGCCTTCTATAATCCTCACTACAGGCTGCAAATCCAATAATGAGACTATCTTGACTTTCTGCTCGCCCAAGGACTGCGGAAATAATTTTTTCGTCTTTTATGGCATACACCAGAGGCGACAATCCGTCCAAAAGTCTTTTATGCCATGCATCATATCCATATAGTTCTGAGTCATCTTTTCCCAAAATATCATAACATAGGTTAAGAACCTCACCTAATTCCTGCTCGGTTTCTATTTCCTTTAGGATTGTATCGCTTTTCCCTTTTTGGACATTTATCATTTTCTGTTGTCCTTCCTTGAATGTGACTTTTAGACTATATTCCGCATAAACACCGATAGGTCTTCGCCTGTCCCCGGCACACATTTTACATCGCAAGCGGGCCTTATCGTTTCACCCTAAAATCCACCTGCTCACTCTGGATGATATTGTCATCCCAATGCGAAAGTAAAACGCCTGCTCCGATAAAACAACCGCTCTTTTTGCGCCCCGCCCTGCAGCGATATTTACCGCTTCATATACGACCGCCCTGCCAAGCCCCTTCTTCCGGTGTTCGGGAACCGTTGCCACCGGCTCTATATAAGCAGTTTCGCCGCCGTCATACCACACGCCGCAGTGTGCCGCATATATGCCGTCTTTTTCCGCAAAAACCTTTATATACGCATCATCATTCAGTCGCCTTTGTGCTTCCGCAGTCTCTTTGTCCGGCGCTTCGGGTTCCCCGTCGTTGTCAAAGCCGCTCCAGATCACCTGCCGCCACTTATATTCGTCCGGCTCATAAACCATTTTGAAGCCGTCCGGCAGGAGCACATTCCGCTTTTGACCGATAAGCGGGAGTTCTAAAATGCTTTCGAAATGCTGCCCCACAAATCCTTTTCCTTCAAGGAAATCGCAAAACGGCTTATCCAATTCATTTGCATGGATAATTGCCTCTTTTCCGTCAACGTCAATTACATATTCAACCATTTTTCTGAAAAGCTCTTGATCCGAATCGGCGTGCAGGAGATACCACCTGTCTTCATAAGAAGTATCAAACAGCACGAGGCCCGCGATTTTGCCGTTTCCGTCTTTAAAAAATGCCATCCTCGAAATCTTTTCCCTGTCAAGATACGGGGAAGTCATCATCCAATCAAATCGTCCCCAGTGAAAGTGCTCGTTGATCCCGCTATCGGCAAATGTTGTCAAAAAGTGATGAACATCACCGTATTGACCTGCAAAATGTTCAGGCAAAAGCTTATAGTTTTCTATCACATACATAGTTATATCCATTCCTTTCGCTTCACTCAGGCACAAAAAGTTATGAAAATGACTTCTCATTTTCAATCTTAATCTCCTCAAATGCAAGACGATACCTAACGCTCAGTTAATTCATCATAACCGCATAGCACCTCCGCCGGATCACGGCTTGCCGCTCTCATACTTGTTCCAGTATAACACAAAAAACCTTTCTGCCTGTATCATCCTAGTATAATCCTATTCCTTTTAAAACATCGGTCGTAGTCAGACCTGCAAAGCGATAGACGAGAGAATCCAACACAAACGGCAGAGATGCTGAATTTTCCAATTTAATGATCTTATAATTTTTTCTTAGTCGATCCGTATCCCCTATAATGGAATATTTTATAGACGGCTTCTCGATTTTTTCTGCATTTGCAAGGATATTGTCGAGCGTTCCGAATCTGTCTAATAAATAAGCTGCCGTTTTGGGGCCGACTTTGTCCACGCCCTTAATGTTATCCGAAGTATCTCCGGTGAGCGATTTAAAATCCGCATATTGCGAAGGAGTAACGCCAAATTTATTTTTTATAAAATCCGGTGTACAGACAATCGTATGATCTCCGCGATACCTCAGTACGGATACCCTGTCGGTTATAAGCTGAAAAAAATCACTGTCAAAGGAAGCTATTACGATATCCATTTCCTTTCCGTATGTAAGCGCATAGCCCGCGATCCAATCATCTGTCTCGCAGATCTCTGTTTCCGCAAATTGAATTTCCAGATAATCCAACGCGGCATATATATCGGGCAGCTGGGAAAAAGGGTTCTTTTCCTCCGGCACTTGACTGTAATCCGGTCGATTAGCCTTGTAATCCGTATTCAGCTTTGAACGCGCATTTTCATGCTCGCCGTCAAATAACACTACTACATGGGTCGGTTCTGTCATGCGTATTATTTTCAGCAGCGCACCTACAAATCCAAGTGTTCCCTGGATCGGCTTGCCCTGCTTGTTTACGATCCTTGCAGGCATCCCAAAAAACATTTGAAACAGCAAATTACTGCCGTCAACAATTAAAAAACGCTTTATCATATGTTTCTTTTTGCCCTGCCCTTCTCGTCTATCAAATACACCCCAAGCGGCCGCTTATACCTCAAAAACGCGCTTTTTAATGATTTCTCCCCTTGGTAACCACCCCCGCAAGACCACCTCATGAACGCCCCCATCCCAGTCAAATTGATCCCACGCTTTCCCTACAGCTTTTCCCGGCGCTCTCCATGCCCAGCGGGAGCCGGCGCTGCCTTCCCGGCAGACCGTAAAGGCACGCCGGCACTTGGCGAGGTACTTTCGAGCCTAGTGTCCGCTGCGTGCCGACCCGAGCGAAAGCGCGTCTGCCGGAAAGACAGCGCCGGCTCCCGCGTCCCATTCACACCGGATTCCGTACCGGCTTGCTAATACAGCGCTTTTTCTGTGTTTCCTTTAATAATCTGAATCAAATGTCCCCACGGAATAAGGAATATTTTCTACATACTCTGCTTGCCTGATTGCGAAACAACTTGTTGCGTAATTTCAACCTCCTGGAACATCCTTTACAAACTCGCTTTATACATTCACACCGGAACCCTTACCCTGGTGAGGAACCCCTCCCCCTTCGCGGAGGTAAAGGACACCGTCCCTCCGGCCTCCCGGATCCTCTCCCTGATCCCCCGGAGCCCGTTGTTCTCCGCGATCTCATCGCACCCCTCGCCGTCGTCCGCATAGACCACCTCCACCGCGTCTTTCCGGAACCGGACGATGATGTCCACCTTTGCAGCCCCCGCGTATTTTAAGGTATTGGTGATGCACTCCCGCACGGTGTCATGGATGGGCTTGGAGAGATGGGAATAGCGCTCGCTGTCCTCCCCCTGCACCGTGACCTCCACCGGGATCTCCTTCACCTGCCCGGCAAGCTGCATCACCGCCTGTGTCACCAGTTCGTACTCCGCCTCCTGCCGCAGCATGTTGATGGACTCCCGCAGTTCCCGGATCCCCTGGCCGGAGAGGGTCCTCGCCTCCGAGAGGTAAGTTTTGACCTCCCCCATCTCCTCCCGGTCCGCGGACACCTCCGCCAATTTCATGTAGGACTGGATCATGGTGAGCGTATGCCCCGCGGTGTCGTGTACCTGCTGGGCGATACGGTTCCTCTCCCGCTCCAGAAGGAGCTTCTCGGTCGTGATATCCAGCTCCTTTTTCAGATTCATGAACCGGTACTTCCAGACCGCCAGCATGATCAGCACGATGGAGATGCCAAAGCCCAGGGGCGTGATATCGAAGGAGGGCCGCACCAGCCCCGTCAGATACACCGCGTTCAGCGCCACGGGAACCAGCACGGACGCCGCCACAAGCTGTTTCGCGTATGGTTGTTCCGCCTTCATGTTCCGATAAAGGCAGACCGCCCCGGCCACAGTAAAGAAATATGTACAGGCTACATTTGTATAAAAAAGCGGACCGTGCAGGATCTCCTCCGCTGAGAAATCAACGTAATAGAGATGATGCAGTCCGTTCGTCAGGACCGCGAGATAGTGGAACACGGAAAAGAGCGCCGGGAGAAACTTTCCCGGGCCCTTCAGAGGCTTGTCCGAATACAGCCTAGCAAAATAATACCAGGTGCTCCCGACAAAACAAATCCCAATATTTCCCAATAGGAAAACCGCCGTCAGCTCTCCCCGGGTCCTGGCCATCATCTGCAGGATCTGGGAGGCGCACCACAGCACCACCATTCCCTGACAGACCATGTAGACCCGGACGCTGAGGCTGTCGTCCCCGCGAAAGAGCAGCGCTGCCATGGAAAACAGCACCGCTCCGATCACGATGATATAGATGGATCCCAGAATCAACTGCATCTCTCTACTCTGCCTTTTCTCTCTTGATCGCGTAGATCACAAGACCCACGCCCGCCGCAAACAGGTATACCCACCAGGCGATACTCATCCACACCTCCCTTGTGAGGTAGACTGCCACCAGCGTCAAGGTAATGGCGGATGCCAGCGCGTACTCTTTCCAGCGAAAGATTGTGGAAAGGACCAGCAGAACCAGGGCGCCCATCCCCAGAAACAGCACATTGGGAAGGGCGGGGGAGGCCAGATTGCTGCACACCAGCGTCGCCAGGATCAGGCACACGCCCGTAAACCGGAGCCAGCGCACCGCCTTACCTCTATCATACCAAATCTTTCCCAAAAGGACAATGGCTATGGCCGTCAAAATACAGCCGTATTCCGTTCCGAAATGCACCAGCACCTTCCCGGTGGCCTCCTCGCATATCTCCGTCGGAAAGACCGGCACGGCCTGAAGGGCAAAAAGGGCGATGATCACCGCCAGGGAGCGCAGGACGTCCCGAAGGTTCCTCTTTGTATACAGGATCCCCGACAACAGGAGACACAGGATGGCAATCCCAAACGCTATGCCGTAATCCATGACATATTCCGCATGGCACCAGCACAGAAGGACGTGCAGCCCCAGCAGCAGCCAGCAGAGGGACCTTCTGAGCACCGGGGCCCAGGATTCCCCGGGGCGCTTCAGAACTTTGCGGAGCACCAGGGCCGCCGCCAGACAGAGCGCATAGGGGTAAAACGGATCGTTTTCCTGATAAAACATGGTGCTGGACGAATCCTCCCACAGGTAGAAGGAAGCGCTGAACGCATATACAAAGATCTGATAAAAGGAAACCAGCGCGGCAAAGATCTCATTCAGCCCCATCATTTCCCTGCGGTTCAGCCACACCGTCAGGGCAAGATTCATGAGGAAAGCGGCAAAAATGATCAGCTCCGTCCCATTCACCTTCTCGGGGAGGGGCAGCTTCTGGATCCCATAAGCCGCAAGGGTTAAACTGTTGAAAAAGATCCCCATGCTCTGCAGGACCCGGTAAACCCCGCAGGGTTTGGACAGATAGATGGCCGTGAGGGACGCGGTCAGCATCAGCGTCGGAAGCACGGAGAAGAGGAACCCGCCCCTGCTGATCTCTTCCAATAAGATTATGGGAAAAGCAGCCGCCATGTGGATCCAGCAGAAGACCTGTGCCGTGAGGATCATCGCCCGCTCCTCGGGGAAGTTTTTGCTGAAATAGCAGGAAAAGCCCGCCAGCAGCATGGTCACAAGAGAGAGGGAGAAGATCATGGCGTTACCTTCTGAGAAACAGAGAACCATGCCGTCCGCAAGGAGGATCTGAAAGATCAGGTCCGCCAGTCTGCGGTCCCTCCAGAAGTGAAGGGCCACCGGCACCGACATGAGAAGGAACGTCAGAAACAGTTTTGCCGAAAAGCCGGCCTGCCACGGCGCCAGCAGGGACATAGCCGTAAAGCCTGTAAAGCACACGCCCAGATAATACAGCAGGAAGGGCGTCCTCTTCAGCCCACTCTTTTTCTCCGCAAAGTAGGATCCCGCGAAGAATCCGGCCGTCACCCCGGCAATGCACAGCTTCTTTACCGCCTCCGGCAGGTAATGCCAGGTCTGGGAGACGAAAATCCCCCCGGAGATCACGATGAACAGGGCTCCCACCATCATCAGGATCACGGAAAATACCTTTTTGTTCTTTTCTTCCATAAAATTACTCCTTTCCCGCAGCGCTTCCGCCGGACTCTCCCCCGGAAATTTTTACTGATATTTTCCGGGGTCTTTTTCCCGAAAGTTTCCGTGCCGGTTTTGATCTGCCTCCCCGAAAGTTTCCGCGGATCTTTCTTTATCTGCTTTCAGCATACCGTTTTCCCCCGATACGCGACAGTTGTCATTTGTCACAAGATGAAGTTGTCCCGCAATGACAAATGTCACATGTTTCCAACACATTTCAGTCAGGCCGTTCACAAAGCCGCGTCCGCGCACTTCCGCACTTCTGCACTTCTGCCCTTCTGCACTTCTGCCCTTCTGCACTTCTACACTCCTTCACTTCCGCACCGCATCGCGGCGTCCCTTGCTCACAAAACGGCTGAGGAAGCTGTACTAAAAATTTATATTTTTTTAAGAAACTCTTTACACATTTTGGGAAATAAGGTAGAATAAGTTACTGTAAACTAGAATTTTAGCCCTTTCAACCTATTTCAACCCATGAGGAGGAAACAAAAAATGAATACCAACATTTCTAACGGCATGAAAAAGATGTTCATCGCCCAGATCGGCGCTATCTGCTGTACCGTGATCATGATCATTCCGATCATCGGAGCGATTATCGGCGGCATCGGCGCCATCGTTTTCGCTGTGATCAGCCTGATCGGTCTGTGGGCCATCGGCAAGGAAGTTCCGCAGTGCAAGACGGCGTTTATCCTGACGCTCGTGAACGCAATCTGCTCCGTTCTGAGTAATATTCCCTATCTCGGCGTGGTCTTCCAGCTGGCAGGGTATGTTCTCTCTTTCCTGGTAGTGTACCTGGTATGCACTTCTCTGGCAAAGGTGCTTCAGGACGCAGGCGCATCGGATGTTGCAAACTCCGCTGGTCTGGTATGGAAGCTCAACCTGGTGTGTGCTATCGCCGACGTAGTGCTCGCGCTCCTCTCCCTGATCCCCATCATCAAGATCATTGCAGGTATCCTGAGCTTTATCATGGCGATCGTCGCTATTGTCGCAGGAATCCTCTACATCATTTTCCTTTACAAGGGCTCCAAGGCTCTGGCATAAGGAAACGGGATCCAATCAGAAGAAGACTAAGAAGGCCGTCGCGCCAGCAAAAAACATGCTGGCCGGCGGCCTTTTTTCAGAACACGCCGTTCCGTTGCTCTGCTGTACGTTTCAGTACAACCGTTTCCTGCTTGAGTTCTTCCGCCAGCCGTTCATCCAGTTTCTCCATCCTTTCGCCTCGTTTCTTATATAGGACAGCGCAGATCACTTTTTATCACAAAATTTTTTGCAAGATACTCCCGCAGCAGGCAAAATAATTCCATTTACAAAAAATTCCATCCTTTATACAATGGAAACAGAACACGGGGATCCGGGATCCGGACCGCCCGACATCAGCAAGGCGTCAGGCCCCGCAGGCAGCCGGGGCGCCTGCCGCCGAGAAGTGACCCACAAAGAGGAGGTACATGCCATGATACTTTATGTTGACGCAAAAGCGGGCCGGGAGGGAAACGGCAGCAGACAGATGCCCTTTAAGCACATAAACGAGGCCGCCAAGGTCGCCATGCCCGGCGACGAAGTTGTGGTAGCCCCCGGCGTCTACCGGGAGTATGTGGACCCTGTCCACGCCGGAACGGAAGATAAACCCATTGTCTACCGCAGCGCGGAGCCCCTGGGCGCGGTGATCACCGGTGCAGAACCCGTAAAGAACTGGAAACCTTTTCGGGATAACGTCTGGGTCTGCCGCATAGACAACGGGATCTTCGGCAGCTACAATCCCTATGTCACGAGAGTTTACGGGGACTGGTACTTTGCCCCGGCGGTAAGGCACACCGGCGCCGTCTACCTGAACGACCGCCAGCTCTACGAGACCGAGACGCTGGAGGAGTGTGTCAAAGGAGAGGTCTACGCTCCCTCCTGGGAACCCCAGTACTCCGTCTATAAATGGTACACGGAGCAGGAGGGGAACGAGACTGTGATCTACGCCAATTTCCAGGGAAAGGATCCCAATCGTGAAAATGTGGAGATCAACGTCCGCCGCAACTGCTTCCTGCCCTCCAAGACCGGGGTGGACTACATCACCTTCCGCGGCTTCCACGTAAACAAGGCCGCCACCACCTGGGCCCCTCCCGCAGCTTATCAGGACGGCATGGTGGGACCGCACTGGTCCAAGGGCTGGATCATCGAGGACTGCGAGATCAGCAACAGCAAGTGCTGCGGCATCTCCCTCGGAAAGTACTACGATCCGGAAAATGACCACTACTTTACGAATAAAAGGGTAAAGAGCCCCACCCAGATGGAGCGCGACGCCGTCTGCCGCGGGCAGTACCACGGCTGGCTGAAAGAGAAGGTGGGGAGCCACATCGTCCGCCGCTGCCATATCCACCACTGTGAACAGGCCGGCATCGTAGGGCGCATGGGCTGCGTCTTCAGCCTCATCGAGGACAACCACATCCATCACATCAACAACATGCAGCAGCTCGGCGGCGCCGAGATCTCCGGCATTAAGTTCCACGCCGCCATCGACGTGGTCTTCCGCCGGAACCATATCCACCACAGCACCATGGGGATCTGGTGCGACTGGCAGGCCCAGGGGACCCGTATCACCCAGAACCTGCTCCACGACAACTACGCCCCGGACAACACCCCCATGGCGGAGGGTTCCATGATGAGCCAGGACATCTTCATCGAGGTGGGACACGGCCCCACCCTGATCGACAACAATATCCTGCTGTCCAAGGCGGCCGTCCGCATGGCGACCCAGGGCGTAGCCTTAGTGCACAACCTGATCCTGGGCTCTCTGACCGCAGTGGGCGGCGGCACGGACAACATTATCAACGGGCTGAACCAGCCCCGCTACACTCCCTACCACATCCGTCACAGGACCGAAGTGGCAGGCTTTATGTCCATCCTCCACGGCGACAACCGCTTCTACAACAACATCTTCATCCAGAACTGGCCCGTACAGAAAGCGGAGGCAAAGGAGGACATGGGCTTTGTCATGGAGGACAATCAGCTCGTGGGAACCAGCGTCTTCGACGGGTATCCCACTTATGAGGAGTGGATCGACCATTTCGAGCTGGAAAAACCCGCGGACATGGGAAAAATGGGCCAGTATCACTTCGGCCACCTGCCCGTGTGGTCCGCAGGGAACGCCTATTTCAACGGCGCAAAGGCCTGGGAGCATGAGAAAAACGGTCTTGTGAATGAGAGCGATGCCGTCACCGTCAGATTAGTGGAAAAAGATGGCAATTATACCCTGGAGACCAATGTGTATGATTTTCTGAAGGATTTCCGGGACGGCATTATTCACAGCGACATCCTGGGCGAAGCTTTTGAGCCGGAACAGCGCTTTGAAAACCCCGATGGCACCGCGATCATCTTCGACAGCGACTACCTTGGGGAGCACCGCGGCCCCGCCGTTCTCCCCGGTCCTTTCGCAGCGCCGGAGGACGCGAAGAAGCCGCTGCTGGCCGGGAACTAAAACCCTCGTCTGCTTCTCACGTTTCACAGAGACAGCGAAGCCCGGCGGGGAAATTCTAAACTTGCAGAAAGCGTATGCGGGGCAGGCCCTCACAGGCCTGTCCCCGTTCGTTTTAAACCTCCGTCAATTATACTATCCGTATATGGAAAAAATCCGAAAAGCCCTATAAAATAAGAAGAAAACCTACCAGATGCCATTCCGGCACCCTTACCGTTAAAAATAGGCGTCGAATAGTTGTAGGCTTTCCTACAACAAATTCCAGCTTACTGTTTTGCAGCACCCATTGCCAGCTCAGCCGTCAATCGCAGCGCAGCTCACACACAGGCGCATTTTACCCACTGGCGGTGTCTTCTTGGGGCGGTCCTTAAAAGACCCCGAAAACCGTGATGCAGGGCTTTCCCGACTCCGGCGACCGGGTGGAACAGGCTTAGGAAATTGGAATGAAAAAAGAGGTGATTATTTTGAATTTGTACATCAGCGACCTGCACTTTGGACATAGAAACGTCTTAACTTTTGATCACAGACCCTTTTCCGACGTGGAGGAGATGGACCGCGTCCTGATGCAGCTCTGGAACTCCAGGGTACAGCCCGAAGATCATGTCTACGTGATCGGCGACTTCTGCTATCGCAGCGAAAAGACCGAGGACTGGTACCTCCGTCAGCTCCGGGGGCATAAGCACCTGGTGATCGGCAACCACGACGGAAAGCTTCTGGAAAACGAAAAGGCCATGGCTTACTTTGAATCCGTGGACAAGATGATGCATGTGGCGGACGGCGAAAACCACATCTGTCTCTGCCACTATCCCATCGCCGACTGGTACAAGTGTCGCCACGGTTCCTGGCTTATTTATGGCCATATCCACGGAGACAGGGGCGACGTATATCAGTTTATGAAGACCCGGGAACAGGCCTTAAACGCCGGTGCCTGCATCAACAACTATACCCCCGCCTCCCTGAATGAACTGATCCGCAACAACAGAGCGTTTCAGGAACAGGATCTTACAAACCCTTCTGAATGATTTATCTGCCTTCTATTCGTCCAGCTTACGGTTGGAAAACCTTCCCACCGGCCGGTCATCCTGGGGAGGATACTCGTTCAGATAGGGAGGTTTTGTCCCATTATCGGTCCCCGGATCCGCGCTGCCAGCGTTTTCGGCTCCCTGCTTTTTCCCTTCTTCCACGTTTTCAAGGGACTCCTCCGAGGATTTTTGTTGTTCCTTCCCCAGCTCTCCGGAAGCGGATAAGTCCGGCGCTTTCTCCTGCGGCCTGAACGAATTCTCGTTGCCGGAAGTCTGGGACGCCGCGTCCTGCGCCTTTCCCTCCGCCGCGGAATCCTCGTCCTTCTTCTCCTCCGGCTCAGGCAGTCCTTTTTCCCTGCGGAAAATCTCCATAAACTGCTTTCCGGTGATCGTCTCCTTTTCGATCAGGAAGGCGGCCAGCTTATCCATCAGCTCCCGGTTTTCCCGGAGCATGGAGAGCGCCTTGTCATAGCTTTCCTTTAAGATTGCCACGACCTCCTCGTCGATCTCCGCGGCGGTCTTATCGCTGCAGGTCAGGGAGGATCTTCCCTCCAGATACTGGCTCTCCACCGTTGCAAGGCCCATCAGGCCGAATTTCTTGCTCATGCCGTAACGGGTGATCATATCTCTTGCGATGTCAGTAGCCTTTTCGATATCGTTTGCCGCGCCGGTAGTCACCGTGTCAAACACGATCTCCTCCGCCGCGCGCCCGCCCACAAGACTCACCAGCATATCCCGGAGCTCCGCCTCCGTATTCAGGAATTTTTCTTCCTCGGGCACATGCATGACATAACCCAAGGCTCCCATGGTGCGGGGAACAATGGTGATCTTCTGGACCGGTTCCGAATTCTTCTGCAGGGCGCTGATCAGCGCGTGCCCCACCTCATGGTAGGAGACGATTTTTCTCTCCTCCTTGCTCATGATGCGGTCCTTCTTCTCCTTGCCCACGAGAACCACCTCAACCGCGTCGAAGAGATCCTTCTGGCTCACGCACTCCCGGCCCTCCTTGACCGCGTTGATAGCAGCCTCGTTAATCATATTCGCCAGGTCGGAACCCACTGCGCCGCTGGTGGCCAGAGCAATGGCGTCCAGATCCACCGTTTCGTCCATCTTCACATCCTTGGAGTGTACTTTCAAAATCTCCACGCGGCCCTTCAGATCCGGCTTATCCACAATAATGCGCCTGTCGAACCGTCCCGGCCGGAGCAGGGCCTTGTCCAAAATCTCCGGGCGGTTCGTAGCGCCCAGGATCAGAATACCTTTGGAACTGTCAAAACCGTCCATCTCCGAGAGAAGCTGATTCAAAGTCTGCTCCCGCTCCTCGTTCCCACCGCCGTATTTGGAGTCACGGCTGCGGCCGATGGCGTCAATCTCGTCGATAAAAATGATACAGGGGGCGTTTTTCGTCGCTTCCTTAAACAGATCGCGGACACGGCTGGCGCCGACGCCCACATACAGTTCAATAAAATCCGAGCCCGTCAGGGAAAAGAACGGCACGTGGGCCTCGCCCGCCACCGCCTTCGCCAGAAGGGTTTTACCGGTTCCGGGAGGGCCTACCAGAAGCGCGCCTTTAGGAAGCCTTGCCCCGATCTTGGAGTACTTTCCGGGATTGTGAAGGAAATCCACCACTTCCACCAGGGACTCCTTTGCCTCATCCTCACCGGCCACATCCTTGAAGGTAACGCCGGTCTCTTTCTGCACATACACCTTTGCATTGGACTTTCCAACGCCCATGGGCCCACCGCTGCCGTTCATCTTCCGGAAGAGGAAACTGAACAGGACTACCATCAGGATCAGGGGCAGCACCACCGTCAGAAAGAGTTCCAGGAGATAACTGCTGTTCCTGCTGGAGACATATTCCCCCTCCACGTCATATTTTTCCAGACGCTCCGTCAGGGAGGTCACTTCCTCCATCAGCCGGGTCTGGTACGTGTTGTTCATCTCCCTGAGCTGATCCACAAACAGGCCGTATGCGGGCCAGCGGTCATCCTGCTGTCCGCCCTGCCCGGAATCCTCGGATTTTAAAGTGACTGTGAGCAATCCGCTGTCGGAAACCCTTACGCTCTCCACCCTGCCGCTTTCCAGATCCGTCAGGAAATCGGTATATTTCACCAGGTTCTGCGCCCTCTCGCCAAAAATCGCGCTGTACAGTGCATAGAACAGGAAGCCGGCCGTCACCAGGGCGAGAAGCATCATGCCGGTGTTTGGCCTTTTCGGGGGTTGGTTACCCCGGTTATCATTACGATTTGTCTGATTATCCATATTTTCTCCGTTCTATCAAGAATCAATTCTTTCTGCTTTAGTATAAGCGTGGATCTCCTTTTCCACTCATTTTATTATAGGAAGAAAAAACCGATAAATCAATAGAAGAAATATGAAAATTGTGTGAAGTCTTCCTAAAAAATGGAAATATCCGGCGCAAATTTACCGGATATTTTCAAATTTACCATTGATTTTAAAAAATATTTTTTGTATTATAAATGAGGAGCGTGCAAAGATGCGCTCTTTTTGGATTTCCAGAACTGTTTAGCGCAGGGCAGCGCACTCTGCTGCGGAAAGGCTGGCGGCCGGCATGGCAAAAATAGGTTTTGACAACGAAAAATACCTGACGATGCAGTCCCAGCGCATCAAGGAGCGGATCGCCGCCTTCGGCGGAAAGCTCTATCTGGAGTTCGGCGGAAAACTGTTCGACGACTATCACGCGTCGAGAGTGCTGCCCGGCTTCAAGCCCGACAGCAAGATCAACATGCTGGTGCAGCTGAAGGAACAGGCGGAAATCGTCATCGCCATCAACGCCGC
>CANQCF010000049.1 GCA_947589505.1 uncultured Acetatifactor sp. | reverse complement strand
TGCTATGCTGTTTTCGGAATTGAAGTGCAAAGATGTGATCAATATCAAGGACTGTAAAAAGCTGGGGAGGATCTGCGACCTGGAGTTTGACGAGTGCAAGGGCTGTATCTGCAAAGTAATGGTTCCGGGCAGCTGCAAGGCTCTGAGTTTCCTGCGGTGCGAACCGGAGCTCTCCATCTGCTGGAAAGATATCCGTCAGATCGGTCCTGACATTATTTTGGTTGACATAAATTGACTTTGATAGTAAGATGAAAACGTAAATTTGAGTACAAAGGGAGGAAAAACCGTGAAGTGTCCGTACTGTAATCAGGAGAATACCCGAGTGATTGATTCCAGACCGGCGGAGGACAACAATTCCATCCGCCGCAGAAGAGAGTGTGATGGCTGCGGAAAGCGCTTCACCACGTATGAGAAGATCGAGACGATCCCTCTGATTATCATTAAAAAGGACAATAACCGTGAGACATACGATCGCGAAAAGATTGAAGCAGGAGTGCTGAGGGCGTGCCATAAGCGGCCTGTCAGCGCAAATCAGATCACGGCCCTTGTAGACGAGGTGGAAAATGAGGTTTTTAACCTGGGTGAGAAGGAAATCCAGAGCCGTGTCATCGGCGAGCTGGTGATGAATAAGCTCAGGGATCTGGATATGGTGGCCTACGTGCGTTTCGCCTCCGTTTACCGGGAGTTCAAGGATATCAATACGTTTATGGATGAACTGAAAAATATGCTGAAGTGACGCATTCAATAAAAAGAAAGAGTAAAACCGCGGACGACCTGGCCGCGGTTTTTTCAATGATGATTCTTTTCCATAGCTGCTCCTTTGAGGGCGAAGCGGGGATTATCGGTGCCCGCGGAAGTATCTCAGGAGGCATAGGAGACAGAGGACGCAGAGAATGATCTGCCCGGCCAGCATCCCCCAGAGGTATCCCTTGATCCCGTAGACCGGTATGGCAAAATAGACGAAGGCCAGGCGGACGAGAAGGCTGGTGATATTGATAAAGAAGATGGCGCCGGCCTTTCCCAACCCCTGCAGGATGCTGGAGAGGGTGGTGTCCAGATAAAGAAAAGGACAGATAAATCCCAGGGTGCGGATACAGCGCCCCGCCAGCGGGCTGTTGAAGAGGAAAGTTCCAAGCCAGGGCCCCAGGGCCGAGAAGACCGTCATGCAGGCGAAACCCATGAGAAAACTGTATTTCAGGGTTTGAAGGGTCAGGCTCCGCACGGCGTCGTATTTCTTCAGCGAATGTTTCTCGGAGATCATGGGGAGAAGCATGACGGCGATGGAGCTGGTGAGGGCGTTGGGGAAAAAGATCAGGGGCATTGCCATGCCGGTGAGCACGCCGTAGACGGAGAGGGCGTTTTCCGTGGTGTATCCGTAGAGGCGGAGCATCTCCGGGATGGCAACGGATTCCGCGCTGCCTAAGAAGTTCAGCGTCAGTCGGTTCGCGGTGAGGGGAAGCGCCATCGCCAGGATTCCCCGGTAGACGCCGGCGGCTGAGAGGATCCCGGATCGGAGGTTCCTTCCGCATCGGGACGGGGAAGCGGTTCTGCCAAAGGAAACCGGCGGGCAGTTTCCGGCTCCGGATCCTGTGGAAACCGCGGTTTTTCCGCGGGAGGAGGCATCCGGAAAAGACGCGTCCCGGGAATTTTGCAAGGAGGAGGCACCCGGAAAAGAGGTGCCCCGGGAACTTCGCAAGGAGGAAGCGTCCGAAAAAGAAGTGCCCCGGGAACTTCGCAAGGAGGATGCTATATCCTCGGCGGAAGAGGATTCTTCAGCCTGAAAGAAGGGCAGGTAGGTAAAGATCGCCACCGACATGCTGACCAATTCCCCCAAGGCCAGGCCGAAAACCGCAGCGGAGATGTCCGGCGTCTGCCCGGCGGCCAATGTCTTTTTGGTAATCAGATATACGTAGCCCACGCGGGTCAACTGCTCGACCAGTTGGGCGATGGCCGGGAGCCCGGCTTTTTTCATGCCGTAGAACCAGCCGTTGATACAGGCATGGATCCCCACGAAGGGGAAGGAAAAGGCGATAATCCGCAGCAGGGGAACGGTTCTGGGCTCTTTCAGGAGGACGGAACCGATGGGCTCTGCGAGAAGAAAGGTGACGGCGGTGCAGAGGAAGGACAAGGGCAGAGAGATGGTGAGGGCTGCCCAAAAAGGTCTGCGGATACGGGGATCCCTTGCGGAAGAGGAACGTACCGCCAGTTCCGCAGTGAGTTTGGAGACGGCTGTCTGGTAGGCGGCGGCAGACAGGGCGAAGGTGAGGGAGATCACCGGACTGATCAACTGGTAAATTCCCATGTTTTCCTCTCCGAAAATCCGGGAAAGGTAGATGCGGTAGAAGAAGCCGATCAGTCTGCTGACCAGGCCGGTCAAAGTCAGAATGAGCGTCCCGGTTATGAGCGGATGATCCGACATGTTTTTGAGGGAGAAGGTTTTTGGTTTCATAATATGGTCCTTTTTCGGCCTGCGTCCAGGAAGCCGCTCTTTAGGAAAGCATATTCAAAAGAGGGTGTTGAAAGAACCGGCGGGAAAATGTTATACTGGAATAACATTCTGAAGCGGACTGGCTGGGACGGGTGTGGGAAGGCCGGTTAGAAAGCGGAAACGGCAGCCGGAACAATGCGGCGTGAACGAATACAACGGAAAAACATGGTCGGAAACAGAAATGCGTACAGGCTTGGAAAGCGGCACGGCAGTTTTAGAGAGTGCGGCGTAGAATCAGGATTGGGACAATGTCTGTAAACGGGATGAAAAGGGCTGAAGTGTGTGCTGGAAAAGGCGGCGGAAATTGGGTCAATGTCTGTAAAACGGGATGGAAAAGGAACAGAAATGCGGCGAAGGGGATGGTTCTGATATGATATACTTAGACAATGCGGCTACCACCAGGCTTTCGGAAGAGGCCTTTGAGGCGATGCTGCCCTATCTGAAAGAAGAGTTTGGAAATCCCAGCGCGGTCTATTCCCTGGCGGGGAGGGCGAAGAAGGCGCTGGCGGAGAGCAGGCGCGTGATCGCGAGGACCCTGGGCGCGCAGCCGGAGGAGATCTTTTTTACTTCCGGCGGTTCGGAGGCGGACAACTGGGCCATTCGCTCCGCGGCGGAGGGGCTTCGGGAAAAGGGCAGTCATATGATTGTCTCAAAGGTGGAGCACCATGCGGTCATAAATACCTGTAAAGCCCTGGAAAAACAGGGCTTTCAGGTGACATATCTGGATGTGGACGAATACGGGGCTGTGGATCCCAAAGCGCTGGAAGCGGCTGTCCGCAGGGACACAATCCTGATCAGTGTGATGTATGCGAACAATGAGGTGGGCACGCTGGAGCCGGTGTGGGAGATAGCGGAGATCGCGGCCAGACATGGGATCCTCTTTCACACGGACGCGGTGCAGGCGTACGGGCATTTGCCGATTTCCGTGGAGGACGGCGGGATCGGTCTGCTCAGCGCCAGCGGCCATAAGTTTCACGGCCCCAAGGGGACGGGTTTCCTCTATGTGAGGAAGGATGTGCGGCTTTTCCCCTATATTTACGGCGGGGGTCAGGAGAGGGGGCTTCGCGGCGGCACGGAGAACGTGGCGGGGATCGCGGGCCTTGCCGCGGCGGCGAAACGCGCGGCGGAACGCATGGAGCAGGATGAAAGATACCTGCGGCGGCTGTCGGAGCATATGACGGGGAGGCTTCTTAAGGAGATTCCGGGAATCCTGCTGAACGGCCATCCGGAAAAGCGTCTGCCGGGGAATGTCAGCGTGTGTATTCCGCCCCTGGAGGGGGAAGCGGTGCTGATCGAGCTGGATGTGGCGGGGATCTGCGCCTCCAGCGGTTCCGCCTGCGCCACGGGCAGCAGGGAGCCCTCCCATGTGCTGCTTGCTATGGGAAGAACCCCGGAACAGGCAAAGGGATCCCTTCGGTTTACACTTTCGGAGGAAAACACTTTGGAGGAGATCGACAGGACGGTGGATGTATTGAAAGAGATCGTCTCTCGGATGCGCCGTATGATGGGGTGGAAGGAACCCTAGGAGTGAGAAAGACGCAGTGAAGGAGAGAATTCCTGGCATGAGGAAAGCTGGCACCGGGGGGAGGTATCCTGACGTAAGGAAGATGCCGGGCGGAGAGTTTCAGTAGTGTTGCGAAGGGTGTGCCGGACTGGGAAAAGAAGGAAGCACGAAAAGAGCAGGCGATACGATAAAGCAGGAAATATAGGAGCAGGGAAAGCGCAGACAGTGCAAAAGACAGTGCAAAAGACAGTGCAAAAGACAGTGCAAAAGACAGTACAAAAGACAGTGCAAAAGACAGTGCAAAAGACAGTGCGGTAAAAGCAGGGAGTGTTTCAGGAGAAGGGGAACAGGAGCTTGAGATGAAGGAGAAAGTGGTCGTAGGGATGTCCGGGGGTGTGGATTCCTCCGTGGCGGCCCTTTTGTTAAAGGAACAGGGTTATGACGTGATTGGCGTCACCATGCAGTTCTGGGGGGAGGGCTGCGGGGGGATATCCGCCGCCGGGGATGCGGAAAAAGTAGCCGGAATCCTGGGGATCCCTCATTATGTCATGGATTTCCGGGAGGTCTTTCAGAGGGAAGTGGCGGACTATTTCACCCGGGAATATCTGCAGGGCAGGACGCCGAACCCCTGCGTGGTCTGCAACCGGCGGGTGAAGTGGGAGGCCCTTTTGGAGAGGAGCCGTCAGCTTGGGGCGGAGTATATCGCCACGGGGCACTACGCGCGGATCGACAGGCTGGAGAACGGCAGATACGCTGTCCGAAATTCCGTGACGGCGGAAAAGGATCAGACGTATGCGCTTTACAGCCTGACCCAGGAGCAGCTTAAGAGAACCCTGATGCCTGTGGGGGAATATGAAAAGGCGCGGATCCGGGAGATCGCCGAGGAGGCGGGACTGCCGGTGGCACAGAAACCGGACAGCCAGGAGATCTGCTTTATCCCGGATCACGACTACGCGGGATTTATTGAGAGGACGGCGAGGGAAAAGCTTTCCGGCCCCGGCAGCTTCGTGACACGGGACGGCAGGATGCTTGGAAAACACCGGGGGATCGCGCACTATACTATTGGACAGCGCCGGGGCCTGGAACTGCCCATGGGGCATCGGGTGTTTGTGACGGAGATCCGGCCGGAGACCAATGAAGTCGTGGTCGGGGAAAATGAGGAACTTTTTGTGGACAGAGCGGTCTGTACCAACTTGAATTTTATGGCGATAGAGGATCTGACGTCCGAAAAACGGGTCAGGGCAAAGATCCGATATAATCACGCAGGGGAATTCTGTACGATCAGAAAGATCGGAGAAGATTTAGCGGAGTGCAGATTTGAGGGGAAAGTCCGGGCGGTCACCCCGGGCCAGGCAGTGGTGTTTTATGATGGCGAGTACGTACTGGGGGGCGGAACCCTCTGCCGGGCCTGCCCCTGACAAGCGCCCCGGAGCAGTCAGAACGCGCCGCATCCCCTCAGCCCAGTTTTTGGAAATGGGGCGTGCGCTTCTCGTAGACGCAGTAATAGGAAAAACCGCAGTCCTTCAGAAACTGACCGGCCCGGTCAAAGTGAGCCGCGATATCTTCCGGCTTGTGGGCGTCGCTCCCGACGGTGACAAGTTCACCGCCCAGCGCGCGATAGCGCTTTAAGATGTCCGCGCAGGGGTGGAGATCCCGGAGACCGCTTTTTAAGCCGCCGGTGTTGACTTCCAGGCCCTTTTCGCTGTCAATCAGGGTTTGAAGGATCGGATCCAGCACGTCCTGGTACTTGGCATAGCTGTAATTTTTGTCTTTGCAGGGGCCGTAACGAACGATATAATCCAGATGCCCGTAGACGTCGAAGTTCTGAAATTTTTTAATATTTTCTAATATAGAAGAAAAGTATTCGCGGTAGGCGTCCTCCTCGCTCCTTCCCTCGTAAAAATCAGGGTAGTAGGGGTCGCGTCCATGGCAGAGATGGGAGGAGCCGATGATAAAATCAAAGTCATAGCTTTTGGCAAATACGGCGTTCTTGCGGAAACATTCCGTCTCCGGCTGCAGTCCGAGCTCCACGCCGAACAGGATCTGGATGCGGTCCGCGTATTTCTCTTTTAAGGAAATCAGCTCATAGAGGTAGGAGTCGGCGTTTAAGAGAAAGATGCTTCCGGGGCCGTCCGGGGTGTCCGGGTAGCAGAAATCATTGTGCTCCGTAAAGCACATAGTGCTGAGACCAAGGTCTATCCCCCGCAGGATCATTTCTTCCATGGGGGCTGTGCTGTCGCCGGAGTGACAGCTGTGAAGGTGGCAGTCTGCTGTGAGGGGCATGGCTTTCAAAATCCTTTCTATTTGTAATCAAGGAATATCGAATTAAGAGGCATCGGGACCTAAACGTCGGTCAATCCTGTTCCGGGCCACAATCGGACGTAAAGGTCTGTGCCTTTCTTTTCCGGAACGTAGGCTGGCGCGGTTTTCGGTCCGCCGGCGGGCATCCCGTTCCCCCGCCAGTTATCAGTATAACAAATTTCGTCAAAAAAACCACGGGAAATTTGAACAAACGGTAAATTTTAACGGAATTGGAAATTATTTTTTAATTTTGTCTTGAATTATCAGATGGAATTAGGTAAAATATGTTTGCTGATAAAATTTTGACAATCGGAAACGCGGAAGAGGGGACAGGCTCCTTGGGGTGTTTGCGCGTGTCAAAAAAAATAAATAATCAAAAACTAGGAGGAAACTAAAATGGCAGTAAAAGTTGCGATCAATGGTTTTGGCCGTATCGGTCGTCTGGCATTCAGACAGATGTTTGGCGCAGAAGGTTACGAGGTAGTTGCGATCAACGATCTGACGAAGCCTTCCATGCTGGCTCAGTTGCTGAAGTACGACACCGCTCAGGGCGGATACTGTGGAAAGATCGGTGAGAACCTTCACACCGTAGAGGCTGACGACGAGGCAGGAACCATCACCGTTGACGGAAAGACCCTGAAGATCTACGCTATGGCTAAGGCAAACGAGCTGCCCTGGGGTGAGATCGGTGTTGACGTAGTTCTGGAGTGCACCGGTTTCTACTGCTCCAAGGAGAAGAGCCAGGCTCATATCGACGCAGGCGCAAAGAAGGTTGTTATCTCCGCTCCTGCAGGAAATGATCTGCCTACCATCGTTTACTCTGTAAATGAAAAGACCCTGACCAAGGACGACACCATCATCTCCGCTGCATCCTGCACCACCAACTGCCTTGCGCCTATGGCAAAGGCTCTGAACGATTACGCTCCGATCCAGAGCGGTATCATGAGCACCATTCACGCATACACCGGCGACCAGATGATCCTGGACGGTCCTCACAGAAAGGGCGATCTCAGACGTGCCCGCGCAGGCGCAGCGAACATCGTTCCCAACTCCACCGGCGCAGCAAAGGCTATCGGCCTTGTTATCCCTGAGCTGAACGGCAAGCTGATCGGTTCCGCACAGCGCGTACCCGTAGCTACCGGTTCCACCACGATCCTTACCGCAGTTGTCAAGGGCAAGGATGTGACCAAGGAGGGCATCAACGCAGCGATGAAGGCTGCTGCTTCCGAGTCCTTCGGTTACAACACCGATCAGATCGTATCCTCCGACGTTATCGGCATGAGATACGGTTCCCTGTTCGACGCTACCCAGACCATGGTGGCTAAGATCGACGAGGATACCTATCAGGTACAGGTTGTGTCCTGGTATGACAACGAGAATTCCTACACCAGCCAGATGGTTCGCACCATCAAGTACTTCGCTGAGCTGTAATTTCTCAAAGAAGAGAGACCTTAAGGGTCCGGTCCTTGGACCGGGCCCTTATTTCTTAGCTGCCGCTTTCTTTCTAATGGCCGGGGCAGGCAGCTCTGTGTTTCCGCGCAGAGAGGCCTGACGACGAGTTGTTGGGAAAAGCCTCCTGTTGTATGGGTTGGGAAGTTTGAAAAGAACGGACAGCCCGCCGGGGGCAGATAAGCAGAAATCTCGGACCGTTCTGGGAAAGGCGGAGGCAATAGGGGTGCAGTGTTTTCGGCTGATGGCGCGAAGCGGAAACAGACTGAAATCGGCATGAAACGCTGATTTCAGAAGAGATTAATAGAGATTAGTAGAAATATTAGGAGGGTTTTGAGATGAGTTTGAACAAAAAATCAGTAGACGACATCAATGCAAAGGGAAAGCGCGTCCTTGTGAGATGCGACTTTAACGTACCCCTGAAGGACGGCGTAATCACCGACGAGACTCGTATCGTGGCGGCGCTGCCCACCATTCAGAAGCTGATGAACGACGGGGGCAAGGTGATCCTCTGCTCCCATCTTGGCAAGGTAAAGGACGGCCCCAACGAGAAGGAGTCCCTGGCACCTGTGGCAAAGAGGCTTTCCGAGAAGCTGGGCAAGGAAGTGGTGTTTGTCTCCGATTACAACGTGACCGGCGAGGCTGCCACCAAGGCTGTTGAGGCGATGAAGGAGGGGGATGTTGTCCTGCTTCAGAATACCCGTTTCCGCGGCAAGGAGGAGACAAAGAACGGCGAGCAGTTCTCCAAGGAATTGGCAGACCTCGCGGATCTGTATGTCTGCGACGCATTTGGTTCCTCCCACAGGGCTCACGCTTCCGTTGAGGGCGTTACGAAGTTTATCACCGCAAAGGGCGGCGAGAACGTGGTCGGCTATCTGATGCAGAAGGAGATCAACTTCCTGGGCAACGCGGTGGAGAATCCTGTTCGTCCTTTCGTGGCGATCCTGGGCGGCGCAAAGGTTGCCGATAAGCTGAATGTAATCTCCAATCTTCTGGAGAAGTGCGATACCCTGATCATCGGCGGCGGCATGGCATATACGTTCCTGAAGGCACAGGGTTATGAGATCGGAAAGTCCCTGGTGGATAATGAGAAGATCGACTACTGCAAAGAGATGATGGCGAAGGCAGAGAAGCTTGGAAAGAAGCTCCTGCTTCCCGTGGACTCCGTTACCATCGCGGAGTTCCCCAACCCCATCGACGCCCCTGTTGAGGTGGAAGTGTATGATGTAGATAAGATGCCCGCCGACAGAGAGGGATGTGATATCGGTCCTAAGACCGCCGCTCTGTATGCGGACGCTGTAAAGACCGCGAAGACCGTTGTATGGAACGGGCCCATGGGCGTATTTGAGAATCCCACCCTGGCTGCAGGAACCATCGCCGTGGCAAAGGCTCTGGCTGAGACCGACGCCACCACCATCATCGGCGGCGGCGACTCTGCATCCGCAGTCAACAACCTTGGCTTTGGCGATAAGATGAGCCATATCTCCACCGGCGGCGGCGCTTCCCTGGAATTCCTTGAGGGCAAGGAGCTTCCCGGCGTTGCGGCTGCAGACGATAAGTAAGAAAAGCCGGACGGACTGGCCTCCGGACCGGTCCAGAGGGATTATCAGAGAAAAGAGGAAAAACCAATGGCAAGAAGAAAGATTATCGCCGGCAACTGGAAGATGAACATGACTCCCAGCCAGGCAGCAGCTCTCTGCGCGCAGTTAAAGGATCTGGTGGTATCGAAGGACGTGGACGTGGTCTACTGCGTTCCCGCCATCGACATCGTACCCGTGGCGGAAGCCGTGAAGGGGACCAATGTAGAGGTCGGCGCGGAGAATATGTATTTTGAGGAAAAGGGCGCGTACACCGGAGAGATCTCTGCGGAGATGCTTGTGGACGCCGGAGTAAAGTACGTGATCATCGGACATTCCGAGAGGCGCGATTACTTTAAGGAGGACGACGCACTTCTGAACAAGAAGGTGAAGAAGGCGATCGAGGCGGGACTTACCCCGATCCTGTGCTGTGGGGAGTCCCTGGAGCAGAGGGAGATGGGCGTGACCATGGACTGGATCCGTTTCCAGATCAAGTCCGACCTTGTGGGCGTGACCGCCGACCAGGTGAAAAATATGGTTATCGCCTATGAGCCTATCTGGGCCATCGGCACCGGAAAGACCGCTACCACGGAGCAGGCGGAGGAAGTCTGCAAGGGGATCCGCGACTGCATCGCTGAGATGTATGACGCGGCCACCGCAGAGGCAGTCCGCATCCAGTACGGCGGTTCCGTAAACGCCGGCAATGCCGCTGAGCTGTTCGCACAGCCCGATATCGACGGCGGCCTTGTAGGTGGAGCTTCCCTGAAGGCTGATTTCGGAAAGATCGTAAATTATCAGTAAGATTTTTGAAACTGTGATTTCCCGGGGACTTGACGGAAGGAAAGGTTCGGAAGGGATGTCACAGGGAACATGCGGGCAGGGTGCTGTCGGCTGTCAGGAAATGGCAAGCTGCAGCGCCCTGTTTTCCTAAAGCCAGAAAGCAAAATTTGTCCAAAACCCGCTGGCCTATGACCTTCATGAGATGGTTCCGGACGAGGATATGCGGGAAATGGCACAGGACTGCGAAAATCTGCGAAAAGAATTAGGGGAATTATTCCTGTTGTGAGGGCACAGTGGGCGTGATAGAAACTGGAAAGACGCGGTTTAAGAGAGGGGACCATGCAGAAGGTAATTGACAGAAGCGAGATAGAGAATTATATGGAGCAGATCGACCCTTCGGTGGTCGATTATATAGAGGAAGGGCAGATTGAGACCTTTGAGGGCTTTGATCAGTACAGTATCGTGGCCTTTGACTGGTACGACATCCGGGATGTGGAGGCGGAGCCCTCCCAGATCATGATCTACATCGACCGGGACGATATCTTTGTGATATGTGAGGACAAGGCGGCGTATCAGGCGGCGGAAAAGTGTTTTTCCGGGGCGCCTACGAACGAGAGGGCCATGTATCTCTTTTTTAAGAACCTTTTTAAGGGGGACACAAAGAATCTGGAAGATCTGGAAGACCGGATCTCCGAACTGGACGATTCCGTGATCCACGGGGAGAAGGAGAATGTCCGGGAGCAGATCGTGGATATCCGCTATGAGATCCTGCGGCTGAAAAAGTATTATGAACAGTGCGAGCTCATCTTTGCGGAGCTCTGTGACAATGACAACGACCTGATCAGCGCGGAATATCTGAATTATTTTGAAATCCTGCACAACAGGACCCGCCGACTGCTCTCGGAGGCCATCAATCTTCGGGAATACATCGCCCAGGTGCGGGAATCCTATCAGGCCCAGATCGATATCGAGCAAAACCGCCTGATGAAGGTCTTTACACTGGTGACCTCCATCTTTCTGCCGCTGACCCTGATCGCCGGATGGTACGGAATGAACCTGCAGATGCCGGAATATCAGTGGAGTTTTGGCTATCCGGCGGTGATCTTTGTCTGCGCGGCGGTCTGCGTGATCTGGTTTGTGGTTTTCCGGCGGAAGGGATGGTTTCATTAAAAAGGGATGATTTCACTAAAATTTTCACCTTGGGGGACGGCGGTTGGACGCCGGGGCTGGGTGACGAACGCTGGGTCAGGGCGTTTGACAGAGCGGGCGGTCCTGTGTTACACTATGTAACAACTTAGCCAAGACATATGAAAAGCTTTGGCGGGATCTGCACTGACCTTCAGCTGCCTGGACGGCACTGGCGGCAACGGGAAAATGGATTTGGGAATGGCGTAGGTGTAATTGCTCAAAAGGGTGTCGCGGCGGCAACGGAAAAGGGCGGCGCAAAGACAGATAAAAGGACTGAAAACAAAGGCAAAGAACTGGACGGAAAATCAACGGCAGGAGGATTGGACGAATGAATATTGTATGTTTGGACCTGGAAGGGGTTCTTGTACCTGAGATCTGGATCGCGTTCGCAGAGGCGAGCGGGATCCCGGAGTTAAAGCGTACCACCAGGGATGAGCCGGATTATGACAAACTGATGAGGTGGAGGATCGGGATCCTGAAGGAGCACGGACTGGGCTTGAAGGAGATCCAGGACACCATCGCGAAGATCGACCCCATGCCGGGGGCGAAAGAATTTTTGGATGAGCTGAGATCCCTGACCCAGGTGATCATTATCAGCGACACATTCTCCCAGTTCGCCGGGCCTCTGATGAAGAAACTGGGGATGCCCACGATTTTCTGCAATACTCTGGAGGTTGCGGAAAACGGGGAGATTACGGGATTTAAAATGCGCTGCGAGCAGTCGAAACTCACAACGGTCAGGGCGCTGCAGTCCATCGGCTTTGAGACCATCGCCAGCGGGGACAGCCACAACGATCTGGGAATGATCCAGGCCAGCAAGGCGGGATTTCTCTTCCGAAGCACAGAACAGATCAAGGCGGATCACCCGGAACTCCCAGCCTTTGAAAACTACGGGGAACTGATGGAAGCGATCAAAAAAGCGCTGGATTGAACCGGGCGGCATTCATAAAATCTGTGCGGAAAGACCACAGTGTGCCAGGTGCCGTGGGCTGAATCGTTATGTATTAGAAACGCCTGCCTGGCGGGTCAAAGAGCAACACTGCCGCAGGGCCTATGCCGGAGGGGCGTTGTGTATCAAAAGTGCCTGCCCGGCGGACGAAAGAGCAGTGCCGCTGCAGGGCCTATGTCGGAAAGTCTTTACATTTCAGATTGTCCGGCGGGCGAAAAGAGCGGTGCTGCAGCAGGTCCTGTGTTGGGAGGTCGTTGCATTTCAGATTGCCCGGCGGGAAGATGAACGGCACTGTCATAAGGCCTCCGTCGTCGGGAGGTCGTTACGATTCGGGGTGCCCGGCGGGCGAAAAGAACGGTGCCGCCGCAGAGTTTCCGTCGAAAGGCTGTTACGTTTCAGGGCACTCGTAGGAAAGAAGGAGATTGGAGGAGCAGCATGGAGGCCAGATGGACACAGGAAGATACCCTGACGGTTTATGTGGACGGCAGCTATAACGATACCCTGAAGAGGTATGCCTTCGGCTGTGTTTTTCTTCCGCCGGACGGAGAGATTTACCTCGCGCTGGGAAACGGCGACAACCCGGAGACGGTTTCCATGCGGAACGTGACGGGAGAGATGCTGGGGGCTATGTACGCGGTGCGGACGGCCATGAAGAATGGGTTCGGGTGCGCGGAAGTATACTATGATTATGAAGGGATCGAGAAGTGGGTGACCGGCGCCTGGAAGTGTAAGAAGGAGTACACCCGGAAATACGCGGAGGCCATGCGTTCCTGGGGGACGCAGATCCGGATCGTGTTTCACAAGGTGGCGGCCCATACAAATGTAAAATACAACGAGCTTGCGGACGAGACGGCAAAGCGTGGCTTGGAGGAAGGACAAGGGGTTCCGAAGATCGTTCTGTTAGAGGAATTGGAGAGATGGAGCGGGAAAGACTGAATAAATTTCTGGCGGAGTGCGGGATCTGTTCCAGGCGGGAAGCGGACAACCTGATCAGTGCGGGAAGAGTCATCGTTTCCGGGCAGACGGCCCGGCTGGGCGCCGTTGTGGAAGAGGGCCAGGAAGTCCTGGTGGACGGAAAACCTGTGGTGCGAAAGGATAAAAAGGTCGTGCTTCTCTATCATAAGCCCGTCGGCGTCGTCTGTACGCAGCGGGACCCTCACGAAAAGAGGACGCTGTCTAACGAAATAAAGTATCCCCTGCGGGTGACCTACGCCGGGAGGCTGGACAAGGAATCCCAGGGCCTTCTCATACTCACGAACGACGGCGCGCTCATCGACGAGATGATGCGGGGCGCGAAGGGCCATGAGAAGGAGTATATCGTAAAGGTCGACAGGAAGATCACGGAAGATTTTTTGCAGCGGATGGCCGGGGGGATCTATCTCAGGGATCTGAAGGTGAAGACCAGGCCCTGCCGGGCGGAAAAGCTGGGGGAGAAGACCTTCCGGATTGTTCTGACCCAGGGGCTCAACCGCCAGATCCGGAGAATGTGCGGGGAGCTGAATTACAGGATCGTGAGCCTGAAGAGGGTGCGGGTCGTCAATCTGCGGCTTGGGGATCTGAAACCCGGGGAATTTCGGGAGGCTTCGGCGGAGGAGATCCGGGAGCTCTGGAAATGTCTGAAAAAAAGCGGAAATGAGGGAGATTCACATGGACCGATCGGAAAAAATTGCCCGGATCCGGGAGCTGGTGCCAATCTTAAATAAGGCGGCAGAGGCGTATTATGCAAAAGATACGGAGCTGATGAGCAATCTGGAGTACGATCAGCTCTATGACGAGCTGGCGGCTCTGGAGCGGGAGACAGGAATGGTGCTGGCCGGAAGCCCCACGGTAAAGGTGGGCTATGAGGCGGTGGACTTCCTGCCAAAGGAGAGGCACGCAACCCCTATGCTGTCCCTGGGAAAGACCAAGAGCCGGGAGGAGCTGAGGGACTGGCTGCAGGGACATAAGGGTGTCTTGAGCTGGAAGCTGGACGGCCTTACCATCGTGTTGACCTATCAGGGCGGAAAGTTGGAGAAGGCGGTGACCCGGGGCAACGGAGAGGTTGGCGAAGTAATCACCGCAAATGCGAAAACCTTTCTCAATCTGCCCATGAACATTCCCTTCCCGGGAAGACTGGTCCTGCGGGGGGAAGCGGTCATCAGCTACTCGGATTTTGAGAAGATCAACGCCCAGATTCCGGAGGAGGGCGAAAAGTACAAAAATCCCCGGAATCTCTGCAGCGGGTCGGTGAGACAGCTCTCCAGTGAGATCACGGCCAGGAGGAACGTTCAGTTTTACGCCTTTCATCTGGTGGAGGCCGTGCTGGGGGAGGAGCAGCAGGATTTCCAGAATTCCAGGCTGGCCCAGTTCCGCTTTTTAAGCGAGCAGGGCTTTGCGGTGGTGGAGCACATGCCGGTGGAGGAAGATACGATCCTCTCCGCCATCGAGGATTTTGAACGCCGCATAGAGAAATATGATATTCCATCGGACGGCCTTGTCCTTACCTACGACGATATCGCCTACGGCGAATCCCTGGGGAGGACGGCGAAGTTTCCGAGACATTCCATCGCCTTTAAGTGGGCGGACGAACTCGTGGAGACCACGCTCCTGGACGTGGAGTGGAGCCCCAGCAGGACTGGCCTGATCAACCCGGTGGCGGTCTTTGAACCGGTGGAGCTGGAGGGGACCACGGTGAGCCGCGCCTCCGTACACAATGTCAGCGTGGTCCGGGCGCTGCGTCTTGGCATTGGGGACCGGGTGACGGTGTACAAGGCAAATATGATCATCCCGCAGATCGCGGAAAATCTGACGGGGAGCGATACCCTGGAGATCCCGAAGACCTGTCCGGTGTGCGGGGGAGAGACCAGGATCCGTCAGACGGGGGAGGCCCAGGCGCTGTACTGCCTGAATGAAAAATGCCCCGCAAAGGAGATCAAGGGCTTTACCCTCTTTGTGAGCCGTGACGCCATGAACATCGACGGCCTTTCGGAGGCTACCTTGGAGAAGCTGATCGACAAGGGCTTTATTAAGGAATATGCGGACCTGTTTCACTTGGAACGGTACCGGGACGCCATAGAGGAAATGGAAGGTTTTGGGGAGAAATCCTGTCAGAAGCTTCTGGACAGCATCGAGAGCGCCAGAAACACGACCCTTCCACGGGTCATTTATTCCCTGGGGATCGCCAATATCGGGCTTGCCAACGCAAAACTTCTTTGTAAGTATTTTGACTACGATCTGGATAAGCTCTGCGGCGCGTCAGCGGAAGAACTGAGCGCCATCGAGGGGATCGGAGAGGTGATCGCCGGGACCTATGTGGAATACATGAAGGACCCGGAAAACCGGGAGAAGCTGGATCGGCTCATGGGAGAACTCCATGTGGAGAAACCCCAGGGCGGGGCAGAAAAGCAGGATCTGGCGGGAAAGACCTTCGTCGTGACGGGAAGCCTGAACCATTACGCCAGCCGAAATGAATTAAAGGAAGAGATCGAGGCCAGGGGAGGAAAGGTCGCGGGAAGCGTCACCGGCAAGACCGAATGTCTGATCAACAACGACGTGACTTCCTCTTCTTCCAAGAATAAAAAGGCCAAGGAGCTGGGGGTCGCGATCCTGTCCGAAGACGAATTTCTGGAGAAATATTTACAATGATAGAAGAGAGCAGAAGCAGTCTGCTCCATGACAGGAGGAAAGAGTCATGCCAATTAAGACACAGAGCGATCTCCCGGCAAAGGAGATCCTGGAGAGGGAGAATATCTTCGTCATGGACGAGACCCGGTCCATCCACCAGGACATCCGGCCTCTGAGGATCCTGATCCTGAACAATATGCCGGTGAAGCAGGACACGGAGCTGCAGCTTTTAAGGGCCCTGTCCAATACGCCCCTTCAGGTGGAGGTGACGCTGATGAACACCAAGACCCATGTGTCCCTGAACACCCCCCAGAGCCATCTGAACAAATTTTATACGACCTTCGATCATGTAAAAGAGGAGAATTACGACGGGCTCATCATCACCGGGGCGCCGGTGGAGGACATTTCCTTCGAAGAAGTGGATTACTGGGAAGAGACCTGCCAGATCATGGACTGGGCTGAGACCCATGTGACCAGCACCCTGCATATCTGCTGGGCGGCCCAGGCGGGCTTCTATCATTATTACGGCATCAATAAGTCCCAGCTCCCCCAGAAACTCTTTGGCGTGTATGAACATAAGGTGAGCAACCGCAAGATCCCTCTGGTGAGGGGATTTGACGATATCTTTCTCGCACCCCACAGCCGGCACACGGAGACCAGCGCGGAGGCCATCCACGCCTGTAAGGAGCTGACGGTTCTGGCGGAGAGCGAGACGGCGGGAGTCTTTCTGGCCATGGCGGAGAACGGGAAGAAGATTTTTGTCACCGGCCACCCGGAATATGACCGCATGACCCTGAACAACGAGTATATCCGCGACCGGAACAAGGGACTCCCGATCCAGATCCCTTATAACTATTATCCGAACGACGACCCGGAGCAGAGGCCGAACCTGCAGTGGAGATCCCACAGCAACAATCTCTACAGCAATTGGCTTAATTATTACGTATATCAGGCCACGCCGTTTGAATGGCGTTAAACGCTG
>CANQCF010000048.1 GCA_947589505.1 uncultured Acetatifactor sp. | reverse complement strand
AGATAGCTCCGCCAGCTGTCGTACCAGCCAAAGAGATACCCGCAGAGAGAGACCACCCCGCCCGTGCTGAGAAACTGAAGAATCAGTCTAATGAGGAACTCCCCCCTGCCCGGCCGTTCCTGATCCAGGATCAGCAGCGTGGGAAGGGAACAGAGGAAACCCGTGAGAACGATGGAGATCGGAATATACCACGGCCATACGATCACGCCGTTCCCACCCAAGGCTTTCTCCGTCAATGTCTGGATCCCGATGCCGAACAGGATCGCCGCCGATATCAGAACCGTCTGTTGAAACAACTGTTTTGCCTTTGTCATATCACAGCCCCAGCTTTCTTTTCAGATCCTTCACATAGCTCCTGGAGATCACGATCTGCTCCCCGTTCAGCAGTTCCGCCGTCATCCGGGCATTCAGATCCGCCTTTACCGACTTGATCTTCCGAATGTTCACGATCATGGCTTTTGAACAGCGCAGGTAATGAAAGGGCAGCATATCCTCCAGCTCGTACAAGCGGTATTTTGTCTCATAACAGTGCTCTTTCGTGTAGACGTATGTCCGCTTGTCCACGGATTCTATGTAATAAATCTCATCCGTCCTGCAGACCACCGTCCCGGAATCCGCCGCACAGGGAATTCCGCCGCGCCTGTTTTCCAACAACCCTATGGCTTCCTGGATTTCCTCCGTGATTTCCAGGGCCCGGATCTCGGCCCCCTCTTCCTCCGGGAAAGCCACCTTCCTGACGTTAACCTTCATAACGATAATCCTTTTTCCATCATTCTGCCGCAGCTGCTCTGCCCGTCGGCCGCAGCCGGATCCGAACTTGTATGACAATCCGCTCCGCCCTGAAACCCGGCTTTTCAAATGTGCAGGGCCGGACCGCTGCTTTTATGAGCAAGCAGGGCAGACCGAAAAAACTGACGAAGGCGTGCCTTTAAAATTCTTCCGGGTCGTCTTCGCCCCTTCGTCTCACAACAAACCGAAGGATCAGGTGATATATTTCCCGAAACACGGCAAAGACAAAGAACATGGCGAAGAACCCCGCCAGGCCGAACATAATGTCCGCAAATTCCATATTTCCTGTGTGAGTCACCTTCTGACCGATCTCAATGGCAAAGGTGATCACAACGATCAGCGTCGTGACATAGATCCAGGAGATCACCATCACATGATCCCTCGACGCCAGCCACTTGAACACGGGATGTACAATAAATATAAACGCCATTCCCATCAGCCCGATGACCAGAAAATGAAGCTCTTTATCCGTAAAATTATATTCGTAGGCATCATTCAGCTGCAAAAGCCGGCTGTGGATCTTTGCGATCAGCCCCACGATAGTGTATAGCAGCTCTTTCATACCGGCACCTCCCTTTCCTAAAACCTTTTACAGGCATATCCTGAATCATACCATGAATTGGGAGGCCGGTCAATGTTCGGGACCCTTAAGATTTTCTAAAGAATGACAGAAAGCGCCCGGCCCGGACAAAGACACGAAAAAAGGAGTCCACGTCCGTGGACCCCTCCTTAACAGATCAAAACTTATGCGATATCCTCCATCTGTGCCGTGTACAGGTGATAGTAATACCCCTTCTTTGCCATCAGCTCCTCATGGGTGCCGCACTCCATGATACCGCCCTGGTCGATATACATGATCTTGTCGCAGTTCTTGATGGTGGAGAGCCGGTGGGCGATGATAAAGGAGGTTCTTCCCTGAAGCATGGCGTTCAGGCCCTGCTGAAGCGCTCTCTCCGTCTGTACGTCGATGCTGGAGGTAGCCTCATCCAGCACCAGGATCGCGGGATCGGAGAGCAGGGTTCTCGCAAAGGAGATCAGCTGTTTCTGACCCTGGGAGAGAAGGGAGCCCCGCTCCTTCACTTCCATCTGATAGCCTTCCGCAAACTTCCGGATGAACTCATCCGCGCAGACGATCTTGCTGGCCTCCACGATCTCCTCATGGGTGGCATCCAGTTTCCCGTAGCGGATATTGTCCTCGATGGTGCCGGAGAAGATAAAGCTGTCCTGCAGCATGATACCCATCTGGGAGCGGAGGGACCGCAGCGTCACCTTGGAGATATCCTGCCCGTCGATCAGCACCCTTCCGCCGTTGACGTTATAAAATCTGGAGATCAGGTTGACGATGGTGCTCTTTCCCGCGCCGGTAGGACCTACCAGCGCAACGCTCTCTCCCGGCTCCACCGTAAAGGAAAGATTGTTCAGGACGGGTTTCCCCTCCTCATAGCTGAAGTCCACGTTTTCAAACGTCACCTGCCCCTTGATCTTCGGCATCTCCACGGCATCCTCCGCGTCAGCCACCGTGACAGGCTCATCCAGCGTCTCGAAGATACGCTCCAGGTAGGCGATATTGTTGATAAAGTTGTTGAAAATATTCCCCAGGTTCATAATGGGCTGCCAAAACTGGGACGCATAGGAGGAAATACCGAAGATCACGCCCAGGCTGGTACTCTTTCCAAACACCAGGAGGCCGAATATAAAGATGGCCGCTCTCACGCACACGGAGATGTTGTCGATCCCGGGCCACACCAGGTTGCTGTATTTCACCGCCTCCATCCAGGTTGACCTGCACCGGTCGGAGAGAACCGCGAAGGTATCCGCGTTTTCCTGCTCCCGGGCAAAGACCTGGGTGATCCTGGCGCCCACAATGTTCTCCTGCAGGTAGGCGTTCAGGTTGGAGTTCTTGTTGGAGACCTGCTGCCAGGCCCTTCTCTGCTTCCGCTTGATATACATCAGGAATACCATCAGGATCGGCACCCCCGCCAGCACTACAAGGGAGAGCTTTACGTCCAGCAGGAACATAAAGATCACGATAAAGATCAGGTTCAAAATCTCCAGCGCCACGTTGATCAGCCCGTTGGAGAGCATATCCGACACGGAGTTGACGTAGTTGACCACGCGGATCAGGATCTTTCCGTGAGGTCTGTCGTCGTAATACTGGAAGGACAGCTCCTGCAGATGGTCAAAGACATCCTTTCGGATATCGTAGATAATATCCTGGCTCACGTTCACCATGATCCGGGAGCGGATGGTGGTAAAGGTCACAGCCACTACAAAAGCCAGCACCAGAAGTCCCGCCAGGGTGTACAGCTGATGGAGATCCTTGTTGGGGATCGCCACGTCCAGGGCCACCTGGGTGATCTTCGGCGTGAACAGTCCCGCGATGCCGCCAAGGGCGCTGAGCACCATGGCAAAGATCATCTTTCCCGCATATTTTTTGATATAGACGGAAGCCCGAAGAAGGTGATGTATGTCAAAGGGGGTTTCCAGAACTTCGTCTTCTCTGTAAGTGTTTCTTCTGGCCATGACTACTCCTCCTCTCCTGTCTGCAGTTTCACCAGACTGTAATAATAGCCCTTCTTTGCCACCAGCTCCGCGTGGCTCCCGCACTCGGTGATGCGCCCGTCCTGAAGGACCAGGATCTTATCCGCGGACTTCGTGGTGGAAATCCTCTGGGCAATAATGATCTTCGTGCAGGGGAAATCCAGTTCTCTAAGGCTGTGCTGGATCTTTTTCTCCGTCTCCATATCCACCGCCGATGTGGTGTCGTCCAGGATCAGGATGGAGGGTTTCACCGCAAGGGCCCTCGCCAGGGAGATCCTCTGTTTCTGTCCTCCGGAGAGGCCCACGCCCCTCTCTCCGACGATGGTGTCGTACCCCTCCGGCATCTTCGCGATAAATTCATCCGCCGCGGAATACCGGGCGAATTTTACCACTTCCTCCTGCCTGATATGGGGATCCCCATAGGCAATGTTTCCGTCGATGGTGTCGGAATACAGGAGAACGTCCTGGGTCGCCAGGCCGATATTCTTTCTCAGCTGGTGCAGTTTCATCTTCCGGACGTCGATATCGTCCACCAGCACCTCGCCCTCGGTAGGTTCGAAGAACCGGGGAATCATGTGGATCAGCGTGGTCTTGCCGCACCCCGTTTCGCCCATGATGGCCACGGTCTCTCCGGGTTCCACGGTAAAGGATACATTGTGGAGCACCGGCACATTGCCGTCCGAATACTGGAAGCTGACGTTCCGGAATTCCACCTTGCCCCGGAACCGCTCGGGACGGTCTATGGCATCCGGCGCATCCACGATCTCCGGCTCGGAGTAATAGATCTCCATCACCTTATCCGCCGCCGCCGAAAATCTCTGGAACTCGTTCATGATATTGCCCAGCATACGCATGGGGTTGGTGATCGCCCAGATCAGCCCGGAGAAGGCCACATATTCACCCATGGTGATGCTTCCGTTGATGATGAACATTCCGCCCATTACCAGAAGGACGATGGGCATCAGGTTTGCGAAGGACTCTATGTAGGGATAATAGGTCAGCCAGGTAAGGGCCGTCTTCCGGTTGGTCTTGGAATACGCCTGATTGCAGGCTTCGAATTTTTTGATCTCGTAATCTTCCCTTGCGAAAGCCTTCACCACCCGGTTGCCGGAGATGTTCTCCTGAGCCGCCGTGTTCATCTCCGCAAGCCTCTCCCTCAGTTCCTTATGCCTGGGCGCCACTTTATTCTTGAACAAAATGATGATCAGGAAGATAAAGGGTGAGATGACCAGCATGCTGAGCGCCAGCCTCCAGTCCATGTAAAGGAAATAGACCGCCGTGGCGGTCATCAGGGCAACCGCCTCCACGATGCTTCTGATGACCCAGGCCAGCATGTGGCGGATGGCGTCCAAGTCTCCGGTCACACGTGCCATCAGGTCTCCGGTGCGGAATGTGCTGTAAAATTTCATGTCCTGATTCTCGATCTTCCAGAACAAATGGGTCCTGATCCGGTACAGGACTTTCTGGGACACGATCTCCGCGTCCATACAGGAGAGATAGACCACGGTAGTCCGCAGAAAAGTGATCAGTACCATGCCCAGGATCAGTTCATAAAGCCAGTCCCGGCGGTTCGCCAGGTTGTACGCCGCATTCTCCCCAGAGAGAAAGTTGTCAAGAATCTGCTGGGTAAAATAGGGCACCACAAGCTGCAGTACATTGTAAGTGATGGTGCCGAGGATCCCCAGCGCATAAAATGCACGGTATCCCTTCATATTCTCCCAGATAAATCCCAGCTTCGATTTCTTCTTGTGTTCCACGTTCTTCACCTCATAGGCATCTAGTATCCGCAATTCTCTAGAACATTTTATCCTCGGTTTTTTCAAAAATAAATGTAGAAACTTGTGGTCTGAATGTAGTTTGTTGCACAGGAAAAGCCGGGGCTTTTCACTTCTTGACAATGCCATTTTTCACTGTGCATTTTTTGACATTATTAAGAATGTGGCTTCGCCTCGCTGAGCCGAGTGCAGGACTGCCTGCCGCAATAGGAACTGCCTAGCAGGGACAAAGACTGCCTGACCAGACTGGAACTACCCCCGCAGGGTGGTGCCGCCTAGCGGGAACAGGAACTGCCTGCCGAAACAAAAATTGCCCGCAGGAACAAAGACCGCCCGCCAAAACAGGAACTCTCCGCAGGGTGCTGTCTGGCAGGAACAGGAACTGCCTGCAGGACGGCACCCCGCACGGGCAGGCTGAGCATCATCCCGGATCATCCATATCACAGACCATATCACAGAACTCTCTCAAGCTCCAGCTCCGCATTCAGCAGGAGAATGTCCGCAGGGGCCCCGGGACGGATCACCCCCGCCCTTCCCTCCATGCCGATGCTTCTGGCAGGATTGCAGGTCACCGCTTTCAGGGCGTCCTCCAGAGGTACGCCGAACCGGACCGCCCTCTGGAAACAGGCAAAGAGATCCGTGGCGGAACCCGCCAGCGTACCGTCCGAAAGCCTTGCGGCGCCGTCCTTTTGATACACCCTCTGACCGCCCAGACTGTATTCCCCGTCCGGCATCCCCGCCGCCTCCATGGAATCGCTGACCAGGCAGATCCGGTCCGGTCCGAACAGGCGGAACGCCGCGCGGACCATGGCCGGATGAACGTGCAGGCCGTCGCAGATCAGCTCCGCCGTCACATGGCTTTGATCCATGGCCGCGCCTGTGATCCCGGGAGCCCTGTGATGCATTCCCGGCATGGCGTTCCAAAGATGGGTCACATGATCCGCTCCGGCGCGGAACGCTTCCGCCGCAGTCTCATAATCCGCCTGGGTATGTCCCAGGGAGACCGTCAGTTTCTCACCGGAAGGTACTTCGCTTTTCACCTGACGAATAAACTCCATCCCCCCGGGGAGTTCCGGGGCCAGCGTCACAAGACGGATCCTGTTTCCCGACGCTTTTTGTAACTGCCGGAACCACTGCAGATCCGGATCTCTTAAATAGGCTTCCTTTTGGGCTCCCCTCCGGTCCGGGTCCAGAAAAGGTCCCTCCAGATGGATCCCCAGGATTCTGGAGGAATCCCGATTCGACATTTTTCCTGCAAATCCGTCAATCTTCCGAAGGATTTCCTGCAATTTCTCCATAGGAAGGGACATGGTTGTCGGGCAGATTGCAGTCACGCCCCGGGAGCGCTCATACTCAGCGATCTTTTTCAGGGAATCTTCTTTTCCGTCACAAAAATCGTGGCCCGCGGCTCCGTGGAGATGTATGTCCACAAAGCCGGGGACCACGTATTTACCGGCGGCGTCCAGGATTTCCGCTTCGTCCTGCAGATCCCGGATCTCCCCGACCTGCCGGACGATTCCATCCTTTATCCGGACGTCCGCCCTCTCAAATTTACCGTCTTTTCCAAAGACAAGTCCGTTTTGAATCACCATTCGTCAGCCTCTCGCCGCCAGCGCTGCCGCGATGTCCTCCTTCATATCCAGCACCGCCGCCCGGGACGCCTCGGCGTAACCCGCTTCTCCGTATTTCGCGTACTTCTCCTGCTGATAAGCGGCGATAATGCCCCGGGAAGAGTTGATGATCGCGCCCAGTCCGTCCTCGTTAAAGAAATGAACCAGGTCCGCGCCCCTGCCGCCCTGGGCTCCGTAGCCGGGAACCAGGATAAAGGCTTTCGGCATGATCTTCCGCAGGATCCTGCCCTGCTCCGGATAGGTGGCGCCCACCACCGCGCCCACATAACTGTAGGAATCTCCCATGCACTCCTGCCCCCACTGGGCCACTTTCTCTCCCACAATTTCATACAGGGGCTTTCCGTCCACCAGGCGGTCCTGAAACTCCCCGCTGGAGGGGTTGGAAGTCTTTACCAGGACAAAAATACCCTTCTTTTCCTCCTGGCAGACCTTGATAAAGGGCTTTACCCCGTCGCTGCCCAGGTAGGGATTCACCGTTACAAAATCCTCGTCAAAGCCATAGAAGGACTGGCTCCCCACGCTCACCTTTCCCAGATGGCCCACCGCGTAGGCCTCGGATGTGGAGCCGATATCGCCCCGCTTGATATCCCCGATGACCACCAGGCCTTTCTCCTTACAGTACCGGACCGTCTTCTGAAAAGCTATGAGCCCCGGGATCCCAAACTGCTCGTACATAGCGATCTGGGGCTTTACCGCCGGAATCAGGTCGCAGACGGCGTCCACGATCCCCTTATTGTACTGCCAGACCGCCTCCGCTGCCCCCTCCAGGGTCTCGCCGTATTCCGCGAAGGCAGCCTCCCGGATCTGGGAAGGCACATATTTCATCATGGGATCCAGGCCCACCACAATGGGGGCCTGGGTCTTTTGAATTTTTTGAATCAGTTTGTCGATCATTCTGTTTCCCCTTATCCCGTCGGTTTCGGCATTCCGCCAAAGTCCCGGCTGCCGGCTATACAGTTGCCATTTTCAGCTGCTGCGTGTACTTCAGTATCCTGGGGGCACCAACGATCTTTTGGAATTTGTCCCCCTCCACGACTACCAGCGTGGGCGCCTGCATCACGCCGTACCGGTTCGCCAGCTCTACGTTTTCCATGGCGTCCAGAGCCACATAGGGGATATCCTTCAGGTACTCCTTTGCCAGGACACAGTTGGGGCAGGTCTTTGTGGTAAACAGATACCGCACACCCTGGGGCTTCTCCACGGAGACCTCCACATCCTTGTCAAAATTAGAGAGAGTCACCACCGTGCTGACAGGGCGCTTTAACACGGACTTTGCAATGTCGTATTCCGTTCTGTTGGCATACTCCTGCAGCTTTCCATCATTCCAGTTCTGCACGGGACGGTAGTAGCCGGTGATGCGGCTGTAAACCTCCGTCTTCGCCTTGCAGTGAGGGCACTCATAGACCTCGCCCGCCAGATAGCCATGCTCCTTACAGATGGAATACGTGGGGGACAGGGTGTAATAGGGCAGTTTATAATTCTGAGCGATGGTGCGCACCAGGGACGCCGCAGCTTTCCAATCCGGAAGCTTCTCTCCCAGGAACGCGTGGAACACGGTTCCGGAAGTGTAGAGGGTCTGCAGTTCGTCCTGGATGTCCAGCGCGTCAAAGATATCCACGGTATAGTTCACGGGCAGGTGGGAGGAGTTGGTGTAATACGGGGTATCGCCCTCCTTGCCGGCCGTCTTGATCATGGGATAGCGCTTCTTGTCGTGCTTTGCCAGGCGGTAGGTCGTGCTCTCCGCGGGAGTCGCCTCCAGGTTATAGAGGTCGCCGTACTGCTCCTGGTAATCCGACAGGCGGTTCCTCATGTGGTTCAGGACCTCCTTCGTAAACTCCTGGGTCCTGGGATCGCTCATGTCCGCCCTCAGCCAGTTCGCATTCAGTCCCACCTCGTTCATGCCGATCAGACCGATGGTGGAAAAATGATTGTCAAAGGTTCCCAGATATCTCTTGGTGTAAGGGTACAGCCCCTCGTCCAGGAGCTTCGTGATAACGCCCCTCTTGATCTTTAAGGAGCGGGCCGCAATGTCCATCATCCGGTTCAGCCGCGCATAAAATTCATCCTTGTTTGCAGAGAGATAGGCGATCCTGGGCATATTGATGGTCACCACGCCGACGCTTCCGGTGCTCTCCCCCGATCCGAAGAAACCGCCGGTCTTCTTTCTCAGCTCCCGCAAATCGAGACGGAGCCTGCAGCACATGCTCCTGACGTCGGAGGGCTGCATGTCGGAGTTGATATAATTGGAGAAGTAAGGGGTCCCGTACTTCGCAGTCATCTCAAACAGCAGACGGTTGTTCTCCGTGTCGGACCAGTCAAAATCTTTCGTGATGGAATAGGTAGGGATCGGGTACTGGAACCCTCTGCCGTGGGAATCCCCCTCGATCATGGTCTCGATGAACGCCTTGTTCACCATATCCATCTCTTCCTTGCAGTCCTTGTATTTGAAGTTCATCTCCTTGCCGCCGACGATCGCGGGAAGCTCCGCCAGATCCTCCGGCACCGTCCAGTCCAGCGTGATATTGGAGAAGGGCGCCTGTGTGCCCCACCGGCTGGGAGTGTTTACCCCGTAGATAAAGGACTCGATACACTTCTTCACATCATGGTAGTTCAGATGATCCACCTTTACAAAGGGCGCCAGATAGGTGTCGAAGGAGGAAAATGCCTGCGCGCCGGCCCACTCGTTCTGCATGATGCCCAGGAAATTCACCATCTGGTTGCAAAGCACGGAGAGATGCTTTGCCGGAGCGGAGGAGATCTTGCCGGTAATACCGCCGAGCCCTTCCTGAATCAACTGCTTTAAGGACCACCCCGCGCAGTACCCTGTGAGCATGGAGAGATCGTGAATATGGATATCCGCATTCCTGTGCGCCTCCGCGATCTCCTCGTCATAGATCTCCGAAAGCCAGTAGTTCGCCGTGACCGCACCGGAATTGGAGAGGATCAGTCCCCCCACCGAATAGGTGACGGTGGAATTCTCCTTTACCCGCCAGTCCTCCACCTTCACATAGCTGTTTACGACATCCTTATAGTCAAGAATGGTGGATTTCATCGCACGCATTTTCTCGCGCTGCTTGCGGTACAGGATATACGCCTTTGCAACCTCCTCGTATCCGGCCTGCCCCAGCACCTTCTCCACGCTGTCCTGCACGTCCTCGATCTGGATCGCATTGTCCTTAACTTTGGACTGAAAGTCCGCGGTGACCCTCAGCGCCAGCAGATCCACGATATCGTTGTTGTAACTCATCTCCGTAGCGTTAAACGCCTTCATGATCGCATCATTTACCTTCGACAAGGTAAAATCCGTCCTGGTTCCATCCCTCTTAATGATCTGAAGCATTCCTGTAATTCCCCCTTACTTCTCTTTCGTTCCGTCTAGCGGCGTTCTAAAAGTCATTTTACCACCTGTACTTGTGGATGTCAATGGTAATACACAATATATAGTGTTAAATTTTCGTCACGCATGTCATATCTTGTAGAATGCCCTATTTACAAGGAAAACAGGAGCGTCATGTTTCCTGACGCTCCTGTCTGTTTTATATTGTACTTCTATTTTGTTTTTTCACCCATCCGGCCACGGATTCCGGAATTCATCCGCTGTGAGGACACATGACATAGAGGAACCTGCCAGGGAGCTTTTCCCCCGCTTTGCCAGGCAGACACCTTTCCCCGCGCCTGAGTCATTCCTGCGGCTGCTCTTCCTCCGGCTGGGGCACGGCGCCGCTGTGTCTTGTAGCCAGAAAATCTCTCTCCCTCTTGGCCTCCGCGTCATCCGGATAATTCCCTGCATAAGCCTGTATCAAAGATTCCGCCTTTTCAAACTCGCCGAGATACTCGTATGCGACAATTTCATTATAAGAAAGCGTCTGCTGCACAGCCTTGTCCTGAAGGGCAAGCCCCGACTGAAAAGCCGAAAGGGCCTCCCTGTAGTTCTGCCGTTTCAGCTCGCAGATCCCCAGCTGATTGTACATCTCCGCGCTGTCGCCCTGCTTGTCGAGATAACTTCTGTAGACATTGCAGGCATAGTTGTAATCTCCTGTGGCTTCATAGGCCTTTCCGAGATAAAGACTGCTCTGGGCCGTCCCATCCTCCTTCGCCTTCTCCAGCTCCACATAAGCCTTCTGGTAATCTTCCAGATAATAATAGAGCCGTCCCCGGTCAAAGGAACTAAGGGTATCCTCCCCATTTTCCAGCACATAGCGGAGATATTCCTGGCCTGCCTCCTTATACCCGAAGTGGGCGAAGACCTCATAGATGGCGAACAGCCGGTCGTAATTCTTCGGATCCATCTCCACCACCCGGTCAAAATCCGCTTTTGCCTCCGTGTACTGATCCAGCTCCAGCTCCACGCCGCCTCTCTTGAAATAGGCGTCTTCCTCCTCGTCCCGCAGGGCAAGAATCGCATTGTATACGTCCTTTGCTTCTGCGAAACGGCCGATGCGGCTGTACGCCTCGGCGAGATAATAGTTCACGTCGAAATCCACGTCCTTGATCAGACCGTCGCTGAGGGACAGCGCTCCCAGGAAGCACTCGATGGCTTCCTCATAGGAGGCCAGGCCCATATAGGCGATTCCCTGGACTCTGAGGACCTGATAAGCGTCCTCTTTTCCCTCCTGTGCCTCCGCCAGCGCGGCGAGAGCCCCCTGATAATCCATCTCCCCGATCATGGTCACGGCCTCCTGCGTCTTCGCCGTCCCGCCTCCGCAGCCTGCTGCCGCGGACGCCAGAAATGCGCAGACCGTCAGGACAAGACCTCTCCATCCCCATCCATGCATAGAAGCATCCTTCCCTTCTCTGTGGCAACTCCGATCACATCCCTGTCCGCGCTCTTACTTTTCCTCCAGCTGGGAAGTGCAGTGAGGGCACCTGGTCGCGTCGATGGCGATCTCCGACTTACAGAAAGGACATTTCTTTGTGGTGGGAGCCGCCGGTTCTTCCTTCTTGCTGAACTTGTCATTGATCGTGTTGATCCCTTTCACCAGGCAGAAGATCACGAACGCGGTGATCAGGAAGTTGATAACCGCGGTGATAAAATTGCCGTATGCCAGCGTTGCCGCGCCTGCCTCCTGAGCGGCCGCGAGAGTCGCGTACTTCACATCCCTGTGTGTCAGCTGGATAAAGAGATTGCTGAAATCCATGCCTCCGAAAAGTCCCAGGATCGGGGTCAGAATATCCGTATTTAAGGATGTTACGATCGCTGTGAACGCGCCGCCGACGATAACGCCGACTGCCATATCCATCACGTTCCCGCGCAGAATAAATTTCTTAAACTCACTGATAAATCCCTTTTCCTTGCTCATTTCCATTGCCTCCGTTTCGTTTCCGTTTCGGGCCCTCGGCCTCCTTCTGTTGTCCCGCAATATTTTGCGTACATAAAAATATAGTAACACAAGATATCCCGAACCTCAATACATTTTCCCTACTTTTTCTCCTGTTTTTCTTTCTCGGTCAATGCCATCCCGCGCCCTTTGCTGCCTCCCGCTGCCATGGCCGCCCGCGTTCTCCCGCGCCCTTTGCAGTCTCGCGCTGTCGAGGTCTCCCGGCATCCTTTTTATCTTTTCCCTTTCCAAAAGATCGAAAATAGGATATACTGTATTGTAACAGTTCGGCAAGCCACAATAGCCACAATGCTGGAACACGAAGTCCCGGCTTTGCGGATGGCGTGGTCTGAGCTGAACCTTTATGCTGTGTCAAAAGGATTGCATCAGATCCTATCACTAAAAGGGACAAAACGATATGCAGCGAATACTGAATCAAATAAAAGAAAAGAACTTTCAGCAGATCTATCTTCTGTATGGAGAAGAGCGCTATCTTAAGAAACAATACACCCAAAAACTGCGTGACGCCCTGACCGGCGGCGACGAGATGAACACCCATTTTTTCGAGGGGAAGGATGTTCCTGTGGCCCAGATCATCGACCTGGCGGAGACCCTGCCGTTCCTTGCGGAGCGCCGGGTGATCTTTCTCTCCGACACCGGCCTTTTTAAGTCCGGCGGAGAAAAAATGGCGGAGTATCTGGCTTCTCCCAGCCCCACCGCGTTCTTTGTCTTTACGGAAAGTGAAGTGGACAAGCGCAGCAAACTTTTCAAGACCGTATCCTCCAAAGGATGCGCTGTGGAATTTACCGTGCAGGACGAAAAGACCTTAAAGCGCTGGATCGGTTCCACCCTGTCAAAGGAGGGAAAAAAGATTACGGAGGATACCGTCTGTCTGTTCCTGTCTAAAACCGGGACTGACATGCAGAACATCCAGATGGAACTCGAAAAAGTGATCTCTTACTGCCTGGACAGGGATGTGGTGACAGATGCGGACATAGAGGCGGTCTGCACCGTAAAGCTCAGCGACCGCATCTTTGACATGATGGAAGCGGTGGCGAGACGCCAGACCCGGAGGGCCCTGGATCTTTACTATGATCTCCTGGCCCTGAAGGTATCTCCCATGCTCGTGCTCACCATGATTGCCCGGCAGTACAACCACCTGCTGCAGACAAAAGAACTGAAGAGGCGCGGTTTCAGCGATCGGGACATCGCCTCCCGGCTGGGCGTACCGCCTTTTGCCGTGGGAAAATACGTCTCCCAGGCATCCCTCTATAAGTCCGCTGAGCTTCAGAGAGCCCTGGAGGAATGTGCGGATATGGACTACCAGGTCAAAACCGGACTGTTCAGCGACAGGATGGCCGTGGAACTCCTGATCCTGTCCCCCAGGAAGGTCTTAAAAAAATGACGCCCCTTTATTTTTCCTCCGGGTCCCACTCCAGACCCAGAAACTCGTAATCCTCCTGCTCCACGGCTCTGCGCAATGCTTCCTCCGAAGGGATCCCGGAAGTCTTTACCACAGCGGTTCCCTTCTCGTGATCCGCCTGGGCCGCAAGGACTCCCTCCACCTTTTCCAGGGAGGTCTTCACCGCGTTCTCACAGTGTCCGCACATCATTCCGTTTATGCGGATGACGCAGGTGTGCTGTCCGGCGCCGCCTGAAGTTCCGGCCACTTGATCCTGAGGCTCCTTTTCCCCGTCATCTCTGAAAGCAGCGCCTGCAATAAGCTCTTTCGCTGCGCCCTCCGGCGTTTCCTGAAGGGCAGCTGTTCCTCGCTCATTTGCAAGATTTTGCGCTGATGTTTTCTCCGCCGCAGTCGTTTTCTCCGGAGCAGCCTCTCTCTCCGCCGCAGTCATTTTCTCCGCCGCAGCCGCAGCCGCTTTCCGTCCGGTTTTTACTTTCCTGTCCCTGGACGCGTCGTGTACTTTTAAGAAATTCAGCCTTAACGCGTTTGTCACAACGCAGAAACTGGACAGGCTCATGGCCGCCGCCCCAAACATGGGGTTCAGGGTCCAGCCAAAAACAGGGAACCACACGCCGGCCGCCAGAGGGATCCCGATCACATTGTAGAAAAAGGCCCAGAAAAGGTTTTCATGGATATTCCGGAGAGTGGCGCGGCTCAACCGGATCGCCGCGGGTACGTCTAAGAGACTGCTCTTCATGAGTACCACGTCCGCCGCGTCGATGGCGACGTCCGCCCCCGCGCCGATAGCCATGCCGATATCCGCTTTCGTCAGCGCAGGTGCATCATTTATACCATCCCCAATCATGACCACCTTTCGGCCGCCTCTCTGCAGCTCTCCGATCTGTGCGGCCTTTCCGTCCGGCAGGACGCCCGCAATCACCTCGTCCACGCCAACCTGTCTTCCGATGGCCTCCGCCGTCCGCTGATTGTCCCCCGTCAGCATCACGACGCGGATCCCCATATTTTTCAGCTCCCGAACCGCCTGTACGCTGTCCTCCTTGATGACGTCCGCCACCGCGATCATCCCCAGGAGCTTATCATTCTCCGCAAAAAACATGGGCGTCTTTCCCTGATCCGAAAGCTCCCGTGCCTTTTTTTCCATCCCCTCGGGCAGAGAAAGCTTTTCCCGGATCCATTTCAGGCTTCCGCCCAGGAGACGCTTTTCCCTGATCCGTCCTGTCAGACCGTTTCCGGCCAATGCCTGAAATTCCTGCACCGGCTCCCCCTGCCTTCCGATCTCCCGGCCGTACTCTACGATAGCCTTTGCAAGGGGATGCTCGCTCTTCTGCTCCAAGGAGAGCGCCGCTGCAACCAGCGCATCTTCCGAAACGCCCTCCGCCGGGCACAGATCCGTCACCTTGGGCTCCCCTTTCGTAATGCTCCCGGTCTTATCCAACGCCGCCACGGAAACCTTGCCCGTCTCCTCCAGGGAGACGGCAGTCTTAAACAAAATGCCGTTTTTTGCGCCCATGCCGTTGCCCACCATGATCGCCACAGGGGTCGCCAGACCCAGCGCGCAGGGGCAGCTGATCACCAGCACAGAGATGGCCCTTGCCAGGGCGAATCCAAAGGTCTGCCCCACCGCCATCCATACCAGGAACGAAACGACTGCCACCGCAATGACCGCCGGCACGAAAACGCCGGAAACTCTGTCCGCCACCTTGGCGATGGGCGCCTTTGCCGCCGCCACGTCGCTGACCATCTGAATGATCCGGGAGAGCGTCGTGTCCTCCCCTATGCGCCTGGCCTCACAGACGAGATAGCCGGACTGATTGATCGTGGCTGCGGACACGGTATCCCCCGCCTGTTTGTCCACGGGAATACTCTCTCCCGTCAGCGCCGACTCGTTCACCGCGCTGACTCCTTCCAAAATAATCCCGTCCACCGGGATGCTGTCCCCGGGCCGCACTGCGAAACGATCCCCGATCTGAATCCGCTCTACCGGCACTTCCGTCTCCTGGCCGTCCTGCCAGAGAAGGGCGGTCTTCGGTGCAAGACGCATGAGGCTCTTCAGCGCGTCCGTCGTCCTGCCCTTGGACCTCGCCTCCAGCATTTTCCCCACTGTGATCAGCGTCAGGATCATGGCGGCGGACTCAAAGTAAAACTCGTGCATATACCCCATGGCCGCCTCGTGATCCCCCCTCGTCACGGCCCCACTCATGGCAAAGAGCGCGTAAACGCTGTACAGGAACGCCGCACCCGACCCCATGGCCACAAGAGTGTCCATATTCGGCGCCCGGTGCACAAGCCCCCGGAACCCGCTGATGAAAAACTTCTGGTTGATCACCATGATCATCCCCGTAAGGAGCAGCTGCAAAAGCCCCATGGCCAAATGGTTCTCCGCAAGGAAGGCCGGTGCCGGCCATCCCCACATCATATGGCCCATGGAAAAGTACATCAGCGGGACAAGCAGCACCAGGGACGCGATCAGCCGCCGCTTCATCTTCGGAGTCTCCGTGTCCTTCAAGCCTTCTTCCGGGTCCTCAACATTCCCCTGCTTTCTCTCGCCGTTCTTCAGTCTCGCCCCGTACCCCGCCTGGGTCACGGCGGCAATGACCGCCTGGGGCGACGCGGTTCCCTCCACACCCATGGAATTCGTCAAAAGATTGACGGAACACGCCGTCACACCTTCCACCGCCGACACCGCCTTTTCCACCCTGGCGCTGCAAGCGGCGCAACTCATTCCCGTCACAAGATACTGTACCATTTTCCTGACCTCTCTTTCCCTCCGCCGAACTGCGGCCTGTCGTATTCGGTCCTGACTGTTTCGTTTCAGTCCTTGCCTTTTCCCTCTTTAAGAATTTCATCACTGCTGTCTCAGAATCTGCTCTTTTGCTTCAGCCTTTCCATTTCTTCTTTGCAGACTCCAATCCCGCTGTTTCAGAGCTTTCCCTTGTGTTTCAACCTTACTCTTTTCGTTCTTTCCGTCCCTGTCCCGCTTCTATTTCAACCCGCTCTCGTCCCATGCTGTCATTTCATCATCTTCTGAAGCATGGTCGTTTCAATCCGCCCTCATCCCTTGCCGTCATTTCATCATCTTCTGAAGCACAGTCACAAGCTCCTCGATGACCTCATCATTGCCGTCCCGGATATTCTCCGCCACACAAGTCCGCACATGATTTGCCAGAAGCACCTTGTTGAAACTGTTCAGCGCGGAAGTAACCGCGGAAACCTGGACCAGGATATCCGTGCAGTAAACATTTTTTTCCACCATGTTTTCTATGCCGCGGACCTGCCCCTCGATCCTTCTCAGCCGATTGATCAGGTCCCTCTTTTCCTTTTCATCCCGCGCCTTCTGCTTTCCGCTGCACTGACAGCAGATGTTTTTTTCCTGTTCTAAATTGTTTCCCATTGCGGTCTCCTCCATACCTTCCTGTCTTTTCCCCGGACAAATCCATACCATGCGGCTTTTCTTATTGAAATCCAAAACTTTCAGTTTTCCTATCCGGAACCATCTTACCGGATTTTCCCTATCCTCACTTCATGACCTCCGGCGCTTCCTCATTTGTGCACCTCTTTATGCAATTTCCCCGCCCGATTTTCCGAAGCCAATAATGCGCCGTTCAAAATACCCCCGGTAGGTATATTTTACTTCTCCATATTCGGTTTGTCAATTCCTGTTTTTCGGAAGGAATGTCAAACTTCAAACTTTATCCTGTCTATCTTTTTGTCAATCTTTTTTTCTTTTTTGGGGGTGGCAAACATTGAAAAATATGTTATACTCTCAAGTTCCGAAGTAAAATAGGCTCTAACCCAGTAAATATGCGGGCTAGAGCCTTTCTGTCTGTATGGCTTTTTG
>CANQCF010000047.1 GCA_947589505.1 uncultured Acetatifactor sp. | reverse complement strand
GAAGGGACGGCTCCAAGTCTCCATAACCGTACTTCAGACTCTCCCCCGGACGCCTTTCGGCCCTTCCGGGTGAAGTTTTCTGCATATCCGCTTAAAACCCAGGATTTCCCCGACAATAGTTTAGACAATAATTTGTCTGAAAAAACCATGCACCTTCACAGATAACGGATAACAGATAACACAACACTTTCACAATCCATCACCTTAGCACTTTTAAGAAGGCGGATATACACGGAATCTTTATCAGGGGGGACGCATCGCTCCCTGTTTGTCAGTCCACGTCTACGAAACTGACCAGCCGGCTCGTCGCCGATCAGACGATACATTCCCTGTTCATCAGTCCACGTCCACCTCAAACTCGATGGTCTGGTTACAGTAATCCAGGGCCATCTGCAGCCTGCTGATCTCGTCGCTGACCTTTTCAAAATCCTCCCGGACCTGATCCAGGTCGTAGTTCACATACATGTACTCGATCAGGTTGGAACGGCCGAACCTGTCGTTCACCCTGGTCTTGGGCTGGCGTCTGCGCATGCCGTCCAGACGGTTCTTGTTCCGGCTGAGCTGCGCCAGATACACAAGAGCCTGATCGATGGTCATGTCAAATTTTTCCAGCTTCGTTCTGACGTTAAACAGGTTGATGGCGTGTTTCACAGCGCAGATCTTCGCGTTCAGCTCTGCCAGCTTTACCGATACTGCATTGTAGTCGTACTCCGGTGCCTCCTGTTTCTCATTATCCGCGAGCACATATGTGCTCGCGTTATTCTCCAGCGTCAGATAGAACTGCTTCTCCTCGTCCAAAGCGCGAAGGTATTTATTTGCAGCTGCGGAAGTCATCATCTTCATAATATCCACCTCTTTCTGCCGTAAAAAAACGGCGCTGTCCTATTTTCTCAGGGAGGTTCTCATGTCCTCACCGTCAATCATAAGATAGCACCTTTTTTGATACTTGGGAAGTAAACCGGCGGTTTAATTTTCCGGGATCGCTTCCGGCTCTTTCCTCTCCTCTTTCCACCGCCAGAGCGCGAAGGCCATCACCAGAACGGCCTCGGCCAGGATCAACATCTCCGTGAGAAAGACATTTCCGACCAGCTCGTTAAAGATCACCATCAGGCTGTCCGCCAGCATGTGCAGCAGAAACGCCAGCGGATAATAGAACAGTTTCTTTCCGCCTTTCTTCACCGCAAGCCAGACGAGAAGGGAGAGCGCCATCTGCAGGATGATCGCGCTGCACCGCTCTAAAATGGAGAACAGATACATGGGTGCCGGCGTATTGACTATGTTCTGAATGCCCTCCGCAAAGATCGCTTTCTGATCCTCCGGAAGCTGCGCCAGTACCTGTTCATATCCGCCGTTGTTGATGACGATGACGTAAATAAGCGTGTTGAGCATATTAAAGACCAGGATAAAGAAGGCCTCGAAACCCCCGTGTCCGGCGCCATATGTCCAGGCGTTTCCGTCGTTGTCCAGCTGTTTTTTCAGGATCGTCCGAAAAGCCAGAAATCTTCCGGTCTCTTCAAACAGGCCCGCCATAAAACCGCCGTAGAAGCCGTAAAGCCATATATTTCCCTGGATCACGGCGCCCGCCGGACTCGTCAGGATCACGCCATGCAGCGCCGACTCCAGCGTCATGACAAACAGGAACATCACCCCGCATCCCACAAAAAAGGCCTTGGCGGAGCCTCCCGACTTTTTCCGCACGATCAGAAACAACAAAACCGGTATCAGGATCCCCGACGCTATAGCGGTGCCTATCATTGCAACAGAAGCCGTTGACACATGCATATTCATTCCTCTTTCCGCAAATGCTTGATTGATCATCATAATGGAGCATTTTAGGCTATCGTAACACAATCCTCTTATAAAATCAAGCTTTGCGGCCCCGGCAGTTGTCTCATTAATCGCCCATCTCCAGACCTTCAGGTTATACTCTGCTTCCGCAAATTCTCCCCCGCGTTTGTCTCATCAATCGCCCTCTCCCAACCCTCAGCGGTCAAAAAATGTATGCTCGCATGAACTCTCCCTGCTTCCGGCAGCCGACAGTTCCCTTCTCTATATATTTCGACCGGAGATCACCGGCACGACGCAAAGATCTTCCGCACGTCCTCTTTCTCCAATTTTACATAAGCCCTTGTAGACAGGCCGCTGGTTCTCACCGCCTCGGAGGCCATTTCTTCCAGCCGGTCATCGGGAACCCCGGCCTCCGAAAGGCGTTCCGGCATACCCAGGGAACGGTTGAAGTCCCTGACCTTTTCGACGGAAAGACAAGCCGCCCGCATATCATCCGGTTCCGTCACGCCAAATACCTCCCTGGCAAACCGCGCGAATCGGGGCGCCGTCCCCTCGGACAGCACATATTCCATCCAGGCGGGAGTCAGGATCGCAAGTCCGACGCCGTGGGTAATGTCATAAAAGGCGCTGACCACGTGTTCCATCGGGTGTACGCTCCAGGCCCCGCCCTTTCCGACCGTCAAAAGGTGATTCAATCCGATGGTGGACGCCCACATCAGGTTGGATCTCGCCTCGTAATCCTCCGGCTCCTCCATGGCCTTTTTTGCGTACCGCACCACCGTTTTCATAACCGCCTCGCTGAGGGCGTCCGTGATGTAAGCCCCATCGTTGGGCTGGAAATACTGCTCCATCGCATGGGAGAGGATATCCACGCATCCCGCGGCGGTCTGCTTTGCCGGCAGCGTATAGAGATACGTCGGATCGCAGACAGAAAGCCTGGGATACAAAAGGGGCGTGTTGATCTCCAGCTTTTCGCTGGTATTCTCATTGGTGATAACGGCCCCTGAATTCATCTCGGAACCCGTGGCGCAGATCGTCAGCACCACAGCCACGGGCAGAGCGTCCTTTACCAGGCTCCTGTCCAGCACCAGATCCCAGGGCGAGCCCTCATAGCAGGCCGCGGCGGCGATATGTTTCGAGGCGTCGATCACGCTTCCGCCGCCAACCGCCAGGATCGCGTCGATCTTTTTCTCCCGGCAGATCTCTCTTCCCTTCTCCACCGAGGACAGTTTCGGATTCGGTTCGATCCCGGGGAGTTCATATATCTCAAACTCCTGCAGCAGGCTTCTGATCCTGTCGTACAGTCCGGTTTTTCGAACACTGCCGCCCCCATAGACCAGCAGGATCCTTTTTCCCAGCTTTCCCAGTTCCTCCGGGAGACACTGGATCTGATCCCTTCCAAAGCGGATATCGGTCGGCACATGAAAGGCAAAGTTGTTCATATCTTCCACCTCTTTCCAAAAAGCCACAGCAATCTTCAGATCTTCGCTTTATACCTGTCGTAATGCAGCGGGCTCAGATCCACATCCGTCCTGCCGGTCAGGATCAGCTTCGCCAGCTGTTCGCCCACGGCGGGCGCTATCCCGAAACCATGTCCGTTGAACGCGCAGGCAACGTACAATCCGGGTATCTCTTCCACCGCTCCCAGCGCGGGAACGCCGTCCGACGACGCGTCCATCCAGCCCGCCCAGGTGCGGACGATCTTCACTTTCGCCAGATCCGGGAAATACTTCATGATCCCCCGGCAGATGCAGGGCGCCGTCTTTGAGGAATTCACCGGCGTCCCGTTGTCCTTATTGTACCTCTCCAGGCCCGAAGACCCGCCAAAGACAAAGGACCCGTGCTTTGTCTGGTGTCCGTAAAAGTCCGCCTCCGCCGTGCCGAGCATCTGATCGAACATATGGGGCTGGGCCTCCGTCACGAGACATTCCAGGAGGGAATTGGTCATAGGGATATCGATCCCCACGCTTGTCAGGATCTCCCGGGAATCCAGGCCCGCCGCCACCAGTACATTTTCGCCCTCATAGATATTGTTCGGGGTGATCACCTGGCGGATCTTCCCTTTGATCACCCGGAGTTCCCGGACAGGCTCCCCCGTGACAAAGGTCACGCCCCGTTTTCTCGCCGTCTTGTAAAAGCCCAGAGTCGTCGTGAGCGGATTCGCGTGTCCGTCCGTGGGACACCAGCTGGCGCAGATCACTTCCCGGGAGAGATAGGGATTGATCTCCCGGACTTCGTCCCCGTCTATCATCCTGACGTCCAGCCCTACGCCCCTTGCGCTGTCCGCCAGCTTCGTCAGGATCTCCCGGTGCTTCTCCGTCTTCCCGAGACGCAGGTTGCCGTCCTGATGATATTCGCAGTCCACTTCCAGTTCTTCCGAAAGGTTTGGCCACAGGTTCCGTATCCCGTACATGACGAGGGGAAGCTCCCGGACGTCCCGGCCGGACTGCCGCACTCCGCCGCCGTTTCGAGAGGAACCCCCGTTTCCAATGTGGTCGGAGCCCTCCAGCACGATCACCTCCGCGCCCATTCCGGCAAGATAATATGCAGCCGCACAGCCGATGATGCCGCCGCCGACAATGACAACTTCCGCGTTAGTCTTCATAGGATCCGACCTCCTTTTCCTCCGGCGCCTCCTTGGCAAAAACTTCCATCTCGATGGGGCGCATGGGAACGCGGCTTGTGGCCGGTTCCAGTTCCGCCGGCGATATCCCCAGTTCTCTCGCCACGATGCCCTTTACCAGTCTGCCGCAGGTTTGCCCCTGGCAGAGCCCCATCCCCGTCCGCAGATACCGCCGGATCTCGGTGAGGGTCCACATGCCGTCATGTACGGCCTGCCGGATCTCCCCTTTCGTGATCTCCTCGCAGCGGCAGATGATCATATCGTCGTCGGGTCCAGGCAGGAAAGGCCCGATATCCCTGGATCTGTCATTTACTGAATTCATATGTCGTCCTCCTATACGGCCTTAAAAAACCTTGCCTTCATCGCGTATTCCTTCGGAACCCGGATCGTCAGAAGATTGGTCTTGTCAAAGGCTTTCATGCTCTTTACGGAAACCACCTCTGCGTCGCAGACGGCCTTCCCGTCCCTTCCCAGTCCCTTGCCTTTCGTCCCAACTTCCGGCAGGGGCAGGAACTCATAGGGCAGCGTGACCGTGGCAGTACCGTCCCCGCAGTCCTCGTCCACCAGGAAGATCGCCTGACCGGAGCATCCGGCCACGCACATTCCGCAGTTGATGCACTCCGAACCCTCCACGACAATGGGCAGGGAGGTAATCTTAGAACCGATGGAGATGCAGCCTTTTTTACAGGCATCCTGACAGGGGTTGCAGGGAATGTTCTGGGTACACTCAATCACCGGATGAACGCCGGCCTTATGCGTAACCCCCGGGTATCTCTCCAGTTCGTCGTCCGCCACATATCCGTGCAGCAGAAGGTTCTGGGAGACCTCGATCCCCTCCTCCGTTTCTGTGATCTGTTTTCCCCGGTTCTGGGGGGCAAACATCCCCTGGCGCAGCCCGTCCAGCGCTTTGTCCATGGACGCCAGTTCGGATTCCATCTCATCTTTTCCGATATATCCGAGGAACTCCGCGGCGGCGATCCCCGCCATCCTTCCCTCGATCATGGCAGAGGACGCCTCCTCAATGCCGGCCACATCCCCCGCCACATACACGCCCGGAAGCGAAGTCCTCCCGTGGGGATCGCAGACGGGAACCTGCCCGCCCTTTTTCGGGTCGTCCACCATTTTGCACCCCGCCATCTTCAAGAGCTGCGACATCGGCGACAGCCCTACCGCAAGGCAGATAGTATCCACGTCAAAGTGCTTCTCCGTACCCGGAATAAAGTGAAAGGCGCTGTCCACTTCCGCAATCGTGACTCCCGTGACGCAGTCCGTCCCTTCCGCTTCCACGATGGTATGGGAGAGGTAAAAGGGAACCCCCGTGCGAGCGACCTTTGCCGCGTGGACGCCGTATCCCCCCACTCTGGGCGCAGCGTCCACCAGCGCAACCACCTCGCACCCGCACTGTTCCAGCTGGAAGGAAACCACAAGTCCCACATTCCCGGAGCCCAGCATGAGCACCCGTTTTCCCGGGAGCACGCCGTGCAGGTTCATCATGGTCTGGGCGGCTCCGGCTCCGATCACCCCGGGAAGGGTCCAGCCCGGGAAAGTGACCATGTTCTCCGCGGCGCCGGTGGCGATGATAACGGCGTTTCCCTTATAGTGCTCTATCTGACCGCCTCTTTTTACCACCACTTCCTTGTCCTGATACAGGCCGATGACCGTCGCATTCAATACCACTTCCACGCCGGCCTCGTCCGCTTCCTCCAGGAGCTGCTGCCCGATCACATATCCCCGGACCTTTGCCCGGTGCTCCTTAGAACCGAAAAATTTATGTATCTGCTTAAACAACTGTCCTCCGGGTTTTTCGTTCTCGTCGAAGACCACCGTTCGCAGTCCCTTCTTCGCCGCCTCGATCCCCGCGGAGAGTCCGGAGGGTCCCGCCCCCACAATGATCAGATCATATCGCTTCATTCTCTTCTCCCTTTCCCGGCGTATTGTATTCTCCGCCGGCCTGTCACTGCTCTTCGAAAGGCTTCTCGCTCACTCCGTACTGTGTGCAGACCTTCATCCCCTCCGCCAGCGGCGTGATACAGGTCCTTACATTCGGCACCCCGTCCACCACCATGACGCAGTCCGTACATCTTCCGATCGCACAGAAGATCCCCCGGGGCTTATGCTCCTTCCGGGTGTATCGGTGCACCATTACGCCGGCCGCCTTGAGGGCCGCCGCGATGGGCTCTCCCTCATACCCCTCCACTTCTTTTCCGTCATAGGTAAACCTGACCAGCCTTCCCTTTTCCTGGACGCCCAGTATCGGGTGTTCTTTAATCCTCTCCGACATATCCGTCTCCTTTCCGGCGTCAGCCGCTCCGGCCGCCGCAGTCCTCTCTCCGCTTATGCCAAATCCGGTTTTTCCCACAGCCTCAATCTCCGGCCAAGGCCCAGTTCCACCGCTCTCTCGTAGCAGCGCTTTCCCCACGCCACATCCTCCACCGGCATCCCCCCGACGGAAAAGACTATGATGTCGTCCTCCGTTTTCCGCCCGGGCTTCTTTCCCTGTATGATATCTCCCAGATCGTGCATGTCTTTTTTCTGCAGGATCCCGTCGTGGATCATATCCGTAAATTTGGAACCGATGATATTGTTCGCCCCAAAGGAGGGATAGGGAAACTCCTCCGCCCACGCCTCATACAGCGCGGTGTTGTCCACCACCAGCCTGCACCGGTCCGCCAGGAACCGGGCGTCCAGTTCAAAACAGCTCAGTCCGATGATCAGGGCCCCCGGCTTGATCCACTCCCCCATTACCAGGGGATAGGTGCTCGGGTCCGTATTGCCCGAATTGGCAAAGGCGATCACATCCGTATCCCGGACCAGTTCCTCCACCGTATCCACCCCCCGGATCACAGGAATCTCCGGATATTTCTCTTTTGCATAGGTCAAAAACCGCTCCAGGGACTTCTGTCCCCGGCCTTTTACCTTCACCTCCCGGATCCCGGGACAGGAGGCCAGGACCGCCGCCAGGGTGGTCTTTCCCATGACCCCCGGCCCGCAGATCCCGCAGACCTCCGCATCCTTTTTCGCCAGGTATCTGGCCCCCACCCCGGGGATCGCCCCGGTCCGCATGGCGCTGAGAATGTTCGCGGACATCAGGGCTATGGGCGCTCCCGTGTCCTTGTCGTTCAGCATCACGGTGAGGATCGACCTCGGAAGGCCCTTTTCCCGGTTTTTGCTGTTGCTGCCGTACCACTTCATACCCGCCATGTCAAAGGGACCGCCGATGTAGGCCGGCATAGCCATAAACCTCCTGTCGTCCCCCTCGTCCAGCGGCATGTTGGGGAAAGGGGATTCCTTCGGGAAAGAGATCTGGCTCCCATGGGAGTTGTGATTTTCCCCCGCCATGACATAATCTCCCTGGTTCAGGCATTTCAGCACCTCTTCCATGGTGTCGATGCAGGCGGGCATATCCTTCACCCCGGCCTCTATCATATCTTCCTCGGACAAGAACAAAAAATCGATCTCTGGATAACTCATAACCCAACCTCGCTTATAAATCATTTTTTCCTAACAGTTCAGCCAACGCCATTCGCAAAGCCGCGCTTACGCGCTTATGCACCGCTTCGCGGCGCTCTTTGCTCATAAAATGGCGTTCCCTCAGCCGCCGGTTTTCAGGAAAAAAACGTGCAAGCACGATTTTTCCTAAAACTCGCCGGCTGGCTGAACTGTTACTTCATGTACGGCTGATCCCAGAGCTTTAAGGAGGTCCCGATCCCCTGGGCCAGCGCTTTCTGATAACAGTCATATCCCCAGGAGAGATCCTCGATGGGCATCCCCCCGATGGAACACATCACGATCTCGTCCCGGCTCTTTCTGCCCTGGCCGACCCCGTTTACAAGGTCGCACAGGTTGATCACATTCGACCGGTCTGTCTGCCCCGACTCCACAAGGTGCACGAAATGGATTCCCATGATGACCCATTCCCGCTTGTTTCCAAACGCGTCCACCGGGCCCCTGGCGATAAAGTTGCTCAGGTATTTCTGGTACATGCCGTAATTGTCCACCACCATCGTGGTGCGCAGGAAGTCGCTGTACTGACGGTACAGGAAAGACCCCATGCTGAATACCGTCGCGCCCTTTTTGAACCACTCGAGATGGAATTCCTCCATATTTTCCTTGGTCACGGACATGGCCTCCGAGACAACGTCCGCGTCCCGGCAGGCTTCTTCCAGGCTGTCACAGATGACAATCTCCGTTATCTGTGGATAATTTTCCTCGATAAATTTCTTCATTGCTAACGCGGTCTTCGACGTGGAAGAGCTCCCCCGGATCTTCACCTTCCGGATATTCGGAAGAACCTGAAGATAGCACATCAGGGCGCATTTATTAATGACGCCGGGCCCCAGCAGGGAGAGAACCTCAGACCCCTGGTTCGCCAGGTAGCCGGCGGCCAGTGCCGGCATGGCGCCTGTCCGCATCGCAGACAGGAGATTCGCCGACATGACCGCCACCGGCGCGCCGGTATCCACGTCCGACAACGTTACCATCAGGATGGACCTCGGCAGACCCAGCGCGGAATTGTGGCTGTTGGAACCGTAATACTTCTGCCCGGCGATGTGGAACCTGCCGCCCAGATAGGCCGGCATTGCCATGAATCTCCGGTCCGGCCCATCGTCCAGAGGGAACCCCTCTATGTCGGACTTCTGGGGAAAATTCATCTGAAGGCCGTGCTCGTCGCCCTTCGGACCGCCCAGCAGGAAATCTCCTTTTCCAAAGAGGGACATGGTATCCCGCATGGTGCGGATACAGCCCGCGGCGTCCAGTACACCCGCCTTTATCATGTCCTCCTCATTCAAATAGAGGAAGTTAATTCCCGGATAACTCATTTTTTCCACCTCCAGGATGTCACTCTTTCAGCTTTGTCCACATGTCGTCGTAGACCGCCAGCGTTTCCGTATCCAGATAACTCACAAACTCGCCGCCTTCGATCACCTCGGCGGGAACATTCTTCGCCTCATTGTTCACATACTCCTCGCCCATCAGTTCAAGCGCGGCCTTGTTGGGGCACAGATACGGGAAATCGGATATGTTCATCTGCGCTGCCTCCGCGGAGAGCATATAGTTAATGAATTCCATCGCCGCGTCGTAATGCTTCGCGCCCTTCGGGATTGCCCAGTTGTCCAGGAACACATACGCGCCCTCCGTGGGATAGACGATCTGGATATCCGGGTTTTCTTCCATGGACAGGGCAATCTCAGCGGACCACACCATTCCCACGGAGCAGTCTCCGGAGATCAGCGCCGATTTAGGGGAATCCGAATCGTACAGCTTAATATTCTTCTTCAGCGACAGCAGTTTTTCCTCCACCTTCGCCAGCGTATCCGGATCCGTCTCGTTCATGGAGAGCCCCATGGACCGCTCCGTCATACCGATCACCGCACGGTAATCGTCCAGCACTACGATCTGCCCTTCCAGGGACGGGTCAAACAGATCCGCGTAGGAGGTGATATCCAGATCCACTTTCGCGGTATTGACCGCGATGCACGCCACGCCGCCCTCATACGGCACGGTATATACGTTGCCCGGATCGTAGCTTTCATTCAGGAAGGTTTCGTCGATATTGGACAGATTGGTCAGTTTCTCCTTGTCCAGCGCCTCCAGGTTCCCCTGGGCGATCAGATATTCCACTGCATAATCCGACGGCAGGATGACGTCATACGCGCCCTCCGACTCCGATTTCAGCTTTGCCAGAAGATCCTCATTCGAGGAATACGTGGACACGTTGACCCGGATCCCCGACTCCTCCTCAAAAGCCTGGATGGCGGAATCAGAGACATACTCCGTCCAGACAAACACGTTTAACTCCCCTTTTTCTTCCGCGCCGGAAGAACCGCCGCATCCCATCAGCAGGGAACACGCCAGCGCCGCAGCCATTGTCAGCCAACTCATTTTCTTTTTCATAATCTTCTCCTCCTTGCCTATTGCCTGCTTTTTTTGTGAAACAGGTTTCCCTGTGTCAGCACAACGAAAAAGATCGTTCCCACCAGGATCAGTGTGGAGAGGGCGTTCACATCCGGCGCTACGCCGCTCTTTACGCTCTCCATCACCTTCAGGGGATAAGTCTTGGTCTGTCCGTATACAAAATAACTGATGATCACGTCGTCTATGGACAGGGTGAAGGCCAAAAGCGCGCCGCCCAGGATCCCCGGCGCCAGCACCGGCAGCGTGATCTCAAAGAACGTCACAAGCCGGTTTGCGCCAAGATCCATGCTGGCCTCCTCAATGGAGCTGTCATACCCCGCGAGCCTTGCCCGGACGTTGAAGATCACAAAGGGGATACAGAACGTCACATGGGCCAGGATCAGCGTGAGCATCCCCCGCGGAATATGGACCTTTGCAAAAATCGTCAGCAGGGAGATGCCGAGCACGATCTCCGGTATGACCACCGGGATATACAAAAGGCCGTCGATCAGCGCCTTTCCCTTAAACCGATACCGGTACATTCCGACAGCCCCCAGCGTGCCGATGACGGTGGCCAGAAGGGTGCTGACCACCGCGATGACCATCGTCACCCCGAAAGCCTCCACCAGCGAATGATTTTCCCAGAGCTTTATGTACCAGTCGAAGGTAAATCCCTTCCAGCTCATATATGGTTTTGAGGTAGTGGCGTTGAAGGAATTTACAACGATCACCGAGATCGGCAGGAACAAAAACAGGTACACCAATGTGCAGAACAGGATTCCCAGCCGTCTCTTCCTCTTTTCCCTCTTCTTTCTCTTCATCCGTACCGCCTCCTATACGCCCAGCGAATCCATGTCTCCGCCCAGCTTTTGATAGATCTTTACCAGAACCAGGGTCACAGCGATCAGTATGATGGACAGCGCCGCTCCCAGGGGCCAGTTGTTGCCGCTCTGGAACTGCCTTTCGATCAGGTTTCCGATCACATCCGAATTGCCGCCCCCTAAAATATCCGAGACAAAGAAGTATCCCAGGCAGGGGATGAAGACCATCAGGCTTCCCGAGAAGATGCCGCCGGACGTCAGCGGCAGGATCACCTCAAAAAACGTGGCGGCCGGCCTTGCCCCCAGATCGGAAGACGCCTCCAGGAGCGAGCCGTCCAGCTTTTCAATGGCCGTATAGAGGGGCAGGATCATAAAGGGGATCAGACAGTACACCATGCCCAGGATCGTCGTGCCCTGCCGGTACAGAAGGTCTATGGGCTCCGCCGCGATCCCGGTTTTTACGAGAAATGTGTTCAGCCACCCGCTGCTGCCCAGGAAGCTCCTCCAGCCGTAGATCCGGATCAGCGAGTTGGTCCAGAACGGGATGATCACCAGCATATACAGGATCCTCTTTTTCCGGCTCTTCGTCCGGGCGATGATGTAGGCGAACGGATACCCGATCAGGATACAGAGGATCGTCGTCACCAGGGCGATGACAAGGGACTGCACATAAATCTTCAGATAATTCGCGTTGGCCAGCCGGATATAATTGTCCAGCGTAAAATCGAACTTTACATTATAAAATTCATCAATAGAGCAAAAGCTCATTACCGCCACGTAGATCAGCGGAACGGCGATCAGCAGTACCATCACCGCGGTCACCGGTCCCACCGTCAGGAGGGCGGGCAGCGTGTTTGCCCGGAACTCATGCTTCGATCTTTTCCGCGCCATAGAAAGCACCTCCTAAGCCAGCCTGATATTGTTCAGCGCTTCAAATATATAGTGGCTCTCGTTGTGGATCAGGACCGCGTCCTCCACGTTCCAGTAGGGATAGCATCTGCTCCCCACCGGCGGCAGGTCCTGTCCCGCCAGACGCTCTATCTTCAGCTCGTTGCCGTTTGGCAGGGAGACGACGCATTTCAGCACAGAACCTACATAAATATAATCCCGTACCATCGCCGTCAGCTCAAAGCCCTCCACCGGCGTCGTCGAAAACCGCATCTTTTCCGGCCGCACCGAAATGGTGGCATATTCCAGGAGGGAAAAGTCCTCCGGCGCTTTGACCGTCACCGCTCCGTTTTCCAGGGTCATGGCAGCGACGCCGTCTTTGATGCTGGTAATGCAGCCGTCGTAGATATTTGTTTCTCCGATAAAGGTGGCCACAAACTTTGTCGCCGGGTGCTCATAGATCTCAGTGGGAGTCGCAAGCTGATCGATGATCCCGTCGTGCATGACGGCGATCCGATCACTCATGGTAAGCGCTTCCTCCTGATCGTGGGTCACATAGATGAAAGTAATGTTCAGCTTCTTTTGAAGCCTCTTCAGCTCCAGCTGCATCTGTTTCCGGAGTTTGAGATCCAGCGCCCCCAGCGGTTCGTCCAGGAGCAGCACCCGGGGCCGATTGATCAGGGCTCTGGCGATGGCAACCCTCTGCTTCTGTCCCCCGGAGAGTTGGGACGGATACCGCTTCTCAAATCCGTTCAGCTGTACCATCTCCATCATCTCCAGCACCCGGCTTCGAATTTCGTCCTTCGGCACCTTCTTCATTTTCAGGCCGTAGGCGATATTGTCATATACGGTCTTATGGGGAAAAAGCGCGTAGGACTGAAACACCGTGTTCACATTTCTCTCGAAAGGCTCCTTGTCCTCCACCCGCTCGCCCTCCACCAGAATGGAGCCGGAGGAGGGTTCCTCAAACCCGGCGATCATCCGGAGTGTCGTGGTCTTCCCGCAGCCGGAGGATCCCAGGAGCGTCAGGAATTCTCCCTCCTCTATGGACAGGTTCAGATCCCTCACTACGTGATTGTTCCCATATATTTTGTTTACGCCTTTTATCTCCACTATCTTTCCCATGGGATCACCCCTTTCCCTTTCCTTAAAGGGCTTTTGTTCCACGCTCGCCCGTGCGGATCCGTATGACGTCCTCCACATTCCGGATAAAGATCTTGCCGTCCCCCACATGTCCCGTCACACAGGTCTCCCGGACCTTATCGATGATCGTCTCCACATCCCGGTCGTCCACCACAACCTCCACTTTTACCTTCGGAAGCAGATTGATGGACGTCTTAAATCCTTTCAGCTCATTGACAACGCCCTCCGTCTCCAGCGTCGTTCCCTTCTGCGCGCCGCAGCCCATAGCTGTCGACAGCGTCATCCCGCCGCAGTTGATGTCATCCAGTATCTTCTTAATATCCTCCAGCTTTTCCGGCCGGATCAATATCACCAATTCTTTCATACGCGCTCTCCTCCTGTCCAAAAAGAATTCTTGCCACAGCGAAAGGGGCATATCCGCTATGTGATATGCCCCTTCGCGCTTTTAGTTCCTCTTTTGATTTTCCACCATTTTAGCGCATACGTTTTTCAATTACAATGAGTCCGTTTACCCATTTTTATCACCCAAAAGTAGTATTTACTCATACTCTTTTACCATTTTAAAGAGCTGGACGCGCTTTTTGATCCCCAGTTTCCGATAGATGTTCAGGATATGTTTTTTTAATGTATTTTGGGTGATCACAAGCTGTCTGCAGATCTCCTCGTTCTCCATGCCGGACATCAGACATTTCAGAATGGCATGCTCCCGTCTGGTGAGATCGTACCGGGCCACGGCCTCGGAAACGGTGATCTTTTCCGATATCTCACCGGTCTTATAAAACTGTTCCAGGCGATAGGCGAGATGATCCTTTAGGAGATCCAGGATAAAAATATCGTCATACTGGAAATCCTCTTTTCCGATCGTCCTGTAAAAAGTGACCGCGCCCAGAAACTTCTCATGACCGGCCAGCACAAGTTGGAGCGCGTAATGCCAGTGGTTCGGCTGATAAACCTTTTTATAATAGTCCGTTTCCACCCGCGCCTCGTCCGATATGATATCCGTTTCCCTGTATATCAGCATCTTCCCGCTTGTCATAATCCCTCTGCTGTAATCCAGGTTTTCATACATATCGGAAAGGTCCACGTCGCAGTTGTAAGTGACGGGATCGCACAAAAGCTCCCCCTCTTCCCGGGACGCCATGTAAAAGTCCGCGCTGTCAAAATCCAGGAGCATCTTCAGCTGTTCCAGGAACTCATATCTCATGTGGTCAAAGCACTCCTCCGTATAGATCTTGTAGATGATATTGTTCAAAAGGATCCAGTCGTTTGTCTCCAGTTTTCTCATGCTCTCACACTCCCGTCGATTCCCTGCGCCCTTTAAGACATCCGTTTCCCCGCACTGCCGCCGGCTCTGCGCTCAGCCAATTCCATGTGCCGTCAAAAACACCGCCTTCACAGGCTCTCGCTCTCCGTCACGGACAAACAAAAAAAAGACGTTCTGAAACCTCAAAACGCCTTTGTTTCCGGTTCTGTAGGAACAACCGCTGCCGCCCCCGTGACAAAGGTAAACGGCTGCAGGCCCCTTTCTTTACGTTCAAAATATATCACATCCTATGTGAAGATTCAAGAATTTTCTTATAACCGTTCAGCCCGCGCCATTCGCAAAGGTACGATGCAACGCTTTTACATCGCTTTGTGGTGCCATCTGTTCATAAAATAACGTTCTCTCAGCCGCCGGTACCCGGGAAAAATTTGTGCAGGCATGATTGTTTCAAAAATCAGCGGCCTGATGAATCGCCCTGCATAAAGCAAGCGCCCTCCGGCAATAAATAGATCATAAACAAATAAGGAGCATTTTATGGCCTATTTCAGTTATCACGCCATGGCGAAAAAGCTGATCGCCGAGGGGCACCTGATCGATTATGAGATCCGGGACAGCTGGAACAAGATATCTCCGGCCCTGGTGCTGTATTTTGACAATCACAGGCCCATGCCTGTCCGGGAGTACCTGTGGGATGATTACCTGCTGCTGATCCGCAGACATTCCCCACACGGGTAAGCAACAGGTACACCTGAGTTCGGCTATGACACCCGAGGTCAGACATTCCCCCTCGCAGTTAGGCAGCTGGCGTGCCCGAGTTCGGCTGTGATGTCCGAGTTCAGGCAGCCCCACGGGAGTAAGCAACCGACGCACCTGAGTTCAGCGTGGTTAGAGGGCACGGCGACGAAAGACCTCTTAAACGGCAGGCGACAGGTGCACCTGAACTCAGCCACAGCGCCCAAGTTCAGGCGCTGATCTGGATGCTCACAACCGCCTCTGTCACAAGGATGTCATCCATCTTCACGCCCAGGAGCGCGGCAAGGACCACCAGATTATCGATGCTGGGAAGCGCAGTCCCCTGCTGCCACTTGTAGATCGCCTGGGGCGTTCCAAATCCGAAAGCCTCCTGGATATCCTTCACGGTCAGCCCGGCCCTCTTTCGGAGAGCAACGATGTTCTCTCCCGTCTTTATCATATTGATCATTGGCATTGCACACATGATTTCCTCCTTTTCCGCACCCGTCAGATGGGGGAGATCATGTCCGCCCCGTTCACTCGGATGCCTTAAAATTATAAATCGGTTTCAAAATGTCGATCACGTCCACGGAACCTTGGATCACTTCGACGATATCCTCCAGGGATTTGTAAGCCATGGGCGCCTCGTCCAGCGTTTCCGCGGAAATGGACGTGGTGTAGATCCCTGCCATGGTTTTCTGGTACTCCTCCAGGCTGAGGGTCTTCTTCGCCTGGGTGCGGGACATCAGCCGGCCTGCACCGTGGGGTGCGGAATAGTTCCACTCCACATTTCCTCTGCCCTCTGCCAGGATACTGCCGTCCCGCATATTGATAGGGATCAGCACTTTCTCTCCCTTATGGGCGGCGATAGCGCCTTTTCTCAGGATCATCTCCTCCGTGTCGATGTAGTTGTGGACGGTGTGGAAGGATTCTCCTCCCGTCAGTCCTGCCCTTTCCATCAGGATCTTTGCGATGAGCTCCCGGTTTCTCCTGGCGAAATCCTGACAGAGCTTTACGTCGTGGAGATAATCCTGAAAATAACTGCCGTACAGGTCGCACAGATCCTCTGGGATCAGGCACTGTTTTTCCTCCCAGGACAGCTTTTTCAGTTCTTTTTGGATCTCGCCTTTGCGTCCCTGCTTTTTCAGGGTCCGGATGAGCTCTTCTCTCTTTTTAAAGTATTCCTCTTTTCCCTTGTGCAGATCCACCGCCAGTTTCTGATAGAGCTCCGCCACCTGTTTTCCCAGATTGCGGCTCCCGGTGTGGATCACCAGGTATTTTGTCCCGTCCGCCGCCTGATCCACTTCTATGAAGTGGTTCCCGCCGCCGAGAGTCCCCAGGCTCCGCTCCAGCCAGCCGGTGTTTTTCAGCTCCCGGTAACACCGAAGCTCCGTCAGGGAAAAACGCTCCCTGCGGCCCTCCCAGATATTTCTGCCGCTGGGGATAAAATGGGCCGCCTCGTCCAGCTTTTCAAAATCGATGCCGCCCTTACCCAGCTCCGTGGTATACATGCCGCAGCCGATATCCACCCCGACGATATTGGGGACCGCTCGATCCTCCACCGTCATGGTTGTGCCAATGGTACATCCCTTCCCGGCGTGCACGTCGGGCATGATGCGGATTCGGGCGCCTCTCGTAAACTCCTGATCGCACATCCTGCGGATCTGCTCGACAGCCTCATCCTCCACAACCCTCGCGTAGCAGACCGCCGTATTCACCTCTCCTTTAATCTCTATCCGATCCATACCAATCTCCATTCCGCTGCATTTCATTTCAGGAAACTATTTTCCTGCACAATTTCACCTGATATAAAAAAACCGCTATCTTATGAAAAGATAAGCGGTTTCCTGATATCCGATCTCTAAATGATTCAGAGCATGCCGTCCGAAACAGCGGGCGGGATGCCAAAACGCCTATTTTTCCATAACGCCGCAAAAGAAATCCACTCTAAGTATCCTTTCAGATGCTCTCGTGAACTCAGCAAAGATTCTTCATGAATACTTAGAAAATTCTTTCTGGCTGTCATGGTTCTTCCTTTCCGCGCGCCTCTCTTTTTCCCGCCGGTTCCAGCGAAAAAAGCGGCCGCTTTTCTGTCTTTTTTCCACTATAACACAAATATAAAAAAAATGCAATTATACTGGCAGTATAAGTTTACCAGTTCAGCCAGCCGCTGAACTTCTGGAAAAATCGTGCTCGCACGAATTTTTCCAGAAATTTGGCGGCTGAGGGAGCGCCATTTTATGAGCAAAGGTAGTCGCGAAGCGACGGAGAGCGCCAAAGGCGCGGCTTTGCGAATGACGCGCGCTAAACTGGTTTCCCAAGTTTGCCACTTGTCAGTTGATCCCAAATAAATTTTTTCCTCATTTTGCAAGGTTTTCCTTGCTTTTTTTG
>CANQCF010000046.1 GCA_947589505.1 uncultured Acetatifactor sp. | reverse complement strand
TTTAACTGCCACACGGACATCACCATCCCTTACGACGAACTGGGAGAACTGACGGCCGTCACCGCGGAGGGAGAGAGAATCCCCATCATTCGAAACGGCAGGTTTGTCCTGGAGGGAACCCAGGAGCTGAACCGCCCGCTGGATGAGCAGGAGAAATAAGTCTGCGGGTGTTTTTCGGGGGGCGGAAAAAGCTTAGGAAGTTCCGAATTTTTTCAGGGAGGCAAAAAAGGTTCCGGGAAGTTTCAGAAAACTATTCAGGGGCTGATAAAAGGCGGATCGGGAAGCTCCGGAAAACGATTCCAGGGCGGTTAAAAAAAGGCTCGGGAAGTTTTGAAAAGCTATTCCGGAGTGGCCAAAAAGGTTCGGGACGGTGGATGGCACTGCAGCAGGAAAGGCGGGACAAAGCCCGGAAAGCCCGTCGGTGCGGATTGGCGGATGACGCGGGCTTGAATTGTTACGGTTGTAACAAAGATTTAAGAAAATAGAACTTGCATACAGACGGTATTTCTAGTAAACTAGTAACTAGATGTTGTGGATAGAATGTGACGGAGATGGCTTATATAGCATAATTTCACCCAGAAACGGGTATCCGGCGCTGCGGTGGGGAAAAGGAGAGAACGGGAGATATGGCGGAGAAAGGTAAGGCGAAGGTAGGCATTGTGATGGGAAGCGATTCCGATATGCCGGTCATGGCGAAGGCGGCGGATATCCTGGAGGAACTTGGCGTTCCCTATGAGATGACCATCATCAGCGCCCACAGGGAGCCGGACGTGTTTTTTGAATACGCGAAGAGCGCTGAAGAAAAGGGCTTTAAGGTGATCATCGCCGGCGCGGGGATGGCGGCCCATCTTCCCGGCATGTGCGCGGCGATCTTTCCCATGCCGGTGATCGGGATTCCCATGCACACCACGTCTCTGGGGGGCAGGGATTCCCTGTACTCCATCGTGCAGATGCCATCCGGAATACCGGTGGCCACCGTCGCCATAAACGGCGGTGCAAACGCGGGACTTCTTGCGGCGAAGATCCTTGCCACTTCCGATGAAGAACTTCTGGGGAGATTAAAGGCATACAGCCGGAAGCTGAAGGAGCAGGTGGAGGCGAAGGACGCCCGGCTCCAGGAAGTGGGCTATAAAAAGTATATGGAAAAGTAGGGGGCGCGGAGCACTGAAATACGAACCCTGGAAACAATAAAACGAGAATCAAGCGCCGGAAATTAAGAAAAGCTTGAAGCAGGAAACCGGGGATTAAGAAACCTGGAAAAAGCGAAGAAACAGGAACCCCAAAATCTAATATCAAGAAGCATGGAGCGAGGAGAAAAAAATGGATTACAAGAAGGCGGGCGTGGATATCGAGGCCGGTTACAAGTCGGTGGAACTGATGAAGAAATATGTAAAGGAGACCATGCGCCCTGAGGTGCTGGGAGGGATCGGCGGTTTCTCCGGAGCCTTCTCCATGGAGGCGATAAAAGGGATGGAGGAACCCATCCTCTTGTCTGGGACGGACGGCTGTGGGACAAAGGTGAAGCTGGCATTTCTGATGGACAAGCACGATACCATCGGCATCGACGCGGTGGCGATGTGCGTGAACGACGTGGCCTGCGCCGGCGGGGAACCTCTGTTTTTCCTGGACTACATAGCCTGCGGGAAAAATTATCCGGAAAAGATCGCCATGATCGTAAAAGGCGTGGCGGAGGGCTGTAAGCAGTCCGGCTGCGCCCTGGTCGGCGGAGAGACCGCCGAGCATCCCGGTCTGATGCCAGAGGACGAGTACGACCTGGCGGGGTTTGCCGTAGGGATCGTAGACAAGAAAGACCTGATCACCGGAGAAAAGATCAAGGCGGGGGATACCCTGATAGGGATCGCTTCCTCCGGGGTACATTCCAATGGATTTTCCCTGGTACGGAAAGTCTTCGAAATGTCGCAGGAGAGCCTGAACACTTACTATGAGGAGCTGGGTAAGACCCTGGGAGAGACGCTGCTCACTCCCACGATCATTTATGTAAAAGCGCTGAAGGCCGTCAAGGAGGCGGGCGTGACGATCAAGGGATGCAGTCACATCACCGGCGGCGGTTTTTATGAGAATATCCCCAGGATGCTCCCGGAGGGCATCCGCGCCGTGGTAAAGAAGGACAGTTACGAGGTTCCCGCGATTTTCCGGCTCCTTCAGAAGAAAGGCGGCATTGAGGAACACATGATGTACAATACCTTCAATATGGGACTCGGCATGGTGCTGGCTGTGGATCCCGGAGACGCGGAAAAGGTCTGCGAGGCGATCCGCAGCGCGGGAGAGACCCCTTATGTGGTGGGGACCTGTGAAACCGGTGAAAAGGGAGTGGAGTTATGCTGAAGACAGTAGTCTGCGTCTCCGGGGGCGGCACGAATCTGCAGGCTATCCTGGACGCCATAGACAGCGGAAAGATCACCAATACGGAGATCCTTGCCGTGATCAGCAACAATGCCGGGGCAAAAGCCCTGGAGAGGGCGGAGAAGCACGGGATCCCGGGCATCTGTATGTCGCCGAAAAGCTTTGCAAACCGGGAGGCGTTCAACGAGGCGTTTACCTCGAAGATGGAGGAACTGGCGCCGGATCTGGTGGTGCTGGCGGGCTTTTTGGTGCGGATCCCGGAGCAGATGGTATCGAAATTTTCCGGGAGGATCATCAATATCCATCCCTCGCTGATCCCCTCCTTCTGCGGCGTGGGGTACTATGGCCTGAAGGTTCACGAGAAGGCCCTGGAGAGGGGCGTCAAGGTGACGGGCGCCACAGTGCATTTCGTGAATGAAGGCATGGACGAGGGCCCCATCATCGCCCAGAAAGCGGTGGCCGTGGAGCAGGGCGACACGCCGGAGATCCTGCAGAGAAGGGTGATGGAGCAGGCGGAGTGGATCCTGCTTCCCCAGGTGATCGACGATATCGCAAATGGCCGTCTGGAGATCGTGGACGGGCATGTGAGAAGGGTATAAATTTTAAGAAAAGAGGTACGGGTATGAAAGTATTGATCGTTGGCGGAGGCGGCCGTGAGCACGCCATCGCGGTCAGCATGAAGAAGAGCAGCCGCGTGGAGAAGCTGTATTGTGTCCCCGGCAACGCGGGAATCGCGCAGATTGCGGAATGCGAGCCTTCCATAGGCGTGATGGAATTTGACAAGATCGTTTCTTATGCGAAGGAAAAGGCGGTCGACCTGGTTTTTGTAGCGCCGGACGATCCTCTGGTAGGCGGGCTTGTGGACGTTTTGGAGGCGGAAGGCATCCGCGCTTTCGGCCCTAACAAGGCGGCGGCGATCCTGGAGGGGAGCAAGGCATTCTCCAAGGATCTGATGAAGAAATACAACATTCCGACGGCCGCTTATGAGACTTTTGACGATCCCCAGAAGGCGCTTGCCTATCTGGAGACGGCGGAGATGCCCATTGTCTTAAAGGCGGACGGGCTTGCCCTGGGAAAAGGTGTTCTGATCTGCAACACCCTGGAGGAGGCGAAAGCCGGGGTAAAAGAGATCATGATGGACAAGCATTTCGGAAGCGCCGGGAACCGGATGGTCATCGAGGAATTTATGACCGGAAGAGAGGTCTCCGTGCTTTCCTTTGTGGACGGGAAGACGATCCGCATCATGTCCTCCGCCCAGGATCACAAGAGGGCGAAGGATGGAGACCAGGGACTCAACACCGGCGGCATGGGCAATTTCTCACCCAGTCCCTTCTATACGAAGGAGGTCGACCAGTTCTGCCGGGATCACATCTATCAGGCTACGGTGGACGCCATGGCGGCAGAGGGCAGGCCGTTTAAGGGAGTGATTTTCTTTGGGTTGATGCTGACGCCCAAGGGCCCCAGAGTGCTGGAGTTCAACGCCCGGTTCGGCGATCCCGAGGCCCAGGTGGTTCTCTGCCGGATGAAGAATGATCTCCTGGATGTGGTGGACGCCTGCATCGACGGGACGCTGGATCAGGTGGAGCTGGAATTTGAGGACCGGGCGGCGGTCTGCGTAGTGCTGGCCTCCGACGGTTATCCGGTATCTTACAAAAAGGGATTTGAGATCAAAGGCCTGGAAAATTTTGAAGGAAAAGAAGATTACTATTGTTTTCATGCCGGAAGCAAATTTGACGAACAGGGAAGGATCGTCACCAATGGGGGAAGGGTTCTCGGCATCACCGCCAAGGGAGATACCCTGAAGGAAGCCCGGGCAAAGGCTTATGAGGCGACCGAATGGGTCACCTTTGAAAATAAGTATATGCGCACGGACATTGGGAAGGCCATCGACGAGGCGTAGAGAAGAGAACACGGCGAAAGTCCATTAAGCCGCCGGCTGCCGAGAGGCGGAGACCAGCGCAAAGGGCCCAAGGCCGCGTGAGTCGGACGGAACCGTTACGGAATACGAGATCAGATAAGAGAGGAAGGCGGAGGAAAGATGAAGGAAAAGGTACAATGGAAGAAAGTCTGGCGCGGAAGCATATCGCTGTTTGCTCTGGCGTTTGCCCTGTGGCTCTTTGCAGAAGGGTTTGCCAATGTGAGCCAGGCGGCAAGCGCGGCGAAGGTTACCGCGAGAGCGGCAAATATCCGGGCGGAGGCCAGCGCGTCCAGCACGGCGGTTGGAAGCGTAAAACTGGACGATGAAATTGAGATACTGGGCCAGACTGTGGGAGGGGATGGCAAGGTGTGGTACCAGGTTTACGTCAACAGTACCAGCACCGGATATATCCGCTCGGATCTTGTACAGATTACAGATGGTTCCACTCCTCCTTCTTTAGACGGCGGAAACAATACAACCGCGACACCGACGCCTTCTACAGGAAACACCGCGTCTAATGTGGAGGCGGAACAGGTGACGCCGGTGGGCGGGAAGGTTTCCGGGAGCAATACGGTGAGGGTTCGCACCAGTCCGTCCACTGCGAACAACAACAATGTCCTGACGTCGGTCAACAGCGGAACCGAGGTGACTGTAGTTGCCAGAGCCACCGGCGCCGATAATATGGTCTGGTACCAGATCAAGTTCACTATGGACAATCAGGAGGCCATCGGCTATATCCGCAGCGATTACGTAACGCTTTCCGGCGAGCTGACACCGCTCTCCGAAGTTCAGGTGACTCCTCCCGAGGATTCGCCGGAGCCCACCGAGCCTCCCGAACAGGAGGAACCGGAACAGAAAAAACGTTATGAAACGAAGTTTATGAAGGATAAATGGTACATCCTGGACTATGAAGCCGGTCAGCAGTACGAGATCGACGCCCTGTTTTCGGCAGCAGATCAATACAAGCAGCTCTATGAAAAAGAAAAGGAGAAAGCCGGGTCAGGGGTTTGGATCATTGTTCTGGCGATCCTTGCAGTCATTTTCCTGGGCGGCGACTTGTATCTCCTCTATCGTTTGAAAGAATATAAGGAGTCGGCGTTCATCGCTTCCATTGAGCGCAACACTTTGAGCGGAAGGGCGCGCACATCGGAGAGGCCTCGGGATGGAGGTCAGAGAACTTCCGGCAGCAAACCGGTGATCCGGGAGGGATCAGGCGGTCAGAGATCGGGAGTCCAGCACCCTCAGGGTCAGAAACTTGCGGACAGTCAGAGCGGCCAGAGAACAGTAAATCCGCAGGGTCAGAGAACTGCGGAAAAGCAGGGGCCCCAGCGGTCTGCGAATAGCCAGGTCCAGAGAACTGCAGGAAACCAGCAGCCGGCAAGCGGTCAGGTTCGGAAACCTGTGGTAAACCAGGGAACACAGCGGACGACGAACGGCCAGAGCCAGAGAACTGCAGGATCTCAGCAGCCGGCGAGCGGGCAGGTCCAGAGAACTGCAGGATCTCAGCAGCCGGCGAGCGGGCAGAGCCAGAGAACTGCAGGCAGCCAGCGGCAGTCGAACGGTCAGGTTCAGAAACCTGTGGTAAACCAGGGAGAACAGCGGACGGCCGGCAGCCAGCGGTCTGAGAGTTTCCAGGGTCAGCGGTCTGGACCGGCGCCGGAACAGAGGACGGTAAGGCCGCAGAATCCCTCGTCTGCCGGAAACTACGGAAAAAGCATAAATTTTATGAGCGATGAAGATGATGTGGACTTTGAAGTTCTGAAGTTGGACGACGATGAAGAGTGACGACGGATTAAGCAGCGGCAAACTTAAATAATTCTAAACTTTTTGGAGGGCAGGTTGACACTGCCCTCCTACTGTTATATGATGGATATAACAGGGGTATACTGGTTAGGAGAGGAGGGATTTCATGCAATTTGAGATTGACTTTAACAGCGATGAAGCCTTGTACCTTCAGCTTCGAAACCAGATCATCCTGGGCATTGCCATGGATCAGTTTCACGAAGGAGAATCCCTGCCCAGTGTCCGCAGCCTGGCGGATATGATCGGGATCAATATGCACACGGTCAATAAGGCGTACACGGCACTGAAACAGGAAGGGTACGTGAAGGTGGACAGAAGAAAAGGCGCGGTGATCGCGGTGGACGCGGACCGGGCGGGCACCATGGACGAGATCCGGCGGGAGCTGCAGACGGTGGTCGCAAAGAGCAGCTGCAGGAATATCAGCCGGGAAGAAATCCACCTGATGGTGGACGAATTATTTGAGTGGATGGAGAGGTAGAGAACGATATGCAGTCACAGTCATTTACAGATAAGGCAAAAGAGGCGCTTGCCCAGGCTGCTGCCTGTGCCAGGGGCCTGAAGCAGGGTTATATCGGAACAGAGCATATTCTGGCCGGTCTGATAAAAGAGGGCACCGGCGTCGCAGCAAAGGTGCTTGGCGAGAACGGCGTGGACCTGGAAAGGCTTCTGGATATGATCCGGGATCTCATCGCGTTTGAACACGGGGCACCTGTGAAGGAGCGGGAGGGATATTCTCCTAGGGCTCAGAAAATATTGGAGGAGGCCCATGTCCAGGCGAGAAGGTTCGGGCAGAGGGAAACCGGGACAGAGCACATCCTGCTGGCGATCATCAAGGAGGGCGAGAACGTTGCCAACCGTCTGCTGAATGCCATGAACATTAATACGCAGAAGGTTTATGCAGAGGTTCTGCAGGCCATCGGGCAGGACGGAAATCTGTATAAGGAAGACCTTGGCAGGAGAAACCAGGGCAAGGGAAAGCCCACGACTCTGGATCAGTACAGCCGCGATCTGACCGCCCTGGCCAGGGAGGGAAAGCTGGATCCTGTGATCGGCAGGGACGACGAGATCCGAAGGGTGATCCAGATCCTCAGCCGCCGGACGAAGAATAACCCCTGCCTGATCGGCGAGCCCGGCGTCGGGAAGACCGCGGTGGTAGAGGGGCTGGCCCTTAGGATCGTGTCCGGTGACGTGCCCTTTACCGTGCAGAACAAACGGGTCTGCACCCTGGATCTCTCCGGTATGGTGGCGGGAAGCAAGTACCGCGGAGAATTTGAGGAGAGGATCAAGCGGGTGATCAAGGAAGTGACTGACGACGGCAATATCATTCTCTTCCTGGATGAGATTCACACGCTGATCGGAGCCGGCGGCGCCGAGGGGGCTATAGATGCTTCCAACATTCTGAAACCCTCCCTGGCGAGAGGGGAGCTCCAGATGATCGGCGCGACCACTATCGCGGAGTACCGCAAATATGTGGAGAAGGACGCCGCTCTGGAGAGGCGGTTTCAGCCTGTCAATGTGGAGGAACCCACTCAGCAGGAAGCCATCCGGATCCTGGAGGGCATCAAGGGAAAGTATGAGGAGCACCATAGAGTCACAATCTCCAGCGAGGCCGTGGAGGCGGCGGTGAGATTGTCCGACCGCTATATCAACGACCGCAATCTTCCGGACAAGGCCATTGACCTGATCGACGAGGCGGCGGCCAATGCCCGTCTGCAGTCCATGGAAGTACCTAAGAAACAGAAAGAGATTCAGGAGCAGATCCGACAGATCGACCATCAGATAGAGAGTGCCATCCGCATGGAGGCTTTTGCACAGGCAGCGGAGCTGAAGAAAGAACAGGATAAACTGCTGAAAAAAAGCAATCGGATGGAGTTAAAGCGGGAGGAGCAGGAACAGGATATGTCCTATGTCATCGGGGAGAACGATATCGCCCGGGTGGTGGCTATGTGGACAAAGATCCCTGTGACCAAGCTGGCGGAGAAGGAGAGCGAGAGGCTTTTGAAGCTGGAGAGCATCCTGCACAAGAGAGTGATCGGACAGGAGGAGGCGGTGACCGCCGTGGCAAAGGCCATGCGCCGCGGGCGCGTAGGGCTCAAGGATCCCAACCGGCCCATCGGATCCTTCCTGTTCTTAGGACCAACCGGCGTGGGTAAGACAGAACTCTCCAAGGCGCTGGCGGAGGCCATGTTCGGCTCGGAGGACGCCATGATCCGCGTGGACATGTCCGAGTATATGGAGGGGCACTCCGTGTCCAAGATGATCGGATCCCCGCCCGGATATGTGGGCTTTGATGAGGGAGGGCAGCTCTCGGAGAAGGTCCGCAGGAACCCTTATTCCGTGGTCCTGTTTGACGAGATCGAGAAGGCCCACCCGGATGTCTTTAACATTCTGCTTCAAGTATTGGACGACGGTCATATCACCGATTCCAAGGGCAGAAAGGTGAGCTTTAAGAATACAATCCTGATTATGACCTCCAATGCGGGGGCCCAGAGGATCGTGGATCCAAAGAACCTGGGTTTTGCGGCGGAAAAGAGCGAGAAAAAGGATTATGAGAGAATGAAGTCCGGCGTGATGGAAGAAGTGAAGAAGAGCTTCAAGCCGGAGTTCATCAACCGAATTGACGATATCATCGTATTCCATCAGCTGAATGACGACAACATGAAGGAGATCGTGAACCTCCTGGCCCGGGGGCTTGCGGCGAGATGCGAGAGCCAGATGAACATTCATCTGACGCTGACTCCTGCGCTGAAGGAGCATCTGATCCGGAAATACGCGGACAACAAGATGGGTGCAAGGCCCTTAAAGAGGGCGATCCAGTCCGTGGTGGAGGATTCCCTGGCGGAGGAGATCCTGGCGAAGAAGGTGCAGCCCGGAGACACCGTGAGCGCCGGATTTAAGGGCGATAAAGTGGTCTTTCATGTAAAACAGTAAACAAATCAAAAAAGCGCGGGCAGCGCGATGAAAGTTGTGATAATAACAGTAGGAGGACAAAGGAAATGGCAGCAGTAAAGGAACTCATTCGCAGCGAGGAGAACGGAGGGATCAGCTTCGGAAATCACAAACTGGAGACAAAGGCAAAGCTGGAGGACTATAAGCACGGCGGCGATCTTCTGAAGGTAAAGACCTACAAGGAGATCACTAAGCTGGAGAAAAACGGCGGTTTCCTTTATGAATCTGTTCCCGGCACCAGCGTCTCCGATTTTCAGGAGAGCGAGACGGAGGTAAGCTTTACGGTGGAGGCGGACGAGGACGCGCAGATCACGGTGGGACTGATGGACGATACCGATTATGAAGTGTTTGTGGGCGGAGAGAGCATCGGCGTCATGAATACCGGTCTCGGCGGAAAGCTGTCCCTGAGCGTGGAGCTCGCCGCGGCGGACGAAGTGCCGGTAAGGATCGTCAGAAAGTAACGGCGGATGGCATAAAGCGCAGATTCCGTCTGACGGAAAATGATGTCTGCCAGATGGGCGGAGCCGTTTCCGCGCCGTAACTGTCGGTGACAGAGTCCCGGCAGATTAGCGGGAATATTTCTCTGGAACAGTGTCCTGCAAGAGCACGGAGTTGTCAAAAAGGCATAGATAAAGCGTTTTTCGGCGGAAAAGTCCTTGTACAACTGGGATGATTTCTGCCGGACGGATCAGGGAACAGCAACAGAATTTGATAGGGATAACAGAATGGCAAAAAGTAAGATGACCAGCGTATTCTTCTGCCAGAGCTGCGGGTACGAGTCCTCGAAATGGATGGGCCAGTGCCCCGGGTGTAAGGCGTGGAATACCATGGTGGAAGAGATGGTTGACCGCTCTGAGCTGAAAAACTCGGGCGGTCATTTCAAAAAACAGACCGGGGCGGAACCCTGCGTTCTCTCGGAGGTGACCATACGGGAGCAGGATAAGATATTGACCGGGATCGGGGAGCTGGACCGGGTCCTGGGCGGCGGTATCGTGCAGGGATCCCTGACTTTAGTGGGAGGGGATCCTGGGATCGGAAAATCCACTCTTCTTCTGCAGGTGTGCAGACAGGTGTCTGAGGCGGGCCACAGGGTCCTCTATATCTCCGGGGAGGAATCCCAGGTCCAGATCAAGATGAGGGCGGATCGGATCGGAAGTTTCGGCTCTAACATGCTGCTCCTCTGTGAGACTTCCCTGGACACCATAGTGGAAACCATTCGGCAGATCAAGCCGGAGATCGTGGTGATCGACTCCATACAGACCATGTACAGCGACAGCGTCAGTTCCGCGCCGGGGAGCGTATCCCAGGTCAGGGAGGCTACCGCGACGCTGCTGCAGCTGGCAAAGGGCCTGCTTGTCTCGGTGTTTATCGTGGGCCATGTGACCAAAGAGGGGACCGTGGCTGGCCCCAGGGTTTTAGAACACATGGTGGATACAGTGCTCTATTTTGAGGGAGACAGACAGGCATCGTACCGGATCCTGCGGGGTGTGAAAAACCGGTTCGGCTCTACCAATGAGATCGGCGTCTTTGAGATGCGGGAGCAGGGCCTTATGGAGGTCAAAAATCCTTCTGAATATATGTTGTCCGGAAGGCCGGAAAACGCCAGCGGATCCGTGGTGACTTGTTCCCTTGAGGGGACAAGGCCCCTTCTGATCGAGATCCAGGCCCTGGTGTGCCACAGTAATTTCGGGAATCCCAGGCGGCAGACCACCGGCACGGACTTTAACCGCGTCAATCTTCTGATGGCGGTTTTGGAGAAACGTTCCGGCGTCCAGCTTTCGGGGTGTGACGCCTATGTCAATATCACGGGTGGACTGAAGGTGATGGAACCGGCTATCGATCTGGCAATCCTGCTGGCCATCGTATCCAGCTTCCGGAACAGGGCTCTGCCGGACAAGCTGATCGCCTTTGGAGAGGTCGGGCTTTCCGGGGAGGTGCGCGCGGTGAGTCAGGCGGGAAAAAGAGTGGCGGAGGCGGAAAAGCTGGGCTTTGAACTCTGTATCCTGCCGAAGGGGAATCTGGCGGACTGCCGCCCGGAGAGGGACGGTCAGGGAAAGATGAAAGTGATCGGCGTCGGCACGGTGCAGGACGCTCTGGATTATTTCGCGGACTGAGTAATGCCCGTCTTTGTGCAAGACTGGGCGTGGTCTTGCGAAAGGCTTTTCCGGGAACGCTGCGAAAGAAATTTGCAGCAAAGATAAGAAATCCAGTATCCAGGCGCATAAAAACAGCCCGAAACGGCTTTTGAGAAAGCCTTCCGGGCTGTTTCAGCAGGGGAAGAGAGGATCGAACTCCCGTTAACGGTTTTGGAGACCGCCGCACTACCGCTGTACTATTCCCCTATTTTGTTGCCAACGAACAGATTATAGCACGGTATTTTTGCTTTGGCAAGTATTTTTTTGACTTTTGTGTTAGAGTTTTGTGTTAGAGATCTCCCAAAAAGGATGATAAAAAGTATGAGAAAAGTACTATTGGTTGAAGATGATCAGGATATTGTTTCATCTCTCACTGTATTTATGAAAAATGAAGGTTATCTGATTGATGGTGCAGATGGTCAGCGAACTGCTTTAGAAAAGATTGCGCAGGGGCAGTATGACATTGTACTTCTAGATATTTCTTTGAATGACGGAAATGGATTCAGCACTTGTTCGGCTATTAAAAGCCAAAAAGACATTCCGATTATTTTTTTAACTGCCAATGATGATGAATTTAGTGTTGTCAGCGGGTTGGAATTGGGGGCTGATGATTATATTTGCAAACCGTTCCGTCCGAGGGAATTATTGGCCAGGATCGGTACTGTTCTGCGCAGAGCGAATGGAAAGAACGAATCTATTGTTTGTAAAGATATTACAATTGATGTCCAAAAAGCGATTGTTCGCAAAGGAAATACAGAGATATTCCTTTCGGCACTGGAATACCGTCTGCTGTTGGTGTTTTTACAGAATCCGGGGATCGTATTTTCGAGGAAGAAACTTCTCGAAATGATTTGGGATGCCACAGGTGAATTTATCAATGATAATACCTTGACTGTCTATATCAAAAGACTGCGTGATAAAATAGAAACGAATCCGCAGGAGCCGGAGATTCTTTTAACGGTTCGTGGACTTGGATATAAGGCGGGTGAATAGTATGGATTTTCTGCGAAATAAGGAAGTGCGATCACAAATAGAACTGTGTGGCGTCATTACGATTATAAGCAGTATTTTAGGCTTCTTCTTTTGCAAAGCGTTTTGCTGGATTCCTTTTTTAACCGGCTGCATTATCAGCTGTATTTCATTGGTTTTTACCTATCGACGCTATGAGAAAATTTCTTCTTTAAGTCAAGACATTGACAGACTGTTGCATGGTGAAGAAAGTATTCGTTTTGATGATTATGGTGAGGGTGAGTTAGCTGTTTTGGGGAATGAGATTTCAAAGATGACACTACGACTCTTAGAACAGTCAGAGCAGCTGCGAAAAGATAAAAATTATTTGGCAGATTCTTTAGCGGATATTTCTCACCAATTAAAGACGCCGTTAACTTCCCTTGAAATATTGAATGCTGCTCTTTCACAAGAAAGCATGGAAGAAGAACAACGCTCCGTCCTGTTACAAGAACAGCTGAGTTTGTTGTCACGCATGGAATGGCTGATCGCCGTCTTATTGAAATTGTCGCGATTAGATGCCGGGACAATAGAGTTTGAGAATAAACCTTTCTCTATGAAAGAATTAGTACAGCAGGCAACAGCAGCCTTTGATGTCACGTTGGATATCAAAAATATTACAATGCATGTTTCTGATCTGTCAGAAATTCAATTATGTGGGGACATAAAGTGGCTTGCTGAAGCATTGTCGAATGTTATAAAAAACTGTATTGAAAGCATACCGCCCGGCGGGCAAATAAAAATCAGTGCTGAAGAAAATGCAATGTATGTGAAACTATGTATCATGGATAACGGAAGCGGGATTCCGAAAGAGGATATTCCTCATATATTTGAACGATTTTACCGTGGAAAAAATTCCGGTAAAAACGGTGTTGGGATTGGTTTAGCTTTAGCGAAAACAATCATCACGCAGCAGAATGGAACAATTACAGTTGAAAACCAAATACCACAGGGGGCAAAATTTACAATTTGCTTTTACAAAGGGATCGCTTAATGCGATCTCTTTTTTTGTAAAGTGACATTTTTGTAATGGAATAGTAATACCAGAGTCACTTTGAGCTGCTATGATCTTTATCGATATAGAAATTACTCACGGAGGACTAAAGATTGAAAATGAGAAGTCATTTTCATAACTTTTTGTGCCTGAGTGAAGCGAAAGGAATGGATATAACTATGGAAATTTTAAGAGTTGAAAATGTCTGCAAGACATACGATACAGGCGAAACTACCGTCAATGCCTTGACGGATATTTCGTTTTCTGTACAAAAGGGAGAATTTGTTGCAATCATTGGTGCATCGGGTTCTGGCAAATCTACTTTGCTGCATATTCTTGGCGGTATTGACCGTCCGACATCCGGTGAAGTGTTTGTAGACGGACAAAGTGTATATGAACGGACGGAAGATCAGCTTGCGGTGTTCCGCAGACGACAAGTAGGGCTGATCTATCAATTCTATAACCTGATTCCGGTTTTAAATGTAGAGGAAAATATTACCTTGCCTGTCAAATTGGATGGACGAAAAATAAACAAAAAGCGTTTAACAGGATTGCTGCAGGCATTGGGGCTGACAAAGCGCAGAAAGCATTTGCCGAGCCAGTTGTCAGGAGGGCAGCAGCAGCGCGTCGCTATTGGGCGTGCGCTTATGAATGCTCCTGCCATTCTTTTAGCGGATGAACCGACCGGCAACTTGGATTCGCAAAACACACAAGAGATCATGCAGCTTTTGGAGGCGTCCAATAGAACCTACAAGCAAACAATTATTCTGATTACTCACGACCGGGAGATTGCATTGCAGGCGGATAGAATTTTGGAAATCCAGGACGGAGAGCTTATCAGGGATGAGGTGATTCGCTGATGGAGATGATGTTCGCACTTACACTGAAAACCCTGAAACTAAATAGGAAGCGTACCCTTCTTACTGTTTTTACCATGATTCTTTCGGTAGGTATGATGACTGCCGTTTTGTGCGGCGGCTGGTCAATGCTTAGGTTTTTACAGGAGAAAGAAAAGATATATGGCGGTGATTATGCGTATCGTATTGAAATCACATCACAGCAGCAAGCAGAAAAACTCATGCAGGATAAGAATGTCGAAGATGTATCGTTGTTTCGTTTTGCCGGAAGCAGTTTTTACGGCGAACCATCCAATAAAACATTGCTTGCTGTTGCAGAGATCAACGACGCATTTGTCAAAAACTTTTCTTTGGAACAGTATTTGTTAGAGGGACGATTCCCATTAAATGAAAACGAAATAATCTTAACACAGGATTTTATAGATGATAACGGACTGGCATTTTCCGTTGGCGATACAATACAGCTCTCTCTCGGTATGCGGGTGTGGGATGAGATCAATACAGAATTATATGGCTTGGTAAATTTTCTTGGGGATCGGGAAAGTTTTCATCTAAAAGCTGATAGGACATATACCATAGTTGGTATTGTGTCGGAAATGAAGGAATCTAAAGTAGCCGGTGAGTTTAATGCTTATAGTGGAATGGGCAGCGATGGAAGCGCTATATCAGCATTTGTAAAATGCAGTCATATTTCTAAGTCTATATACTCTGAGGCGGAGGAAAATGCAAAGGCAGTTGGAGGGCAGGTGTCAGCATTCCATTCTGAATTACTTTTGTATCATGGCGTTACGGGTGGCAAAGGTGCTGTAAAGGTTCTTGCGGTTGTCGGTGCAGTTATTTTGTTGCTGATGGCTGCCTGTTCAGCAATGATCAGCAATGTCCTTTCCATTTCTTTGCAGGAACGCATAAAACAGCTTGGTATGCTTGCGAGTATTGGTGCTACCAGCAGACAGAAAAAAAGCCAGCGTCACCATGGAAGCCTTTATACTTGGAATGATAGGGATTCCGTTTGGCTTATTATTTGGTATAGTCTTAACCTCAGTTGTTTTGGCAATGATACGAATCTCTTTTGAAACCGCTTTTACTTTTGGGGCGCTTGAGTTGAACACGCATATTCATTGGATCATTCTTCTCTTGGGGGCAATTTCTGGTATTGGTTCCCTGTTCTTTGCCTGTCAAGCTCCGGGAAGGATTGCTTCGAAAGTTACAGTGATTGACACATTGAGGCAGTCAAATGTGTATCAGGCAAAGCGGAAAAAGATTCCTCATGGAAAAGTAATGTCTCTGTTTTTCGGAATATATGGTGCATTGGCTTCCAAAAATATTTATCGCAATCCGAAACGGTTTCATGCTATAACAATGTCCATTTTTTTAGCAGTTGTTCTTGGGCTGTCCTTATATAGTTTATCAGATTTTATGCTTTTCCAAACATCAATGGACATGAAAGAAGATGGCTCAAGCTATACGGATGTCGAAGCTGCGATTCCCTATAAAGATCTGCAGGCGGCCGTAAAAGCAATTTCTGATGAGGGCTTATCGGCAGATATATCATATCGAATATCCCGATATATGACAGCTGCATTTGAGGAAGGATCCATCAATTCTGATATGGCTGGATATTTTATAAATGGTAATTTCGCAGAATTATATGTTGTGGGTATGGATGAAGAACATTTATGCGCTCTCTGCGAAGATAACAACATAGATTATGCGGCGTATGATGCGGAATCAAATCATGGAATACTGATCAACAGCGCAACCGGAAATTACGGTGCTTCCCCCAACCGTGTTGTTATTGGTTCTCCGTTTTTACTTGAAGGAGAATCCGAGATAGAACTGGAATACAGTGATAACAGTAAAACGGTTATCGTTCAGGATGTTGTCAATGGCAATAACGCTGATATTCAGTCACAATTTGTTCGGGACAGGGCAGTCCTGATTGTTCCACTGTCCTATTTTGATTGGCTGCTGAATGGTGATACCTATATTGAACTTGCCATTGACACATCACAGCATGAACAAGTCACGGAATGTTTGGCGGACATGGGATTTTTTCAAGTGTTTGATGTGGCAAAAGCAACTGAAAATTCCCGGCAGATATTTACGCTTCTCAAAATGATGGTCTGCATTTTTACAGTCTTAATGACAATGATCATTGGATTGAATGTCTGTAATACGATTGCAAATACGATCAATGTGCGTAGAAATGAGTTCGCGGTACTGCGTTCTGTTGGCATGACCGCTGTTGGTCTGAAGAGAATGCTGCTTTTAGAATCTGCATTGTATGGTGTAAAGTCGCTCCTATTTGCAATACCAATAAGTTTGATCATCCATTATATTATGTATTCATTGATCTCAAAAGGAATGACACCGTTTATGTTTTATATCAATTTGGGCGCATACGGAATCGCCGTCATAATGGTTATTTTTATAGTGGTAATGGCAATGTTGTTTTCACTGCGCAGCGTAGAAAAAGTTGAAATCGTTAAAGAGCTGAAAATGGGAAGTATCTAAATTTTGTACAATGAAAAATGAGGTGACAAGGAATGAATAAAAAGAGTGGTGTTAAGGGTAAATTGAAATTTTTTATGATTGTAATTTTATCTGTGCTTATGATTGCCTTTGTTGTTCTGTGTGCAATAAAAATAAAGCGTATTCAGAATGAAAAAAATATTATCGGTACATGGCTGCAGGGTAATATGGAGGAAGTGCTTACATTTCATGACAATGGAACTCTTATCGTGAATCAAGATATGCCGGAAGCAGGCATTTCCAGCGGTAGTGCCTATTATGAGTTTGTTCACATGAATACAATCCATGTGATACAAGGAGAAGATAGTGTAGAATTTGAAATAAAGGTAACCCAAAACCGGTTGACAATATTCTTTATTGAGCAGGAATATTTGGTATTGCAAAAACAATGACAATTGAAGATGTGTATTGAGCAAGCACCCGTAAATGTTGAAAAATGCTTGCAGTATCTTGAAAATAGTGTTATATTGAACATAGAGAAGGACATCTGCGCTAACAGATGTCCCACGGGAGCTGCCGATAGACGGTTAGCCCGAAATAATTAGGCTAATGAAATAGCCGCCTTAGTTTGCGAGACAGGGGCGGCTATTTCTGTGTCTTATCATTATCTTTGCTGCCGATGGCGTATCCGAGACCGAAACAGGTCAGGCACAAACCAAGCACTGAAATCAATCCTTCAATCGTCAACATTCGCATCAGCCCTCCTTTCCCAGATTCCGTTTCCGGTTTCTATGTAATCGGAGAGTCACAGTCCCTCCGAAGAGGGCTAACCGCCTACCATCCTGGTAGTCCCATAAAAATGCTACCATAATTCGACAGAAAGCGCAATTTAAAATTATATTTTCATATAAATTCTTATAAATTTTTCCCTTTAGTTTCTAAAGAAAGGCATCTTTGTGATCAATCCACATGTGATTGCTGCAGCTTCTATCGATTGATCGGATAATCAAGAATCCAGAACAATCTTGCCGACAATAAGGAAATGTGGTACATTATTTTTGATATGTTGAATCGCCATGGCAGCGCGCAAAGGAAGATATCTGCACGGGAATGAACTCAGTGATGCTGACGTTATGATTAGGAGCAATATCTAACGAGTGGGCGGCTGTTTTCGAATGTGGCGTTTGTTAGGAAAAAATGGGATTATTTATTATTAAATGAAGGCAGAGGAGAAATGTTTGAAGACAAAAACCTTAAAAAATAATTTGTTTTGGTTAAAACATATTTTTCAGG
>CANQCF010000045.1 GCA_947589505.1 uncultured Acetatifactor sp. | reverse complement strand
ATCGATATCAATCCTCCAGTTTTCCTTATATTTACACGTTTTTTTCATAGTCCGTCACCAACTTTTTTAGAAGAGCCAGAATATATCCGTATTTTTCACTTGGATATTCGGGTTCAATGCCCATTAACGTGATGTTTGCGTTATCTTTTTCTGCTAAATTATATAGCATTTTAACAGCTTCGTAATATGTATTATCAACATCCGGATTGACAAAACATACCACTACTGCTTCTTCATCATCTGCTTTAAGCTCATCATGCAGATAAGCTACTGCTAAAGCAATGGCAGGGAATGTATTGCGACGTAAAGGCTCTGAACAAATTGTTATACTATCTCCAAATTGGTTTTTTATTGCGCTTATTTGAGATTTTCCTGCAACAATAATTACTCGGGAATTAGAATCAACTGTAGTTATTTGCCTGGATACGCGTTGAATCATAGACTCGTATTCGTTACCATTTCTGAACAGCTTAATAAATTACTTGCTCCTGATTTCATTAGAAAGTGGCCACGGTCGTTTTCCGCTTCCTCCTAAAAGTAAAATTATATTCATATTTACATCTTTCAATATAAAGCCTTATTACTTTCTAGAAAACTTTTTGATTAATATAATTCTGCACTTAATTTTAGTATTTGCTAAGCTGAATAGAAATTTTCTTAATTCATCATAGCAATAATCCAAAAAATCACGAATTTAAAGTATAATACAAAGACATCATTTTTTAATTTGCATTCACTTTTTTGATCACTTCTAAGTATTGCTTTGCAATAACCGAGATATTATACTTATTTAAATCTATTATCCCATCATCTTTTTCTGCTGTTTTTAGAACTCTTTCTGCCCATTCCTTGGCATCAAGGGGATCATTAACATACAGTACAGCGTTTTGAGTAACCTCCGGGATACTAGACTCACGAGTTGTGATAACCTTTGCTCCAAAATATCTGGCTTCAATAGGCGGCATCCCAAATCCTTCAAATATACTTGGAAACAGAAAAACTTCGCAAGCTTTATACAATGCATTACGTGTAGCATTATCAACAAACCCGGTTAATATTACATTGTTTGTTATGCCCTTTTCTTCGACAAGTCTACTAAAGTCATTTATACTTTTGCCTTTTCCAACACCTGAAATCACAAGCTTTTTTTCTGGATATCCTCTTTCTTTCAATATTGACATCATATCCAAAAGAGTAACAAGATTTTTGTTTTTTTCCATTGATGATACTGTATAGTAAAAATTCTTTTCACTGAGATTATACTTTTTCAACGCATCATCTTCATCTGTCATGTCATTTGTGTCGATTACAACAGGATCGAATATGATATCAATCTTTTCTTCTGATACTTTAAAGTAATGTAAAATATCCTTTTTTGTGAATTCCGATATTGCCACTATTCTTTTAGAATGATTAAAAACGTTAATCCAATTTATTTTTTGCCATAACATTTTCGCTTTACTAAAATAATCTGGAAAATGTAATGCTTGTAAATCATGAATAATGGTCACATATTTAACATTTCCCCTAGAAATAAGAGGCATATAATTATCTGGCTCTAAGCATATTTTTATATTATTATCACTTAGGATTTTTGCTAATTTTAAATTTTGAGCAATAACTGTACTCTTGCGATTATCAGAATTGATATCAACAACTATCAGTTCAAATCTTTTATCTTTCGTATATTTTTTAAACAATCTTTGATTATCTTTAGTAATAACAAGATATGACTTGAAGTCATCAGTGAGTGACATAAATCCGTCCAAAAGATTTAAAATAACTGCCACACCCCCACCAATTTTTCCATATCTTACCCATAATAGATCTATTGCAAATGTAAACATTTTAATCCTCCATTTATTTTATTAATCCGGCAAAAATTATTATAATTATAAAAGTAAATATCAATAAATACAGAACATTTTTATAATGGGATCATGACATTCAAAAACACAGCGATATTCATCACTGTCCGCTGCGGTCCACCGGAACGAAAGCCGGGGTAGTAAAATGGGTTTAGGAATAAGCTTTTTGACATTTACTTTCTCCACACCATTCTATCAACAATTCCGGTATAGCTCTGAATTATCTTAACAACCTTAGCACTTACATTAACATCCGTATACGCCGGAACATCAATACCAAAATCACCATTTCTATTCATATTTTCTGCAAGGTCTACAGCTTGCAACACTCTGTCGCCGGTTAGGGAGCCTATAATAAACACTCCTTTCTCCAAAGCCTCCGGTCGTTCTGTTGAGGTTCGGATAGACACCGCGGGAAATTTAAAATATGCGCTTTCCTCTGGCAGAGTTCCGCTGTCAGATACAACACAGAACGCATTTTTTTGAAGCTTGTTATAATCAAAGAATCCGAGGGGTTTATGCTGCGTGACACGACGGTCAAACTTAAATCCGCGGGCTTCGATATACTTTTTTGAACGCGGGTGGCAGCTATACAAGATCGGCAAATCATATTGCTCAGCCATTGCATTTACCGCGTTCATCAGGCTGAAAAAGTTTTCATCAATATCGATGTTTTCTTCGCGGTGCGCGGACAAAAGAATATATTTGCCCCTTTCAAGCCCCAGTTTTTCGAGTATATCGCTGTTGTCGATCTTATCTTCATACTCGCCAAGTACTTCCGCCATCGGCGAACCGACAACGTAGGTATACTCCGGCTTGACGCCCGTATCGAGTATATACCGTCTTGCGTGTTCCGAATAGCAAAGATTAACGTCGCTCGTCACATCGACAATGCGCCTGATAACCTCTTCCGGAAGATTTTCGTCTTTGCAGCGGTTCCCGGCTTCCATGTGGAAAATCGGAATTTTCAGTCTTTTCGCCGAGATCACGCACAGGCAGGAATTCGTATCGCCGAGAACGATCACAGCGTCAGGCTTGACTTCCGCCATCAATTCATACGACTTGGAGATTACATTTCCCATCGTCTGACCGAGATTTGCCCCAACCACATTGAGGTAAGCATCCGGCTCACGAAGCCCCAGATCGTCGAAAAAGACCTTGTTCAGTTCATAATCGTAATTCTGTCCCGTATGTACGAGTATGTGATCGAAATTTTTATCGCACTTTTTGATGATCGCCGACATTTTGATGATTTCCGGGCGTGTGCCGACGATCGTCATAAGTTTCAGCTTGCTCATATTTTACCCTTTACAATCCATAATGAGGATACATTTCTTTATGCGAATATATCCACTCTGCCATATCCGCAACCATCGTTTCATAATCAGGTACGATATATTTCCCATCGATCGGTGAAGCAACAAGGGATTTATTGAGTGATACACCGTCAATAGGATTGATGATGAGTTCGTCATTTCTGAGATAATGATTGAACAATTTCAAAAGTTCATATTTCGTGATACTTTCCCGCGGCACCGCGTTATACAAACCGGTGATTTGGTGTTTCATCACATACTCCATCGTTTTCGCCAGTTGGAGCGTGGTTTGCCCGGTCCAAACAGCTCCAGTGAAACCGTTGATCTTGCCGCGCTGTTTCATGAACCAATTGAAAAGTCCGATTCCGTTTTCATTGACGTCAGGACCGACGATAGAATTGCGCAACGTCGTGTTTTTGTCATCCTCCAGTTCCCCAAGAGCTTTTGTTCTGTCATAAAACGTCTCGCCGTCCCGGAGATCGTCTGTTTTGTATGCGCCGCGTTTTCCCGAAAAGACGCAGTCGGTACTCATGTGAATGATCCGCGTAGGCATATTTTCGGTGATCTTCGCAAGATAATGGGGAAGAAAAGAATTCAGCATAACCGCGTTAGCATGGTCGCATTCCGCAAACTGATTGAGCAGGCCGATGCAGTTGATTATATAATCGTATTCACCATCCGTAATAATATTTTTCACCACCGCAAGGTCGGTCGCGTCTCCCACGAATCCAGGGACAAGCGGATTTGGCGTAAGAGAAAACCCCTTCACGTCATGTCCGCGCTCCATCAAATACAGTGTAATCTGATGTCCAGCCATTCCAGCGGAACCCATGACCAAAACCTTTTTACGCATGACTCCGCCTCCCGTCCATACTAAGACATTCTTTGACATAATCCGTTGTCAAGAGCTTTTCAACAATACCGTCGATGTCAAGCTGTCTTGTGTTATGGCTTGTATAAGCTTCGTCCGCCATTGTGTGTACTTCACCCTGAACAAAGAATTTGTCATAATTCATGTCTCTGCTGTCCGCCGCCACGCGGAAATACTGTCCCATATCCTCCGACCGCAGCCGTTCCTCGCAGGTCATGAGGGTTTCGTACAGCTTTTCTCCGTGACGTGTACCGATGATCTTGATCCCCGTATCGCCGAACAACTTCTGCACCGCTTTCGCGAGGTCGCCGATGGTGGATGCGTCGGCTTTCTGAATGAACAGGTCGCCGGGATGTGCGTGTTCAAACGCAAATTTCACCAGATCGACCGCTTCGTCGAGATTCATGAGAAACCGCGTCATATTCGGGTCGGTGATGGTGATGGGATTTCCCGCCTTGATTTGGTCGATAAACAGCGGAATCACACTGCCGCGGCTGCACATGACATTACCGTAACGGGTGCAGCAAATGACCGTTCCACCGCGCTCAGCCGCAACTCTGGCATTGGCGTAAATCACGTGTTCCATCATCGCCTTTGAGATGCCCATGGCGTTGATGGGGTACGCCGCTTTATCGGTGGACAGGCAAACGACGCGCTTCACGCCCGCTTCGATAGCCGCATGTAAAACATTGTCGGTCCCGATGATATTAGTGCGCACAGCTTCCATCGGGAAAAACTCGCATGACGGCACCTGTTTCAGCGCGGCAGCGTGAAATATGTAGTCAACACCATGCACTGCGTCGCGGACCGTCTCGATATTGCGCACATCACCGATGTAGAATTTGACCTTGCCTGCGTGTTCCGGATATTTCATCTGCAGTTCGTGGCGCATATCGTCCTGCTTCTTTTCGTCGCGGGAGAAGATGCGTATTTCGACGATGTCGGTGGGGAGGAAGTGCTTTAAGACGGTATTGCCGAAGCTACCCGTACCGCCGGTGATCATGAGAGTGGAATTGGAAAAGTGTGACATCTTATTATCATTCCTGCCTAACTATTTTTTAACTGCTTTGTAAGCGTGTTTCGAACAATAACTCTTCGGCTCGATCAAGCAACATGTTTTTATCAAAGTTTTTATGTGAATATCCAAGGGCGTTTTGACCCATTTTTGCTCTTTCGACCGGAGTCATATTCATCATGTCTATAATGTTTTCAGTCAATCCTTCCGCATCTTCGGCATCGCTGACCAAGCCGGATCCGGAATCCCTGATAATCTCCTGAACCTCACCGTCTGCAGAAACGAGGATCGGTTTCCCGCATGCCATGCACGATTGTGTTTTCGCCGGTACGGTCATAGAAAACACATCGCTTTTGGACAAGCAAATCAGAAGCGCATCGGCAAAGAAAAAGTATTCCGGGATTTTCTCTGCCGGCTTTCTGTCAATGAAGTTAAAATATTGCCCTGTTCCAGATGTTTCGATTTTATCTATAAGAACTTGTTTGAAACGGCCGTCACCTATCATATTGAAACGAACTGACAATTTTTTTTCGCGAAGCCGCTCGGCAACATCTACCAGAATTCCGAGTCCCTGCGCATAACCCAAATTGCCCGCAAATACAATATTGAATTTTCCGTCCCTGGGAATTTCCTTTAGTTCGGCAGCAGTCACAGGTTTGTAAAAATCTTCCGCATACTGCGGCCAATAAATGATTTTTTCATTTGCTTCTTCACTGCATTCGATACGGCTATCAATATCTTTTTTAAAGCTTTTCGATGAGATAAAAATCCTGTCGCAATGTTTGTAGATGTAATTTACCATCTTGCCGATAGGACCGATAACGAACTTGCTGTGTATGCCTGTTATGACCTCAACATTTTGCGGCCACAAATCTGTAATATATAAAATATTCGGTATTTTTCTTTTCTTGGAAAACCAAACACCAATAAGCGCTTGAGTCATCGGCGAGACCTCATAGGTAAAGATCGTATCCGGTCTTAGCTTTGTAAAAGCTTTCCAAAAATATCCAGAGACAACAAATGATAAATAATTAAAGATGAGTCCAACCGACGAGCGTCCTCTTGGCATAATAGGCAAGCGGATAATATCTACTCCGCTCCAGTTCTCACGGCGTTTCTTCCTCCAACCGTAACCTTCAAAGAACTTTCCCTGCGGGTAATTCGGTATTCCCGTCAATACAGTCACTTTATACCCACGCCTGAACCATTCAACAGCTATATCATTTATTCGGAATTGCTCGGGATAAAAATACTGTGAGATGATTAAAATGTGTTTTTGCTTCATCATGACGTTGACTCCGTTTTTCTTATGGAGATGGTCAAAGTAACAGTATTAAATCCTTCATACCTGCTCATCCTCATATCATACCTCAAACTTCCGAACGCCTTATTGACGACCGGCGTCATATGGCTCAGCAGTTTCAGCGCCCAGCCGAATCCCTTTACCAGTCGCACCCGTTTCCCATGCGCCTCGGCGATCATCTTCACAAGCTCGCTCGTGTTGCCGTACTCCGCGTTCTGCGGCCAAAATGTGCCAGCCTCGCCATTCTCGATCGTCAGTCGCACAAATTCGCAAAGATTTTCAATATACAGCATCGACCGCTCGTTTTTCACATACGGGAAAATCGGCGTGCTCCGTGCGATTTTGGACAGCAGCGGATAGTTGCCTTTGCTGCCTTTTCCGTAGATCATTGGCGGTCGCAGGATCACGACCTTAAACTTTTCATCATTCAGCGGACGAATCCCGTCCTCCGCTTTGACTTTGCTGTCTCCATAACAGTTTGCAGGGGAAACTGGGGTATCTTTTGTGATCAGCTTGTCCCTGCCAATTGGCGCGCTGTCTCCGTAAACGATCGCGCTGCTCATGAAGATAAACTGTCCCGCGCCGTCCTCTTTTGCCTTTTTCGCCGTCTCTACTGTCAGGTCGGTGTTGACCGCATAGTACAGCTTTTCCTTTTCCGCGCTGATCTTGCCGCTGTCGGAGTGGGCAATCCCCGCTACATGAAACACACTGTCATATCCAGAAAAGCTCTTTTCTCTCCAACTGCCGTCGATCATGTCAACGGTATCTATCTCATACTGTCCGGGATAATTCTCGTTTATATACTTTTCAAACGACGTGCCTATGTAGCTGTTTGCGCCGGTAATCAATATCCGTTTCATTTCGCTGCTATCTCTTTCGTCGGTTCTTCCGCCTTCATGCTTCCCGTTCCGCCCTCAACCACTCCATCATGCCTCAGAACAGAAAGAAAAGTCCCGAAGAAGCATTTCAGATCCATCGCAAAGCCTTTGCATTTTCCTTCGTTCAGCACTCTGACATAATCGCCGTCAAGTTTTGCCTTCACAGGTATTTTAAGCTCGTCCCTGCCATTGATCTGTGCCCAGCCTGTAAGCCCCGGTCTCACATCATTCGCACCATATTTATCGCGCTCGTCAGCCAGATCGTCCTGGTTCCAGAGCGCAGGACGAGGACCTATGATCGCCATATCGCCTTTGACTATGTTGAATATCTGGGGCAGCTCGTCTATGCTCATCTTCCGCATAAACTTTCCCCACCGCGTTATGTACTGCTCGGGATTTTCAAGCATGTGCGTCGGAACGTCGTGGGGCGTGGACATCTTCATGCTCCTGAACTTATAGCAGTTGAAAAATGTCCGCCGGATACCAATTCGCTTCTGCTTGAATATCACTGGCCCTGGATCGTCTATAAAGATAATCAGGGAAACGATCAGCATCGGTATCGCGAGAACGATCACCCCGATCAATGAAAGGATTAAATCTATGACCCTTTTCATGCATTTTTTATACATTGCCCAGCCTCTGCATGGCCTTTCCATACCAATCCAGGGAAGGCCTTTCGTTTTCTTTGAATTTCTTGATTGAATTAAAAGAAACTAGGTTCTTCTCCAAACTGTTCCATGTATTCCTGAACCCATCTCTCATCTGTGTTGTAAGAGGGAGGAACCTGTTTTGTTTCTCCATATGCAGTTTCTATAGGGGACTCAGTCAAGTTGCTGCCTGGCTCTTCCTTCCAGCCTTTTATTCCAGCTTTTCTTTTCATCTCTCTTCAAGTAACTCTTTTCTCTACTATCTCCAGCCCTACCTGGGTCTCGATCTTTCTTCCCATCAGCTCCACTTCCAGCCAGGCCGTTCTCTTATGTCTGTCAATCTTCCTGATGTACCCTTCCATTCCCTGGAGGGGACCTTCCGTGATAATGATCTTATCCTGTTCCAGGATGCCGATGGAGCCTTCCACCACCTGGCCCTCCCCGCCCAGTTTCTTCAGCAGTTCTTCTTCCTCCGCGGAGAGGGGAACAATCTCGTCTCCTGTTCCCAGGAGTTTTGTCAGGCCGGGGACCTTTTTCAGGCGCAAAAAAAGTTCCCCGGGGTTGTCGCTGACTAAAAAAACATAGCCGGGAAACAAAATTTTCTTTTCTTCGTGCCACTCGCCGCAGTAGCGGCGCTTGCGGATCACGTAAGGGATGAAGCATTTCTGGAGGACGGCGTCTGGGTTTTGAAGAGCGCCGTCTGCGTCTTTATCCTGGATGCCGATCACGCTGCGGCAGCTTTCCGCGGTCTTTTCTTCTGTGCCTGTAAATACCTGTATGACGTACCACATATGTTTTCCTCGTTTCACAACTTTTCTATCAGCAAGAATTTCAACAGGCATGAAGTACATTATCGTCAGTTTCCTATGCACTGTGAAATGACACCGGGGTTGATCAGGCATTGGACACAGGAAATGCAGGTCCTTACAACCTTGCTGCGAAAAGTGCTTGACATCTGATTTCACCTGATTTAAAGCAGGCTTCGCCACTCCGCTGTCTCTCAACCGGATCCGAAATACTCCATCTGACAGTAACAGTTCCCGGATGCGGCAAGGCGACAATCCGGTTCCTGTTAAATTTGTAAGTAGGGTTTCAAAAGTTCTGCCTTCTCCTGGCTGAGTCTTCCCTTCCGGTAGTCCCTTCGCCGGTCTGAGAGCCAGTAGCTGAGTTTTACGCCGCTCTTTCCGACGTAGTCCTCCGGTACATGAAGATCGCCGTGGACTGCGTAGTAGATCCGGCAGTCCTCCAAGGCGTTCAGGAACCGCTCTTCGCTGACGCGCCAGACCATGCCTGCCGCCTCCAGCTTTTCGATTCGGTCCTGGGGAAGGGCTCCCGCCTGGTAACGGGTCCGCAGGACACGGATCCACTCTCCCAGAGAATAGCCGTCATGGCAGATATAATTCCGGGGGACAAGGAGATCTCCCTTCTCCGCCGCGTATGCTTCTGCGTGCAGAAGACCGATGGCAAAGGGATCCGGTTTCTCCGTCTCCCAGACAATGCCGAGTTTTTCTAATAAGATCTGCTTATCCTCAGGCAGTTCCCCGGCTTTCAGCTTTGCTCGCTGGGTCTGAAGAAACCCTCTGAGGGAGGTGCCGTTTGGCGACTTTAAATCCGCCGGGATGGAAAGACGAGGCTGTTCCCGGCTGCCTACACGTCCAGGACTTTCATCCTGTCCTTGCTGCGCAAGGTATGCGGCCAATGCCCGGTAGTTCTCCTGCCAGCGTTTTTCCCGGAGGGAGGAATGGTACTGGATCCCGATTTCCTCCAAGAGATGCCTCTGTTGATCTGTGAGACATTTCCGGGATTTCCCGTGGTAGGCTTCTGCCTGTTCTTCCACCCAGTTTTTCATCCAGATCCCCTGATAAGTAAAATCCTTTGGAAAGTTCAGGTACCCATTCTTTTTATAGAAGTCCTCCGCACATTGAAAGGCTTCCAGCCATTTGTCGGAAGGATCCAGGCGGACGCCTATTTCCTGCAGGAGCCGGATCTTTTCCGCGGAGAGTTTTCCTTTCCGGTAGGCGGTAATCTGTGCGTTCTGCCAGTCCCGAAGAGACTTCCCGGAAAGATTTTTCAGGGTTCCCGGGACCGGAATGCCGGGATGTTCCGACCGGAATGTCCTCAGCATTTCATAATTCTGCCGCCAGATCTTTTCTCTGGAGCGGGTAAGATCCAGACCAATTTTCTCCAGCATTGCAGTCTGTTCTTCTGTCAGCCAAAGTTTTCTTCCCTGACGGTAGCTCCGGCGCAGGGATTGGATCCACTCCCCTAAATGAATACCCTCTTCATCTATGTAAGCCACCGGAACATTTAAGTTTCCATGAAGTTCCTGATATCTTTTTGCGGCGACGTACATCCTTTCAAAATTTTCAGCTGCTCTGGTCTCCCACCGCATTCCCAAATCGTCCAGTTTTCGCTTCCGTTCCGCATCCAGCCTGCCTGCTGCGCTGCCCCGATAAACTCTCCTCTGGGTCTCCAGCCATCTGCCAAGGGGATACCCATCCTCTGTCTGGTATTCCACCGAGACATCAATGGTATGATTTTCTTTATGATACTTCTTTGCAAGTTCATACATATCTTCCCAGGAGACGCTTAGCGTTTCTTCTAACTGTTCGAAAAGCCTCCTGCAGTCCGCCGCCTCGTCGATCACTTCAAAGGTCTCGAAAAGCTCCTGGTCTCCCCGACCGGTAACGTCGAAGTATTCCCTGGCCTGACGGATCTCTTCCTGCAGGGCGCCCACGCTGTACAGCCCTTCCACGTTGTCAACAATGTCAAAGATCAGGGACACGCCGTTGTCTGAAGCGGTAAGGGCCCGGCCGATCTGCTGTTTATAAACGATGGGCGAGGTCGTGGGACGCAGCAGGATCACGCCGGAGACATCCTCCACATGGACGCCTTCGTTCAATGCGTCGATGCAGAACAAGAGCCTTATATGTCCCTCGTCACAGTCCTTTTTAAATTTTTGAAATTGTTCCCCTGTCTCCGGATCCGGAGTATAATAAGTATAGAGATGGGGCGCGTCGTCGATCCCTTTCAGCCATTCCCTGCAGCACTCCCGCATCTGCAATAAGTGCTCGTAGCTGCTGCAGAAGACAAGGTATTTCCCGGGTTTCTCAGAAAGATATTTTTCAAAGATCCTTCCGATCCCCTCGGCGTCACCCAGCCTCCTGCGAAGTTTTTCCAGGCAGCGCTCTGCGTCCTCCCGGGCTTTCCTGCGCTTCAGGTTCCCGATCCGGCGCTCGTACCGCTCCAGCTTTGCCTGATAGGAGTAGGCGCAAAGAATGTATTTCGGCGGTTTGATGATGCCCCGGACGATAGCTTCTCCCAGGGTCATCTCCGAGGCCACGCAGTTTCCGAACAGTTCCTCCGCCATGTCCCGCTGGTCGTCCAGGTAGCGCACCGCCGTTGCGGTAAGTCCCAGGACGGGGACGGACGGATACTGCTCTAAGAGTTTTCTCACGCCTTCTCCCCAGGCCCTTGCGCCGCAGCGGTGGAACTCATCTAAGATGATGTAGTCCGGGCGAAGGTCCGTCAAAAATTGGGGAGCCGACTGAGTCAGCTTTGCGTAAGTCAGGAAGGTCACATTCTCCGGCTGCCAGCCCTCTGTGACTGCGGCCAGGTTCTCTAACTGGGTCTGAAAGATCCGCTCCGATGGAGAAAGCCAGAGAATCCGCTTCCCAAGGTTGTCCTGGCAGAGTTTAAAACCGATAAAGGATTTTCCGGTGCCGGTGGGGTGGATTACTGCGGCCCTGCCCTGCTCCGAAAGCAGGGAGACTGCGGATTCGTATGCCTGCATGTTATGTTCAAACAGCCGAATGTCCATCCGCTCCGCCTCCTTTTTCACAGAATCCTTCATTTTGCGAAAACCTGAGACAGGAGACGTCTTGCATTTTGATTGTCCTGCAATTTGAAGTTTCGGAGCCCGGATAGCCTGCTCTCAAGCAGTCAGGCGGTCCACAAACGCCCTTTTCTGCTCCAGGGAGCTGTGAACGTAGAGGTTCATGGTAGTCTCGATCCGGCTGTGGCCCAGAAGCTCCGAAAGGGACTTCATGTCGATACCCAGGCGGATGCAGTTGGTTGCGAACATATGACGCAGGGCGTGAAAATGAACGGCGGGGAGCCCCGTCTTTTTCAAGATCCCGGCAAAGCGGTACTGCATGACCCGGGGTTCCGCCGGCCTTTCCGTCCCCGTAAGCAGAAAAGTCTTTCCTTCGCCTAGGAATTGTCGCAGCCGAGGAATCATCGTCTCGGGCAGGGGGATGACCCTTTTGGAAGTATCCGTCTTTGGCTCTCCCAGGACCAGTCGCGTCTTCTGACTGCCGCTGCCATCGCGGATCTGAATCCTCTGGAGGGTATGTCTGACGGTCATTTCCCGTTTTTTTAAGTCGACATCCTCCCAGCGCAGGGCGCAAAGCTCCCCAATCCGAAGTCCCGTAGTCCGGCAGAGAGCGATCCCCAGGCTGGTCCGATCCAGGTGTTCCTGAAGATATGCGGAAAGGAGGTCCTGCTGGGGTTCATCTAACAGGACGGTCTCTTTTCTTTTAGGCCGGTGAAAGATTACTTCATCCATGGGATCCGGTATCTGATACTGTTTTTGGGCATACCGGAAGACGGTCCTTAACAGGGTCAGGTTGTCGGTAATATAGCGGTCGGACAGCCCGGCGGTCTTTTTCTGATCCATAAAAGCGTAAATGTCTCCGGGGGTAATCCCGCAGATATGCATCCCGCCGAAATACGGAAGAAGGTGTTTCCGACTCTTCATCCAGTAGTTTGCAGCGGTGGATTCCTTCACCCTGGGGGAGATGGTCTCAAACCACTCCCGGAAGGTCTCCTCGAATGTGATAGAGACCGCTCTCTTTCCCTGCTTTCCGGCATGCTCCTTGCGGAACGCCGTTATCTTTTCTATCAGTTCCTCCTGGGAGTGACTGAAAAAAGCCCGGTATCTGCGCTTTCCGCAAGGGGCCTTCTCCAGGGGAACTCTGCCTTCCAATCTGCCGTCTTTTCTTAGATAGATGTTAAATCTGTTCATGTTTTCCTCCTTCATAGCTCAGAATATATGACGTTGTTAAGTTTTATATATATAATACTATTTTACGTTCTTGCTTTGTTTGTTTTTAATACGATCAAAAAGGTTTGCAGCGGATCTGTTCTTCTAAATTTCCTACGTAAATTTTCCAGAGCATTGTACTTGACAAATTTGCCTGCTTGTGTTGTAATGGGTAATGTGACAGAGATGGTTTCGCGTTGTAAAGGACGCGGCTGTGTCTTTTCGCAAAATGAAGGATTTTACGAAATCTGATAGAAACAGTGGTTTTACATTGTCTGACGAGAGCGCTTGAACAGCGCTTTTTTATTATTTTCCGCACCGCAGGCGGCTGGAGGGGGCTGCTGTTTTAGGAACAGGAACATTCGCAGGGCAGCGGAAAGCACAGCTTTGCGATTGACCCGAGCTGAGCTGTTACGAAATAACCGCAATGAAGTATTTGCGTTCTCCCGGTTTTTGTGATACAGTAAGAATGAAGGAGGCTATCCATGGAACAGAATTCGGTCAGTCAAAACAGTATAAAAGCCTTTTCCATCGCATCCCTGGTCTTTGGAATCCTTTCCCTGGTCACCTGCTGCACCGGCATACTGCCCCTGGCGGCAGGCGGGCTGAGCATTCTTTTCGCCGTGCTCTCCCACAGACGCAAAAACCCCCTTCCCCCGATGAGCCTGACGGGCATAATCTTTGCTGCCATCGGCATGATCCTTGGACTGATTCTCACGATATTTACAGTCATTTACGTAATCATCCCCGTAATGACGGATCCGGAGGCTTATCAGGAACTGAATACTTTTTATGAGACATATTATGGAATGAGCCTGGACGAACTGATGGGGAACTGGAACCCTTCAGGCTATTGATTTTGACGGGCGGGAACAGAACTGATCAGGAATCAATAGCGGATATGCAGAGTTGTGTCCACGGTCAGAATTGAAAAGAAAGGAGCGGTTCGAATGTTAAACGGTATCAATGGCAATTATGGCAGTTATGGCGGTTATAACCGTTTCGGCGCATCCGCTGCTGCATCCGGAGCGGGAGCGGAATATGTCTCCCCGAACGGCAAGAACATGCGCGGAGAATATGTAAAGGCCAACGGCGAGGAATGTCAGACCTGTAAGAACCGCAAATATCAAGATGGTTCTGATGAAATGGTATCCTTTAAGAGCGCGGCCCATATCTCTCCCACCGCTGCCGGGACCGCAGTGCGGGCCCACGAGCAGGAACATGTGGCGAACGCCTACGACAAGGCCGCCAAAAATAACGGCAAGGTCTTAAATGCCTCCGTTTCCATTAAGACGGCGATCTGCCCGGAATGCGGGCGCACCTATGTGGCAGGGGGAGAAACCCGGACGCAGATCAAATATTATAACGAAGAAAATCCTTATCAGAAAGAGCTGAAATCCGCAGACCGGGCAAAGTATGTCGGAAAGAACCTGGACTATGCAGTATGAATCTTTTCCTTGCAAAAATAACATTTGTATTTTAATAAATGACGGAGAACCTGCAAAGTGAATATTTCTGTAAAAAGTGCAAATTTGAAGAACAACGCGAAGACCATGATGGAGGGCAAGTATTATGTCACCGTCATGGCCTTGATCTTTTACAACATGATCACCCTTCTCCTTTCCAACTTCTCTTCCACGCTTGCCATTCAGATTTCTACTACGTTAAAGAGACTTCTGCGGCTGGAAGAGACAGGAATCTGGCTCGTGATCCTCTCTTATTTTGTGGTGTTTCTAATCACAGCGCTGTGCAATATCCTAAAGATCGGCTTGTGTCTCTTTTTCCTGAACATTGCCTGCGGACAATTTTATAATTCCTTCAACCTCTTTCATGGATTTGTGGAAAATTTCAGGAAATCCTATGGGCTTTCCTTTATCCTGACGCTTCTCTCCACTCTATGTCTGGCGCCTGTGGACGCCCTGGTATATCTGTTCCGGCAGACCAATAGCATCCCTGTAAAGACTCTTACGTTTCTGATCCTCCTTCAGCTTGGATTGCTGGCAGTCTACATCCCCGTCTCCCTCGCCCTGTCCCAGTCCTACTATATCATGCTGGACTATCCTGACCTGGGGCTGATCGATACTTTAAGGCAGAGCGTGAAACTGATGCAGGGCAGAAAACTTCAGCTCTTCTATATCCAGGCAAGTTTTCTTCCCCTGTTCCTCCTGACGATACCCACCTTCGGCCTGGGCGCTTTATGGCTGACTCCCTATACAAACATGACTTATGCGCTCTTTTATCTCGACAGCATGAAAGAGGAGCGCTAAACCCGCGCCCCTCTTTTATACCTTTCCCTATGTGACGATATCCGTTTTCTTTCCCAACCAATCGCCATCGTCTGCTTTCTGTTGGCCTTCCGCTGAAATGCCACCTGGAAACCAGTTACTCTTCTGCATTTTTTGACTTCGGCTGACCGATGCTGAGCCATTTCAGATACCCGTTCATAAACGGGTCCAGCGCCCCGTCCAGCACGGCGTCCACGTTCCCCGTCTCCACGTCCGTCCTGAGATCCTTTACCAGTTTGTAGGGCTGCAGCACATAGGACCGGATCTGGCTTCCGAAAGCATTCTCCTTCACCTCGCCGCGGATATCCGCCAGCTTCTCCACATTGGCCTCCTGCTTCAAAAGGAACAGCTTCGCTTTTAACATCTGCATGGCCTTATCCTTGTTCTGGAACTGGCTTCTCTCGTTCTGACAGGTCACCACGGTCCCCGTGGGGATATGCGTGATGCGGATTGCCGAAGAAGTCTTATTGATATGCTGTCCGCCGGCGCCGCTGCTTCGATAAGTGTCAATGCGGAGATCCTTTTCATCGATGTCAACGTCCAGATCTTCCTCGATATCCGGCATCACATCCAGGGAGACAAAGGAGGTCTGACGTTTGCCCTGGGCGTTAAAGGGCGAGATCCTGACCAGCCTGTGGATGCCCTTCTCAGATTTCAGATAGCCGTAGGCGTTCGTGCCGTTCACCTGGAAGGTGACGGATTTGATCCCCGCCTCGTCCCCGTCCAGATAGTCCAGAACGTCAACGGTAAAGCCCTTCCTCTCCGCCCATCTGGTGTACATCCGGTACAGCATGCTGCACCAGTCGCAGCTCTCCGTGCCGCCTGCGCCTGCGTTGAGCTTTAAGATGGCGTTGTTCTTGTCGTACTCTCCGGAGAGCAGCGTGCTGATCCGAAGTTCCTCAAATTCGGAGATAAACTCGTCCAATTCTCCACGGATCTCCGGTATCATGGACTCGTCATTTTCTTCGTATCCCATCTCGATCAGAGTCAAAATATCTTCGTACTGCGTGGAAAGTTTTTTACACTCCTCCACCGTATCTTTCATATTTTTGAGCTCTTTCATCTTCATATTGGAGCGCTCCGGATCGTCCCAGAATCCCGGCGCCTCCATATCCATTTCCAGCTCTTCGATGCGCTTTGATTTGCCGTCGAGATCCAGGGAAGCCTTAACTTCCGCCAGGGGTTTCTCATATGTCAAGATCTCAGATTTCATCTGATCCAATTCAACCAATACACTATACCTGCTTTCTCATCACAACTAATTTTTAGTTTAACCAGTCTTTCGCATGCGGAAACCATGCCTGTGCGAAATTTCCCACGTCCGGGAAAGTCTTGGGCAACCGGTTTACGCCTTGCGCCCGCAGCACTGCTTATACTTCTTGCCGGATCCGCAGGGGCAGGGATCGTTGGGGTAGATCTTCGCGGCCTCCCGTCTCTTAGGCGTCTTCACCGTCGTATCATCCCTGTTGGTCCCGGTTATCTTCCCGACCTGTTCCCGCTCTACCTTCTGCTCCAGCTTTACATGGAAGAGCAGGCGCACCGTCTCCTCCCGGATATTCTGGGTCATCTCATCGAACATCTCATACCCCGCCATCTTGTATTCCACAAGGGGGTCTTTCTGTCCGAAGGCCTGCAGGCCGATGCCCTGGCGGAGCTGTTCCATATTGTCGATGTGATCCATCCACTTTCGGTCGACAACTTTCAGAAGGATTACGCGCTCCAGCTCGCGGATGGTCTCCGCCTCGGGGAACTCCGCTTCCTTGCTCTCATAGAGCTTGACGGCCTCCTCTTTCAGCTGCTGCTTCAGATCGTTCTTCTTGCGCTTCTTCAACCGCTCCAAAGTGACGGGCTCCAGAGGGATCGTAGGAAGAAGCAGCGAATTCAATTCATTGTAATTCCAGTCCTCCGCGCCCATATCGTCGTTGATGCAGATATCCACCGAGGTCTCCACGATGTCCGTGATCATCTTATAGATCACGTCCCTCATGCTCTCCCCGTTCAGCACCCTTCTTCTCTCGTCATAGATGATCTCTCTCTGTTCGCTCATGACGCGGTCGTACTCCTGCAGGTTTTTACGGATGCCGAAGTTGTTGTTCTCGATCTTCTTCTGGGCGTTCTCAATGGAGGAAGTCAGAGCGCTGTGGGCGATCTCCTGCCCCTCGGGAACTCCCAGAGCGTTAAAGATACCGATCAGCCTCTCCGAGCCGAACAGACGCATGAGGTCGTCCTCCAGGGAAATGTAGAACTTGGATTCTCCGGGATCCCCCTGACGGCCGGAACGCCCGCGCAGCTGATTGTCGATACGCCGGGACTCATGTCGCTCCGTGCCGATGATCTTCAGGCCGCCTGCCGCCTTGGACTCCTCGTCCAGCTTGATATCCGTACCACGGCCCGCCATGTTGGTCGCAATGGTAACTGCACCGTGGACACCGGCGTCCGCCACGATCTCCGCCTCCATCTCATGAAATTTTGCGTTCAGGACCTTGTGCTGGATCCCCCGCTTGGTCAGCCTTCTGCTGAGATCCTCACTGGCGTCGATATTGATAGTGCCTACCAGCACAGGCTGCCCCTTGGCATGAGCCTCCTCCACCGCGTCCACGATGGCCTTCAGCTT
>CANQCF010000044.1 GCA_947589505.1 uncultured Acetatifactor sp. | reverse complement strand
TGTTTAAAATTGTCATTAAAATGTGAGTAATTTGAGAACGATTTTGAATGTGCACAAAAACATAAAAAAGACGGGAGGATTGCCATTAATCAAGAAATATAAGTGCCGTTTTTAGGCGTTTTTTAATAAATTTTCTGGTAAATCACTTCAAAATTATATTAAAATACATCAAGTAAGAAATTAAATTTATAACTTGCTATAACCCATTTTTCGTGCTAATATAAGAATCACTTTACAGGCAGCAGTTCTTGGAACAAAGCCGGGCGGTGGTACACAGGACGGTCCGGCCGGCAGGGAAAAAGGATATGCGGCCTGGCCGCCGGGGTTCGAAAGATTGTGTCTGCGTGAATTTTTTTGCAGATACGGACCGATAAATTGCGTATCTTTGAATCAGGGCGGCTTTATTTAGAAGAAAGCGTGAGATGGGAGAAGAGAATATGGCTAAGACAAGGATCCAGGAGAAATATCAGAAGAGTTATCATATGCCCCCGGAGGTCACTTACGACTGGGTAAAGAGGGACTGTATCACAAAGGCGCCGATCTGGTGCAGTGTGGACTTGCGGGACGGCAACCAGGCGCTTGTGGAGCCCATGGATCTGGAGAGCAAGCTGGCATTTTTCAAGATTCTCGTAGACATCGGCTTTAAGGAGATCGAGGTGGGTTTCCCCGCGTCCTCCGATACGGAGTACAATTTTATCCGGGCGCTGATCGAACGGGACATGATCCCGGAGGACGTGACGATCCAGGTGCTGACCCAGGCCAGGGAGCATATTATTAAGAAGACGTTCGACGCGGTAAAGGGCGCTCCCCACGCGGTAGTGCATCTCTACAACTCCACTTCCGTGGAGCAGCGTGAGCAGGTTTTCAAAAAGAGCAAGGAAGAGATTCAGAAAATCGCGGTGGACGGCGCGAAGCTCTTAAAGAAGCTGGCGGACGAGACGGAGGGCAATTTTACCTTTGAGTACAGCCCGGAGAGTTTTTCCCAGACGGAGGTGGACTACGCATTGGAGGTCTGCAACGCGGTGCTGGAGGTCTGGAAGCCTACGCCGGAGCGCAAGGCGATCATCAACCTGCCCACCACGGTGCAGGTGGCGATGCCTCATGTGTTTGCCTGTCAGGTGGAGTATATGCACAAGCATCTGGCGCACCGGGAGGGCGTTGTCTTAAGCGTACATCCCCATAATGACCGGGGCTGCGGCATCAGTGACGCGGAGTTTGGGATCCTCGCGGGCGCGGATCGGGTGGAAGGGACGCTGTTCGGAAACGGCGAGCGCACTGGAAACGTGGACATCGTGACCCTGGCTCTGAATATGATGACCCATGGCGTGGACAGCGGGCTGGACTTCTCCCAGATTATGAAGATCCGGGAGGCTTATGAAGGGTTTACCGGCATGAAAGTGCACGAGCGCACTCCCTACGCGGGGGACCTTGTGTTCACGGCTTTCTCCGGCTCCCATCAGGACGCCATCAGCAAGGGGATGCAGTGGCTCCAGGACGGAAAGAGCGGAAAGCGCTGGGATGTGCCTTATCTTCCCATTGATCCCTCCGACGTGGGACGGGAGTATGAGTCCGACGTGATCCGGATCAACAGTGTGTCCGGAAAGGGCGGCGTTGCCTTTGTGTTAAAGCAGCAGTTTGGATTTTCCCTTCCCATGGCCATGCGGGAAGAGGTCGGGTATCTGATCAAGGGCGTCTCCGACCGGCGCCATCAGGAGCTGCCTCCCAAGGAGATCTATCGCATCTTTGAGGAGACATATATCGCGCCCCGCAGCGTGTTTAATATTCCGGAGTGCCACTTTAAGCAGGAAAACGGGATCCAGGCGGAGGTGACCGTGGAGCAGAACGGGGTGAAGCGGGTGATCCGCACGGGCGGCAACGGCCGTCTGGATGCGGTGAGCAACGCGGTGAAGACCTATTTCGGGGTCTCCTATGAGCTGTCGGTGTATGAGGAGCACGCCATCTCCAAGGGTTCTTCCTCCAAGGCGGCGGCCTATGTGGGGATTGTCTGCGGCGGAAAGCATTACTGGGGTGTTGGCGTCGACGAGGACATTATCAAGGCTTCCATAGCCGCGCTGGTGTCGGCGGCGAATAAGCTGACATACGAGCTGCACATCACCCAGGGGCGGGATGAGCGGACGGTGGAGATCATCAGCTATATCCAGCAGCACTATGCGGAAGTGACTCTGGAGAGCCTTTCGGAGCACTGTCACCTCTCCGGGCCGTATCTCTCTAAATTTATCAAAGAAAAGACCGGCAAAACTTTCCAGGAGGCTGTCCGCGAGGCGCGCATGAAGAAGGCCCGGGTGCTGTTGAAAGAGACGGATCAGACCGTGGAGGCCATTGCGGCGGCGGTGGGCTATGAAAACGTGGAGCATTTCAACCGGCTTTTTAAGAGCGCATACGGCATGACGCCGATCCAGTTCAAAAAGCAGTTGTGATAATGGCCGCTGCAGTTACGTGAAAAATGTGTGAACCCTCTTCCCTTTTTCACAAAAATAAGTTAGAATGATAACTATTCGGGGACGTGCCGCAATTTAATTTGAAAAACACGGCCCCGGGTAGTTATATGTTTTTTAGGAAGGAGACATTTTAAGATGTCGGAAGATCAAAAGCAGGACCGGGAGAACGTGTCCGAAGAAAAAAATGACGGCGTGTCCGGGATAGAGAAAGAAAAGGTAACGGAAACCGGGAAAGACAACGCCTCCGGAGAAAAGAAAGAAAAAGTTTCGGAAGGAAAGAAGGACAGGCCCTCGGGAGAAAAGAAGAAACAGGCGACGGAAGGCAAAAAGGAAAACGCCTCCAAAGCAACGAAGGACAAAGCGTCCGGGGAGGAAAAAGACGGCGTATCCGAAGAGAAAAAGGTTGTAACAAAATATGATCTGAAAGTGCAGAGAAGGCAGCAGGAGAAAGCGCGGGAAGACCGGGAAAAGAAAGTGGGAACAGGGCTCCTTGTGGCGGTATTGGCCGTGTTGGTGGTTTTTGTCCTGTCGTTTCCGATCCGCAGCATCATTACCCTGAACAGGACGTATATCAGTGTGAACGGGGAAAAGCTCACAGAAGTGGAGTACGATTATTATTATTACACGGCGATGAACAATTTCGTCAGCACCTACTCCTCCTATCTGAGTTATTTTGGACTGGATCTGTCGGGGGATCTCTCCCAACAGCCCTATTCGAGTACGCTCAGCTGGAAGGATCACTTTGACGAACTGGCGGTAGATAACATTAAACTCAGCAAGGCCTTAAAAGCGGACGCAGAGGCCGCGGGTTTCACTTATGATGTCGCGGAAGATTACGAGAGGTTTGTCACCCAGCAGCAGGCGGCTGCCGAGGCGGCGGGTATGTCTTACAGGGAGTATCTTCAGTCGGCGTTTGGTCCATACGCCACATTGGAGAGGATCAAGTCCTGCGTGGAGGACGCCCTTTATGTTGCCGCGTATCATGACAAGCTGTCAGACGATATGATCCCCAGCGACGAGGAGATCCAGTCCGTATATGAGGAGAATCCCGCAAGCTATGATTCCGTGGATTACCGGATTTTGACTTTTGACGCGGAACTTCCGACAGAGCCCACGGATCTCGCGGATCCGGACGCGGAACCCCTGGAAGAGGGTCAGACCTACACCCCTTCCGACGCTGAGGTAGAAAAGGCAATGAAGGACGCGAAAGCCCTGGCAGACGAGGCTGTAAAGACGGTGAAGACTAAGGGAGACCTGATGGAGAACATCCATCGGTCCTCTGCCAGCACGGTGATCCGGGAATGGCTGTTTGACGACGCCAGAAAGGCCGGGGATACTGTCGTCCTGGAGGATGAGACCAACAACAGGTACTACTGTCTGGCATTTGAAAAGAGATACCGTGATGAGACGGCTACGGCGGACGTCCGAATCATGGTGGTTCCCGAAGAGGAGGAAGCGCAGGAGATTTATGAAGCCTGGAAAGGCGGGGAAGCTACGGAGGATAGTTTTATCGCCCTCTGTGACGGAGAATATTACAATTACGCTGTAGCGGACGGGGGATTGATGGAGGGAATCTCTCCAACGGAGGATATCTTTGAGGAACTTCTGGACTGGATCTTTGCAGAGGGACGCACAAAGGGCGACTGCGAGGTAGTGACCGTGCCGGAAACCGCAAGCTTTGTCGTGTATTATGCAGGGGAAGGCAGACCTCAGTGGTATCTCACGATCCGGAACGATCTGAGGAGTCAGGCGCTGGACGAGTACACGACGGCTTTGACGGAGAACTGCGAAGTCAGCGACCCGGCCGGCAATCTGAATTATATCAAGGTTTACGAGGAGGAAGCGGCGTCATCTGCGGCGGCGCAGGAGTCCTCGGAGGCGGCTGAAGGCAGCAGTTCCGCAGAGAGCGAAGACGGAGAGAGCGGTTCTGCGGAGTAAGCGTTCATAGTTACAGAAAAACAAGGAGTTCGGGAAGCGGAAGTATCCCGGACTCTTTTGGCAAGGGCGGTAGAAATATGGAAAAGGGAAAGAAAAAAGCGCTGGTCCTGGATATTGACGGTACACTGACTGATTCCGAGAAGCGGATCACCCCCGCGACAAAGGAAGCGCTGCAGAATATTATGGGGCTGGGACATAAGGTGATCCTGGCTTCCGGCAGACCCACTCCGGGGATGCGCCGCTATGAGAAAGAGCTGGAGCTGGAAAAGTTCGGCGGGTATCTTCTGTCCTTTAACGGCGGCAGGATCGTGGAGTGCCGCAGCGGAGAGATCGCGTATCAGAGGACGCTGCCGCTGCCCATACTGCCGGAGTTGTATGCCTTCGCCAGGGAAAATCACTGCGGCCTCATCACTTACTTAGGGGATCAGGTGATCTCCGCGTTTGAGCCGGACGAGTACGTGGCACTGGAGGCCAGGATCAATGGGCTTCCCATACGAGTGGTTGATCATTTTGTGAAATTTGTGGATTTTGAGATTAACAAATGCCTTCTCACGGCGCCGCCGGAGATTGCTCCGGCATTGGAGGACCAGCTTCGGGAAAAATTTCGGGGGATCGCCAGCGTCTACCGGTCGGAGGCTTTCTTTATCGAGATCATGCCGGAGAATGTGGACAAGGCGTCGTCCCTGGAACACATGCTGGAGAGCCTGGGAATCTCCAGGGAGGACACTGTCTGCTGCGGGGACGGCTTTAACGATATCTCCATGATACGGTACGCGGGAGTCGGTGTGGCCATGGGGAACGCAAAGCCGGAGGTAAAGGAAGCGGCGGATTATGTCACCGCGTCCAATGACGAGGACGGGCTGGTGGAGGTCATCCATAAGTTTATTCTGACGGAGAATTGATCCCGGAGGGAAGACCTGCGTTAGATTAGGTCGAGATACTTTCCGGGGGCGGCGCTGCTTAGGGAGGTGCCCGGTTTTAGGAAAAGCGGGCTGCGTCTTTTAGGCTGACCGGCAGAATGTAACTGGTGTGAGTTTGAAGGCGACCACGGAGGCGGTACGGCGGAAGACGCTGCCTCGGGAGTTCCCAGGGAGGACAGGAGTTGGAGGACGGGAGAGGGATGACAGAGAGAGAGGATATCAGGATCCGCATACCGGAGAGGGCATCCCGAGTGTTGGAAAAGTTATGGGAGGCCGGCTATGAGGCCTATGTCGTAGGAGGCTGCGTAAGGGACAGTCTGCTCCGGCGGACTCCCCAGGACTGGGATATCACCACCTCTGCCAAACCGGAACAGGTAAAGGCGCTTTTTCGAAGGACTGTGGACACCGGGATCCGGCACGGCACGGTGACGGTGATGATGGACCGGGAGGCCTTTGAAGTTACCACATACCGGATTGACGGCGAGTATGAGGACGGCCGGCACCCCCGGGAGGTCACGTTTACCCCTGATTTAAGGGAAGACTTAAAAAGGCGGGATTTTACGATCAACGCCATGGCATACAGCGACAGGGGCGGGCTGGTGGATCTCTTTGGCGGCGCGGAGGACCTGAAAAAAGGCGTCATACGCTGTGTCGGGGATCCTATGGACAGGTTTGGGGAGGACGCGCTGCGGATCCTGCGGGCCATCCGGTTTTCCGCCCAGCTTGGCTATGAGATCGAACCGGAAACTTTGGAGGCTGTCCGCGTTCTTGCGCCGACGCTTTCGAAGATCAGTGCGGAGAGGATCCGGACAGAGCTGGAAAAGCTCCTGGTCTCCGATCATCCCGAGTATCTTCGGACCGCCTATGAGACCGGGGTGACGAAGATCATACTGCCGGAATTCGACCGGTGCATGGATACGCCCCAGAACCACCCGCATCATTGTTATAACGTGGGGGAACACACGCTGGCGTCCCTGACAAAGGTGCCCGCCGACCGGATCCTGCGGTTCGTCATGCTCCTGCACGATATGGGAAAGCCCGATACGCTGCAGACCGACGGGGAGGGAATCACCCATTTTCATGGACATGAGGCCCAGGGCGAGAAGATCGCCCGCTCGATCCTGAGGCGGTTAAAATTTGACAATGATTCTGTCGCTAAGATATGCAGGCTGGTTTTGTACCACGGTTATGGAGACGGTTTTGACTGGGATCTGCGGCTGGTGAGAAGGTCCCTAAACCGGATCGGCCTGGAGGCGTTTCCGGATCTCTTTGCCGTAAAGCGGGGGGATATCCTGGCCCAGAGCGACTATCAGAGAGAGGAGAAGCTGGCGGCCGTGGACCGCTGGCAGAAACTCTATGAGCAGATTTTAGAGGAAAAGCAGTGTGTGACGTTAAAATCGCTGGCTGTCAACGGCAGTGATCTTCTCCGCATGGGATGGACGCCCGGCAGAGAAATCGGTGAGACGCTGAACCTCCTTCTGGAACAGGTGTTGGAGGATCCCCGGCGCAATAACAGAGAATATCTCCTGGAACAGGCCCGAAACCTGCGGGGATAATCATAAAACCCTCTTACGATTCATAATTATAGTTGTGACTATTCGCCGGACAAAGGCCCGGCCGGATGGACGACAGAAAAAGGAATCGAAAACGGAGGGGCGGTTATGAACGACAGGGCAGTAAGCCTTTTGGATCAATATGAGATAGAGGTTGCGCGCACCCGCAAGGGAAGGGGTGCGATCCTGTGCGAGACGGACAGGGGACTGTTGATCTTTAAGGAGTACGGGGGCAATCCCGAGAGGCTTCAGATTCAGGATCAGCTCCTGAAAACCATTGCGGAGAGAGGTTTCGCCCAGGCGGAAAGCCTGATTCCCAATAAGGAAGGGGAGCTTTTCGTCAAGGATAACGACGGTGTAAAATATATTCTGAAGACTTACCGGGACGGCAGGGAGTGCAATATCCGGGAGAAAGGGGAATGTCTGGAGGCCGTAAAGATCCTGGCAAGGCTGCACCTCTGCACCCAGGACGGTCTTCCGGCAGAGACGCCGAAAACCATCTCCATCGGGGAAGAATATGAAAAGAAGAACCGGGAGCTGAAGAGGATCCGCAAGTTCCTGCAGGGGAGAAGCCAGAAGACCTGGTTTGAGATTGCGCTTCTGGGGTGTTTTGACCATTTTTATGAGCAGGCCCAGGAAGTTCTGGAGGACTGGCAGGCATACGGCAATGTGCCCCGGGAAGAGGGCGCTTTCTGCCACGGGGATTATCAGTATCACAACCTGCTCTTGGACGATAAAGGCTGGTATCTGATAAACTTTGAGAAGTGTACGGCTGATGATCCGGTGCGGGACCTGCACCTGATCCTGCGAAAACTCCTGGAAAAAAGCGGATGGTCCAAGGAGCTGGGCCAGGACCTTCTCAAAGCGTATGAGAAGATCCGGCCCCTGTCCGCCATCAGCCGGATCGACCTGTATTATCGTCTGGCCTATCCGGATAAATTCTGGAAAATTGCAAACTTTTATTATAACTCCGGAAAGGCCTGGATCCCCGGGCGGAACCAGGAGAAACTGGAAAAGCTCCTGTCCCAGGAAAAGGAAAAGAAAGAATTTTTGGAGCAGGCGTTTCAGTTGTAGGGGTTATCTGACAGGCGGATAGACAAAAGCGGAATGGAAGGAAAGATCTGAAAAAGATGAGATCGGAAGAGAAAAGACCGGCGGAGAAGAGAAGGATGAAAAGGCGGTTTGGAAAAGAAAGGTTTCAGCGACAGGCGTGCTCCCGTTACAGGGGCATGTCTGCTTTGCTTGTTTTTATGACGGTTGTGTCATTTATGGCGCTGGCCGCATGCGGGAATCCCGGGAGGCCGCAGCCGGGGCGACAGGAAGTCGAGACGGAAAATACGGAGGATAAAGGCACGGGCTTTACGGCTGCCAATGTGGACAGCTATGACTCGGCGGATACCGCCATATTGATGCAGAAGAACAAAAACGACAGCTCCGTCACTTTTTGGAACCTAACGGTAGGAAAGACCTATACGCTTTCCTATGACGGGACTACGCAGTTCAAGGATAAATACGGGGAAAGTCTCTCGCTGGATCAGCTGAATCCGGGCGATATAGTGGATGTTACTTTTTTAAAGTCTAAAAAGCATCTGACCACGCTTCAGATCCATTCGGAGACCTGGACCCTGGATCAGGTTGTTTCTTTTGAATTTGACCGACAGCGCGGCGAAGTCACGGTGGGACAGGAACCCCAAAAACTGAAGATTACGAATAATACGAAATTTTTTTCTGATGGCAGAAGCATTGATATTTCGGAATTGAATCCCGTGGATACTTTGAGTTTTCAAGGCATCGACAGCGAGGTCCTCACGGTGAGGATTCAAAGGGGGCACGGGTATCTGAGACTTTCCGGCGACGAGAAGTTTATCGGCGGATGGATTGAGATCGGGCAGAGCCTGATCCAGCGCATCACAGAGGACATGCTGCTGCCGGTGCCGGAGGGAACTTATTCTGTGCTGATCAGCAAGGACGGGAACGAAGGGGAAAAGACCGCGGAGATCCGCAGGAATGAGGAGACCGTGGTAGATATCAGCGACCTTGAAGTGGCGGAACCGGAGATGGGAACGATCCTGTTCTCTCTGACGCCGTCCTCCGCAAAATTGTACGTGGACGGCGAGAAGACGGATGTCTCGGCGCCGATCAGCCTTACGTATGGGATTCACCAGCTGATCGCCAGGGCGGACGGTTACCAGACGTTGACTCAGTATGTCCGTGTCGGGGAGCCTTCTGCCGGATTGGATATCGTCCTGGATCCCATAGAAGAAGCGGAGGAGAGTACGGCGGAAAGTACGGCGGAAAACACGGAGCAGGATACCGTCACTGATTATTATAAAGTATATATCGACGCGCCGGAGGGCGCAGAGGTATATCTGGATGGAAATTATGTGGGGATCGTTCCCTGTTATTTCCGGAAGGAAGCGGGGTCACATGTGGTGATCCTCCGCAAGTCAGGCTGTATCCCGAAGAGTTATACTCTGCAGATCGACAGCGCGGAAAAGGACATTTCCTTCTCCTTTGCCGACCTGGAAGATACGGCTGCTGGTACTTCGGATATGGATAATATTAACAGTCTCATATCGGATATGTTGGGCATATTGACGAATTAATTGTCGCAAACCCTTAAAAATAGGCAAAATACCTTGACAAACGGTTCTAAAACAGATATAAATATAAAATAGATGCGAAGTTACCGGTGAACCGGTATTCATACAAGTTTCATTGAAAAACGATATAGGAGGAGTTCTAAAATGAACAAGACGGAATTAGTCGCAGCAATCGCAGAGAAGGCAGAAATTTCCAAGAAGGATGCAGAGAAGGCTTTGAAGGCTTTCACCGATGTTGTTACCGACGAAATGAAGAAAGGTGAGAAGGTTCAGCTGGTTGGTTTCGGTACTTTTGAGGTTTCCGAGAGAGCAGCAAGGATCGGCAGAAATCCTGCTACCAAGAAGTCCATCAAGATCCCTGCTTCCAAGGCTCCTAAGTTCAAGGCAGGCAAGGCTCTGAAGGATACCATCAACGCTTAATTGACGGATAGGTATGCATGTGGGAAGGCGGAGAATCTCAGGGTTCTCCGCTTCTTTTGTTTCAGGAGGAAAAAGATTATGAGGCTTGATAAATATTTGAAGGTGTCCAGGCTGATCAAGCGCCGCACTGTCGCCAACGAAGCCTGCGACGCGGGCAGGGTTCTGATCAACGATAAGCCCGCGAAAGCTTCGGCAAACGTCAAGGAGGGAGATATCATCACCATCGGCTTCGGAAACAAGGAAGTTAAGGTGGAAGTCCTGGACGTGCAGGAGACAGTCCGCAAGGAGGAGGCAAAAGAGCTTTTCCGGTATATTTAGTCGGCACGGAAAATAGTCATACAACCCTCCTTTTTACATATATTGAATCAGAGAGAAAAAGGAGGTAGAGCCGATGGAAGAGTTGAATTCCCCTGCGCGTATCCATAAGCTGTCCATGGTGAACCGCCGGACTTGCAATCTGAGCGGTGTAAACGACGTCCTGTCCTTTGACATTCATGAGATTCTGCTGGAGACGGAGCAGGGAATGCTGATGATCCGGGGGGATGATCTGCATGTCAGCCGGCTGACTTTGGACAAGGGAGAGGTGGACATCGACGGCAGACTGGACAGCTTTACCTATTCCGATATGTCGGAGAGCGGCGGTCAGAAGGCCCAGTCCCTGATCAGCAGGCTGTTCCGATAGGCCGGACGGCGGATGCAGCAGGAAAATGTATTTCTGTTTCACGCCCTGCAGATGGGCATTTACATCTCTTTTTTATATGACATCCTGAGAATTTACCGCAGGCTCTTTCCCCACGGGATTTTCTGGGTCTCGGTGGAGGATCTGCTCTTTTGGGCTTACTGCGGCGTGGAGGTCTTCCTTCTCATGCATCGTGAAGGGAACGGAAACCTGCGCTGGTTCGCCATACTGGGCGCCATGCTGGGAATGGGAGCTTATCTGAAACTGGCCAGTCCATGGCTGATAAAATTTTCTCTGAAGATCCTGGAACCGATCGTAAGGGCGGTCCGAAAACTTATCTCAGCCCTGCGGAGGCTGCTGCGTAAAATTCTGGGAAGCCTTCAAAATTTGATCAAAGGTTTTCTTCATAAAGGAAAACTTTTTTTGAAAAACAAGTTGACTGCCCTGTTCGGAAAGATTAGAATGAAGTTACGAAAGCATCGGAACAGGAAGAGAGGCGCCGACGATGACAGGAAAGAGAAAAAGCAGAAAAAGGCCCGTGTGGGCGGAAGGCGGAGGAAGATCCCAAAAGAGGGGGAAAATTTACCGTAAGCGTCCTAAAAATGTGTTCAGCATGGTAACGATTATCATGTGTATTCTCGTAGTCATGCTGGCAATTACGATAAATGCCATGAGCATGAAACAGAAGATCGACGATTATAACGTCCGTATTGAGGAACTTCAGGCGCAGATCGCCAAGGAGGAAGACCGGGCGAGGGAGATCGAGGAATACCGGAAATACACGCAGACAAAAGGGTTTGTTGAAGAAACAGCCCAGAACGTACTGGGTCTTGTATATGAAAGTGAGATTCTTTTTAAGCAGGAGTGAAGGGGCTCCTGCTTTTTTTGTCGCAAATTATTAAGGCAAACGCAACCGAATTTGACAAAAAGAACAGCCCGCTGTCCCTATAATCAAAACCATCCTGCGTAGGCGGGAATGACGGGAAGGGGGCAATCGGAAATGATGCAGTTTATGGACGAGAGAAAAAAACAGGGGGTCAGGCAGTACCGCCTGCCGGATGTCTGCGGTATCCGGCTGACGGGCTATGCGGACAGCTTTCGGGAGCTGGCAAAGAGTTTTGAGATGGAGGAACCGAAAGAGGCACCTGACAGACGGGCTTTTTTTGAGGAAGAACGTCTTCGGGAGAACTGCAGCGTAATCGCGGGGCACCTGAACGAACTGGCGGATATCATAGAGCAGACAGCGGGAGAAATTTCCAGGCTGGAACCCCTGGAGGACAAGGTGTGGCGGAAATTGTCCCACAGTTTTCGGGAGAAGGGGATGCTGCTGGAAGGCGCCTGCCTGGTTCCCTGTAAGGATGCGGGGAGCCAGATCAGCCTGCGGCTTCAGGCCCAGGGCCGGGAGGAGGTTCCCTGTGAGAAGGCGGAGGAGATCCTGCGGGACGTGCTTGGGAAAAAGTATTGTCTGTCTCTTTCCAGCGAGGGAAGCGTGCAGAACAGGAGCCGGACGTATCTCTTTGTGGAACAGCCGGAATACATGGCATTCACAGGTTACGCCCGGGTGATCAAAGGCCGGGAAGAGATTTCCGGAGACAATTATTCCATTCTGGAGTCGGAGCGGGGGAGGCTTACGCTTCTTCTTTCGGACGGCACGGGTTCCGGGGAGAAGGCCAGCCGGGGCAGCAGCTGGACGCTGGATCTCGCGGAGAAGTTTTTGGAGAGCGGCTACAGCCCGGAGGCAGCGATGAGGCTGATCAACGCGACGGCGGTGACAAAAGCGGAGGAGATGGGACATCCCACTCTGGATATGTGCTTCATAGACCTACATAAAGGATGCTGTGACTTCTGCAAGGCGGGGGGAGCGGTCTCCTTTCGGAAGAGGGGAAAAGAGGTAGAGCAGATCGGCGGCGGCAGGCTGCCCCTGGGAATCTTTCCCAGCCTGGAGCCCAGTATGCAGTACCTGCAGTTGAGGGAAGGCGACAGTATCATTTTAATGACGGACGGCGTGCTGGAGGCGTTTCGGGAGAAGGGCTATGAGGAAGCGGTGAGGAACTGTCTGGCGGAGCTGGAGGACGAGAATCCCCGGGAGCTGGCGGAGAAATTGATGCAGCTTGCCATTTTCAGCAGCGAAGGAAATATTCGGGACGATATGACGATCCTGGCGGCGACCCTCTGGAAAAATCCCTGAGGGGAATAAAAACCTTGCTTTTTAGGACTTTATGAGATACAGTTATTAACATGAAGAGAAATGATCTTTTGGAAGAAAAAGTCTATGGGTATATAGAGCAGCACCGGATGCTGCAGTCCGGCGACCGGGTGCTGGCCGGCGTCTCAGGTGGGGCAGACTCCGTCTGCCTCTTATTTTTGTTAGCCCGTTACCGGGAGAAGATTCCCTTTGACCTGGCGGTGGTCCATGTAAATCACGGCATAAGGCCGGATGCCGGAGAGGACGCCGCTTATGTAAAGGAGCTCTGCGGGCGGCTGAGACTGCCTTTTTTTCCAGTAAATGCGGATGTCCCCGGACTGGCCCGGGCGGAAGGAATTTCAGAGGAAGAGGCCGGGCGGAGGGCGCGCTATGAAGCCTTTGAAAAGTATGCCGGGGAATGGGGCGGAAGGGGACTGGACATGGAAGGTGCCGGGGAAGGCCCGGGGATAAAGCTGGCGTTGGCACACCATATGGGGGACCGGGCGGAAACCTTCCTGTTTCATCTGTTCCGGGGCACTGGCAGCAGGGGACTGGGAAGTATTCAGCCGGTGCGGGAGCACGGCGGGGGAAAGCTGACCGTGATCCGGCCCCTGCTCTGCCTGGAACGGCGGGAGATCGAGGAATATCTGGAGGAGCGGGGGATCTCTTACCGCACGGACTCCACAAATCAGGAGGACGGGTACGCCAGAAACCGTATCCGCCATCATGTCCTGCCCTGGGCGGAGCAGGAGATCTGCCGGGGCGCGGTGCGGCACATAAGCGAAGCGGCGGACCGCCTCTCTGAAATTGAGGAATACCTGACGGCACAGACTGCCCTGGCCCGGGAGAGCTGCGTGCGAAACAGAGTGAGTTGCGTGCGGAGCGGAGAGAGCTTCGTGCAGAGCGGAGAGAGCTGCATGCAGAGCGAAGAGAGCTGCGTGCGGAACGGGGAAAGCTGCGTGCGAAGCAGGGAGAGTTGTGTGCGGAACAGAGAAAACTGCGTGCGGAACGAGGAGGGCTGCATGCGGAATCGGGAGAGCTGCGTGCAAAACAGGGAGGGCGCGGAAGGCAGGGAGATCCAGGTGGATAAGTTTCTGGAGTTTCCACCCCTGCTGCAGAAGAGGGTGCTGTTGGAACTGCTTTTGGAGGTAAGCCCCCTCCACAAAGATATCGGCGCCGTGCATGTGGAGATGCTGCGGGGACTGTTCTTAAGCGGGACCGGGAAAAGCGTATCGCTCCCCTGCGGTATCCGGGCCGAAAGGTCATATGACAGGATTATTTTGGAGCGGGAGCCTCTGGACGAGGGGGAAAAGCCGGATCCGGGCGATGTGGCTATAGAGATTTCTTTGCCCGGGGATCTGCTGGAAGACTGGCGGATGGAAAAGATTTTTCGGGGAACGCGGTTCACTTTTCATATCTTAAATAATTATAAATTTGATGAAATGCCGAAAAATCAGTGTACGAAATGGTTTGATTGTGATAAAATTATAAGTGCGCTTTCCATTCGGACGCGCCGGACAGGGGATTATTTTATGATCCGGGACGGAGGGGGAGAGCTGATCCGCAAGAAACTAAAGGACTATATGATCACGGAAAAGATCCCCAGGGAGCAGAGGGACAGTCTGCCGCTCCTTACGGATGGGAATCATGTGCTGTGGATGCCCGGGTACCGGACCAGCGAGGCTTATCGGCCGGACAAAGGGACAAAACATGTTTTGCAGGTGGTCTTTGAAAAAACGGAGGATAAAACATGGGAGAACGGATAGAGGTTTTGGTGCCGGAGGAGGAAGTGAACGCCCGGATCCGGGCGCTGGGGGAGCAGATCAGCAGGGATTATGCGGGAAAGCAGATCCATCTGGTGTGCGTGCTCAAGGGCGGCAGCTTTTTCATGTGCGAGCTTGCGAAGCGGATCACCGTGCCGGTATCCCTGGATTTTATGAGCGTTTCCAGTTATGGCGGCGAGACGAAGTCCAGCGGTGTAGTGAGGATCGTAAAGGATCTGGACGAACCCATCCAGGACAAGGAAGTGCTGATCGTGGAGGACATCGTGGACAGCGGGAGGACGCTGAGCTATCTGATGGAAATGCTGCGGGACAGGAAGCCGAAGAGCCTGCGCCTGTGTACGCTCCTGGACAAGCCCGACAGGAGGGTGGTCCCCGTAGAGGTGAATTACACGGGCTTTCAGATCCCGGACGCTTTTGTGGTGGGCTACGGTCTGGACTATGATCAGCGCTACCGGAATCTCCCCTATATAGGAGTAGTCCGTTTCGACTGACGGGAGTACAGCCGCCGGTCCGAGAGGACTTTGCAAACAGCGTGTCCAGCACTGCATTGCTGGCGGCGCAGAACCGCAGGTTTTTGTGCAGCGCAGCCGTTCGGTCGGCAAAGGACGCGATTTTCTGAACAAGGAGAACTGCAGAGCAGTGAAAGACACGGTTTCGTAAACGGCGAAGGCTGTGGCACCGTGTGATAGCAGGAGGAAATAAAAAGTGCCGCGTAAAAAAACAAATGGAACAGGATCTTTATTATTGCTGATCATGATCCTCATGCTGGTGATCTTCGGGATCAACCGTCTGAGCGAGCGGACGGAAAATTATTCCCAGGAACAGATGATGCAGGATCTGACGGCCGGCAATATCACCCAGGTGGTGATCACGCCGAACAGCGAGACGCCCACCGGCGTCGTGCAGGTCGTTCTGAAGAACGGCGCGGTGAGAAAACTCTATGTGACGAATGTGGAGGATGCGGAGGATCTGATCCGGAGCTATAATATCGCACCCGTGATCCAGGATGTGAAGCGGGAGAGCTGGCTGATGACAAATCTCCTTCCGATGCTGATCGTGCTGGTGGTGGGGATTTTTCTGCTGATGGTCTTCTTCGGCCCGAACGACCAGGCGGCCGGAAACAACCGGATGATGAATTTCGGCAGGAGCCGGGCGAAGATGTCCAAGGACGACAACAAGGTAAATTTCGACAGCGTCGCCGGACTGAAAGAGGAAAAGGAAGAGCTGGTGGAGATCGTGGATTTCCTGAAAAATCCCGGGAAGTACACGAAGCTGGGGGCAAGGATCCCCAAGGGCGTTCTTCTGGAGGGCAATCCCGGAACCGGTAAGACCCTGCTGGCGAAGGCCGTGGCCGGCGAGGCGGGCGTGCCGTTCTTCAGTATTTCCGGCTCTGATTTCGTAGAGATGTTTGTGGGTGTGGGCGCTGCCCGCGTGAGGGATATGTTTGAGGAGGCGAAGAAAAACGCCCCCTGTATCGTGTTTATCGACGAGATTGACGCGGTGGCAAGGAGGCGCGGCACAGGACTGGGCGGCGGCCACGACGAGAGAGAGCAGACGCTGAACCAGCTCCTTGTAGAGATGGACGGTTTCGGCGAGAACGAGGGAATTATCGTTATGGCGGCGACAAACCGTGTGGATATCCTGGATCCGGCGATCCTCCGTCCCGGAAGATTTGACCGGAAGATCTCCGTGAGCATCCCCGATATCGGTGGACGGGAGGAGATTTTGAAGGTACATTCCCGGAACAAGCCCCTGGGGGATGATGTGGATTTAAAGCAGATCGCCCAGACCACCGCCGGATTTTCCGGGGCGGACCTGGAGAACCTGATGAACGAGGCGGCCATCGACGCGGCGAAGAAGGATAAGTCCTTTGTGACCCAGGAAGATATCAAAAAAGCGTTTATCAAGATCGGTATCGGAACGGAAAAACACAGCCGCATTATCTCCGAAAAGGAGAAGAAGATCACGGCCTATCACGAGGCGGGACACGCGATTCTCTTTCATCTCCTGCCGGACGTGGGACCGGTCTACACCGTATCCATCATCCCTACCGGACAGGGCGCGGCGGGTTATACCATGCCTCTCCCGGAGAAGGATGAGATGTTCTTGACCCGGGGGAAGATGCTCCAGGAGATCATGGTCTCCCTGGGCGGACGGATCGCGGAGGAGATTATCTTCGGCGATATCACCACCGGCGCTTCCAGCGACATCAAGAAGGCTACGAAGGTCGCCCGCCAGATGGTGACCCGGTTCGGCATGTCAAAGAATATCGGCGTGATCTGCTACGACGACGACAGCGACGAAGTGTTTATTGGTCGGGATCTGGCCCATGCGAAGGCTCACAGCGAGGCTGTGACGGCGCAGATTGACAAGGAAGTAAAGGACATCATCGACGAATGCTATGAGAAGGCAAAGAACATGATTCAGAGCCATGAGTATGTGCTTCACCGCTGCGCTGAACTTCTTCTGGAGAAGGAAAAGATCACCGGGGAAGAATTTGAGGGACTGTTTCTGAATCCCGCCTTGTCATAATAGACAAAAAAGAATTGGCAATATTGCACAAAACAGGATATGACTTTTTGTAAACTTTGTGTATTTTGAAGGTAGGCAAAAGGGGATCGGGGTGGTATTATACTACTTGTAACCCCCCAATACATTATAGTTTTTGCTATACCCCATAAGTAAAGAAATACCTTCTCAGAAACAGACAGCTTCCCCGCTGTCTGTTTCCCTTTTAAATCCTTTTGAAACCTTTGATTGGGTCTTTCTTTTTTCCTGATAAAATGATAGAATAATAACAGTTCAGCTCACGCCATTTGCAAAGCCGCGCTGACAAGATCTATGCTGTTTCGCGGTTTTCTCTGTCCTAAAAATGGCGTTCCCTCAGCCGCCAAAGGCGGGGGAAATCTCATGCAAGAAGGACCTGACAACATGGAGTTTGAGAAATATCATCGTTTTGAATTTGACCAGCAGTATATCGCCGCCATGAGGCCGGTTTTCAACAGAAGAGCCCTGTTTTCGGATACCACCGGGAACTTCGTCACTCCCGCGGAACCCGCCGGATACGATAAGGTGACCGTGCGGATGCGCACCGCCCGGAATAATGTGGACAGGGTATTTTTTGTGAGCAAGGGCCAGAGATACCTGATGAACAAGGTGGAGACCCTGGACGACTTTGACTATTATGCCCATGAGCTCCAGCTGGAAAATGAAAAGGTAACCTATCACTTTGAGATGCAAACCGGGATCCTGTCGGGGTACTATGACACCAGAGGACTGACCCATGAGGCGAATGAATATTACGATTTTGTGATTATTCCCGGCTTTAAGACCCCCGACTGGGCAAAGGGCGCGGTGATGTA
>CANQCF010000043.1 GCA_947589505.1 uncultured Acetatifactor sp. | reverse complement strand
GCCCGGGAGCTGGACTGGTTCCTGCTGGGCGAAAAATACAATCGGGGCATGCAGGACTATGTGAGGGAACTGCTGGCCATGTACCGCAAGTACCCGGCGCTGTATGAGTTTGACAACAGCTGGCAGGGCTTTGAGTGGATGAATGCGGACGACAAGGAAAACAGCGTTTATTCCTTTATCCGGAAATCCTCCACCGGGAAGAACAGCCTGCTCTTCGTGCTGAACATGACCCCCATGAAGCGGGAGGGCTATCTGGTTCCCGTGCCGAAAAAGAAGAAGTATAAACTCCTTCTGAACAGCGACGAGGAGCGGTTCGGAGGCTTTGGGAACCAGGTGCCCGCGGAGATCACCGCCCAGGCGAAGCCCTGGCATTACCAGAACTATTCCCTCAGCGTGGACCTGCCCCCCTACGCGGCCCTGGTATTTGTCTTTTAAGAGAGGGGTAAAGTTTTCCTGAAATCTACCGAAATATAAGGTGAGCGCCAAGGATGGAGCTCGCCTTTTCTTTTTTATCAGGTACAGTTCCGGTGCAAAGGAATGTGAACGGACTGGCGGAAACTTTGGATTTAGGAAGCAAAGCGCGGGGGCGTACCATGAAGATCACATTTCAAAATCCCACGGATAACAATACGGAATCCATAGAGGCGCGGCAGGCGCAGCGCGGGCGATCCCAGGGCCCCGGCGGGGCGGGAAGACTGTCCGGCGTCAGGATTGACTTAAGCGGCGGGGAAAGGCAGTTTGCGGGGCAGGCGGAGGCTGTGAGCGCGTTTGCGCAGATCCAGCAGGCCGCGGGCACGATGGACGCTAAGACCCAGCAGGATTATATGACACTCATGTCAAATACTATGTCCGAGGAAGATTACAAGAAGCTTCAGGAGGATGGCTTTTCCCTCCGTCAGATGGATCCCGAGGAGGCAGTAACCATCCTGGATAAGATCAAGGCGGAGATGGCGAGATCCGGAAAGAAGGTTGCGGGGTATAACGACGACCTGGACAGGGAGACCCTGGAGGCTGCTCTGGGGAGCCAGGCCCTTGCCCTGGCAGTGGAGCGGAGTTTTTCGGAGGCCGACCTTCCTATTACAGAGGAAACTCTCAGCGGGATACGGAATGCCTGGGAGATGGCGTCCGCCCTGGAAGAACTGCCGGATGGGGCTTATCAGTTTATGATCCGCAGCGGTATGGAGCCGGAGATCGAGAATTTTTACCTTGCGGGGAGCAGTGGCGCAGGAGCCGGAAACGGCGGCAGCGCCCGGTTTTACGAGGAAGATGTCCGGGGATATCTGACCCGGACGGCGGACGGGACAAAAGTTCCCGCCCAGGAGCTTCAGGATCAGATCGACAAGGTGATCCGGGAGTCCGGGCAGGAGCCGAATCAGGAGAGCCGGGAGCGCGCCTCCTGGCTTCTGGAGCGGAATCTTCCGCTGACGGCGGAAAATTTAGCGCAGTATCAGGAATTGGCTTCCGTATCGTTCCCGGTGACGGAGGAAGTGTTCAGCCGGGCGGCGGCGAAAGCCGTACAGGAGGGAAAACGGCCGGAACAGGGAAATCTGGCGGAAACGGGGGAAGAAACCCTTTACCAAAAGGCCGGCAGGCTTTTGGAACAGTACGCCGGTGGGGAATCCGGGTTTCCGGAGGGAAGCGCTCTGGCGGACCGCAGGCTCCTGGAGGAGATCCGACTTCGGATGACCGCGGAGGTGAATGTAAAACTCCTGCAGAGCGGCTTTTCCATCGACACCTCTTCCATGGAGGAATTGGTTGAAGCGCTGAAGGCGGCGGAGAGACAGGTGGCGGAGCGGTATTTCCCCGGGGATGAGGGCGCGGTTTCGAAATATGAGACCTTCCAGGCGGTGAACCAGGCGGTGGGCGAGATCCCCGGCATGCCGGCGCAGCTTCTCGGTTCTTTGAGACTGATTGGAAACAGCGCTTTCAAAAACGGCACGGCGGCAAATGCCGGTAATGCGGCGGATGCAGCAGATTTTGCAGGACAGGAATATGCCGCAGACGAGACCCATTCCGGAGAGACAGCAAATCCTGAAAAACTGACTACCTTGTCAGAATTTTACCGCTCAGGAAAGGAACTGCAGCAGGAATATGAGAAGGCGCGGGAGAGTTATGAGACCCTGATGACCGCTCCCAGGGCGGATATGGGCGACAGCATCCGCAAGGCTTTCGCAAATGTGGATGAGATCCTTTCGGATCTGGGACTGGATCTTTCCGAAGAGAACCGGAAAGCGGTTCGGGTGCTGGGGTACAACCGCATGGATCTGTCCCTGGAAAACATCCGCAGGGTGAGGGAAGCCCAGAGACTTGTAAGCGGTGTCGTCAATAAAATGACGCCATCGTCAGTTTTGGAAATGATCCGGGACGGCATCAACCCTCTGGAGAAGAATTTCGAAGAGCTGGAGGAATATTTTGAGAGACAGCCCCGGGACAAGGACCGTCAGGCGGAGGATTACAGCCATTTCCTGTTCCGCTTGGAGCGCAGGGGTGATATTTCAAAAGAGGAGCGTGAGAGTTTTATCGGGATCTACCGTATGCTGCACCAGATCGGAAAGCGGGACGGCGCAGCGGTGGGCGCGGCGCTGAATGCCCGGTCGGAGCTGAATTTTTCGGGGCTGCTCTCGGCGGCGAGAAGCGAAGATTTTACCGCGATGGATGTGCGGTTCTCCGGCCAGGAGGAAAGTTATGTCAGCTTTCTGAAAGCGGACAATGCCATCGACCGTCAGATTGAGACGGCCTACTTAAGCCGGGAACTGGAAGAGATCCGAAGCGCGGCCCAGGTGAGCCGGGGGGCCGGGGAACTGCTGGAAAGGGGAGAGGTTCCCGTAAATGTGGATCATCTCCTGGCGGCGGAAGGCCTTATAACGGAGGAAACGCTTCCCTTTGGAAGGGCGGAGAGGGCCCTGCTCCGAAACCTCTCTCCAGAAGAAAAGGCAAAGGGTTCTCTGGAACCGGAGAGGTCTTCCGAAGAATCCGCGGAAGGCGTCATGGAGGCACCTTCTCAAAGGATCCCGGCGGAGGATTCCCCGCTGGCGGAACTAAGGGCCCTGTGGGAGAAACTGGACGGGCCGGACTTCAGAGAAGAGTATGCGGCGCGGATGGGGGATCTGGAAGACGCTGTGGAACAGGAGATCTGGCAGGCGGAGAGTTCGCTGGATGTGCGGGAGCTCAGACTTCTCGCCAAGCAGCTCAGCATTGCGGGCGCCCTATCCTCCAAAGAGGAATATTATCTTCCGATTGAAGTGGACGGGAGGACCGCAAAACTTCACCTTACCTTGGAGCAGGGCGGGACTGAGAAGGGAAAAGTCACGGCAGAAGTGGAGAGCGGCGGCGGAAAGACCTGGGCGGAGCTTCGACTTCAGGATGGAAAGGTAACAGGATTTTTACAGGGAAATGGTCCCGGGGAGGTTATGAAACTGATCAGGGCTTCCGATATATTCAGTGGATACCTCAGGGAAGAGACTACCTGGAGCATGGATGCGAAACTGCCGGTGATCGACATGGCGAAAGCCGGAGAGACGGCGGCAGCGGTCAGGGGAAACAGGGCAACCGATAAATTTTTGGGCGGCGCGGTGAAGGAAACCGGGCGGGCAGGTCAGCCGGAACAGGCCGAGCTGTATCGTCTCGCAAAAATGTGGATCCGGGCAGTGACGCAGAAAGAGGTAGAGAATGAGGATCAATTATAACGCATCGGCAATGATATCCAACAATGTGCTGGCGAACAACGACAAGGCGCTTGCAAAGTCCCTGGAGAGACTTTCCTCCGGGTTGAAGATCAACCACGGAAAGGATAATCCCTCGGGCCTTGCCATGGCAAAACGGATGAACGCCCAGATCAGGGGTTTGGATGTGGCGGGCCAGAACGCCAGCGACGGCGTCTCCGTTATTGAGACGGCGGACGGGGCGCTTTCAGAAGTCAGCGACATGCTGCAGCGCATGAACGAGCTTGCTGTGAAAGCTTCCACCGGGTCGGTCACGGATGAGGACCGGGAGGTGATCCAGAAGGAGATCGAGCAGTTGAAGGAAGAGGTCGCGAGAATCTCCGACACTACGGAATTTAACGGCCAGAAGATCCTGGATGGAGAGTATGCCCTGAAGGGTTACACCACGAAAGCGGATGTAAAGGTGAGTTATTACACCGACGGCGTGGAAACCAAGACCTATACGATTAAAAATCTGCCCCTGTCCTGGAACGAGGAAAAGGAAGAGTTTGAACTGGATGGGGAAATAGAGTACGGAGAAGAATTTCCGGAAGACCTGGAAGCCAGCATCCGGGATAACATGGTGACGATCAAAGGCCGGGATGATTTTGAGATGGTTCTGGATGTCTCCAATGCGGATCCGGATACCTACGACGGCACCCAGGAGTTTACGATAGACGCCACCGGGATCGGTCCCATGCGCCTGCAGGTCGGGGCCAACGAGGGACAGATGCTCGCGCTGAATATTCCTGCGGTCTCCCTGCAGAATATGGGGATCGAGAAACTGGATGTCTCCACTGTGGAGCTGGCCCAGGAGGGGATCGATCGGATCAAAGGAGCGCTGCAGTTCGTCTCTTCGGTCCGCGGCACTCTGGGCGCTTATCAGAACCGTCTGGAATCTACCGTCAACAGCCTTGACATTACCAGCGAGAACATGACGGCGGCATACTCCCGGATCATGGATGTGGATATGGCGGAGGAGATGACGGAGTACACTACCGATCAGGTATTGACGCAGGCGGGAACCTCCATGCTTGCCCAGGCCAATGAGAGACCTGCACAGGTATTGCAGCTTCTGCAGTAATTTTAAGGCAGGGAGAAGAGGAATAAGGGCAGAACAGGAGCCTGACCGAGTGCCCGGGAAGGCATGTTTCCTGACGGAGGAGCGACTGAGGTATGACGAAGGAATGCAAGCAGCAGTTTACGCTGAGGATCACCCAGGCAAATCCCACCCAGCTTGTGGTGATCCTGTATGAAATGTGTCTGGAATATCTGAAGGAAGCGGAGGAAATGCTGGAAAAGAAAAATATTCCGGCTTTTCGCGAAGCGGTGCGGAAGACCCGGGGATGCCTGACGGAACTGATGCAGTCCCTGAACTTGGAATATGAACCTGCGCCCGTTCTGTTGCAGCTATATCTCTTTTGCGTGCGGAGACTGGCATACGGAGACTTTCACAGGGACGCGTCGGCGCTGGGAGAGATCGAAAGAGTGATCCGGCCGCTGCACGACGCGTACGCCGGGATCCAGGATCAGAACCCGGCGGGGCCCGTCATGGGAAATTCCCAGACTGTATACGCCGGGCTGACATACGGCAGGAACAGTCTAACGGAAAATACGGGCGACCCAGGCGCGAACCGGGGAGTGCTTGCGTAGTTCCGTCTCATGCAGGACGCCTTCTTTTTCCGCCAGTTCCGTGAGATATTTGTATCTCCGCTGGATGGCGTTGATCTCGTAAATATAGCTGTCGATCATATCGAAATCCGTTGCATTGTTAAAACCCGCGTAGGCCGCGTCCAGGGCCTGGTGGGTTTTTTCTATGGCTTTTTTCAGATCGACGGGGGCGAGCTCCATTTCCATGGTTGAGGTTTCAGGGTAGTCCTGTTTGTATAATATCATTCTGATCTTCCTTTCTTTTTGTGATGGCTTGGCTTTCACAGTGTTATGCAAGATGCAGTTTTTCGGGCTCGGGCGGGACAGGAGCTGCCGCATCCGTAAGAGCCATGGGGAATGTGTTCTTTCCGGTTCTGACGGGACAGGATCCGCCGCGTCCGCAAAAATAAGATGACTGAGTTTTTATGTAGGAGCAGAAACGCTGTTCTTGAAAAAAGTATAGGCGCGCAATTGGAAAAATATACCTGTTCTTTCTTCGCAAACACTGTCGTCTTAAACTGAATTTTTTACGAGGATAGCGCATAGATTGTCTTATGGACGATCCGGAGGTGGCTTATGGAGAGACAGTTAATCCTGTTTATGGTGACTTTGGGAGCGGTGATCCTCCTGATCACCTGCGCAGTGCGGGGAAATATGGAGAGACTGGTCTCCATGATCATGCGGGGACTGCTGGGAGCTGTAGGGATTCATTTCGTCAACGGATTTCTGGCCGGCCTGGGGATCACTATGGGGATCGGCATCAATCTTGTCAGTCTTTTGACAATCGCAATTCTTGGAATTCCAGGTTTTCTGGGACTTTATGTGCTGGGATTTTATCAGTTTATGTAAAAAATGACGAAAAAAATTTTTTTGAATTTTCCCCCTTGCAAAATCCAACAGGGGAAGTTATAATGCAACTTACAACGAATCAAGATTCAGATGCCCATTGGCATTCAGGGACAGAATCGTCCAGATATTCAAACTATAAGAGAACTGTCGGATGAAAATTTGAAAAAATCATTCAGGTGAATTTTGCTGCTTAGACGTATCAGAATTAGGTTGTTTTATTCAGATACCGTTCGGTGGGACAGGGGAAATGCCTGAGGAAATGATCCGACAGCAGGAGGGAAAATGGAAATGATGATTCTTTGTATCTTTTTATGCGCGGCCTGTTATTATGACTATCGCTACAGCCGAATACCAAACTGGCTGACCTTCGCGGCTTTTGCTGCGGGAGCGGCCGCGGCCCTGGCGGGAGGGGGAATGGCCTCCGTTTTGAGGTATCTGGGCCCGGTCATTCTGGTCATCGCGGCGTTCTATCCGCTGTTCCGGCTGGGGACCCTTGGGGCCGGCGACGTGAAATTGTTTGGTGTGTGCGCGGGATATCTCCCGGGCGGAAAGATTCTGATGTTTCTGTTCTTTTCTATGCTATTCGCAGCAATTATTTCCCTGGTCCGGATCATAAGGCAGCCTGATCCGAAAGAACGCTTTCTCTATTTTTGCGCATATATCAGGGATGTGGCGGAGAGCGGAAGATGGAAACTGTACTTTGAGGACAAGCAGGAGCAGAGACGGGCCGGAATCTGCCTGGCGGGACCGATTTTGCTGAGTGTGCTTCTGTATATGGGAGGTTTGTATTGAAACAAGAAGAAAAAATGATTTTGACCCTGTGCGACGGAGAGGAAGAATATGCGCAGCTGATGACGGAGTATATGGAGCGGCAGAAAAATCTGCCCTGGAGTGTCCATACATATACGGATGTATCCCGTCTTCTGGAGCAGGAGAGGGGCGCCGATATACTTCTGGTTGCGGAATCCGCCTATCAGGAAAAATTAAAGGAGCTGCAGCCCAAAAAGCTGGTTGTTTTGAATGAGAGCGGAACGATCCGGAACAAAGATCTCCGCTATATAGATAAGTATCAGCAGGCGGATCAGGTGCTCCGGGAACTTCTCAGCGTATATCTGGAGATAGACGCGCAGGTCCTGCCGAAATTCGGAACGGAGAGCAGGACGGGATTTATCGGTTTCTACTCACCGGTGGGGAGATGTCTGCAGACTACTTTTGCGCTCACGGTATCCCAGCTCCTGGCAGAAAATCATAAAACTTTATACCTTAATTTTGAGTATTTCGCGGGAAATCAGGAGCTCCTTCCGGATCTGCAGACCAGGGACCTGGCCGACCTGCTCTACTTTTTGAACGCAGAGCAGGGGAAGTTCGCTCTGAGGATGCAGAGCATGGTGCGGCAGGTGGGAAACCTGGATTATGTTCCGCCTATGCGTTCAGGTCAGAATCTGCTGCAGATCACGGCAAAGGAGTGGCTTCTCTTTCTGAAAAAGATCCAGGAGCTTGGCGGTTACGAGTATGTGGTCATGGATCTGAGCGAATGTATGCAGGGCTTGTTTGACATTTTGAAAGCCTGCCGGAGAGTTTATACTGTCCAGGCGGAAGATTCGGCGGCGGGCAGTAAACTCACCCAGTATGAGAAGGCTCTGGAGCTGTATTCCTGCGAGGATGTGCTGGAGAAGACCAGGAAGTGCCGTTTTCCAAGGATACGCAGACTTCCCCCCAGGCTGGAGCTGTATAGCCGTGGTGAGCTGGCGGATTACGCAAGGGAGCAGATCAGGGATATTTTGAAGGAAGACGGCTATGAAGAGTGAGGAGACAAGGGAGCAGAGCTGCAGGCTGAAATTTTGAAGGAGGATGGCTATGAAGAGTGAGGAGGCAAAGGGACGGAGCAGTGGGCTGAAACAGGAGCTTCGGGAAAAAATCCGCGGAAAAATGGATTATGGGAGGGATTACAGCGATGAAGAAATAGAGGAGATGATCGACGAGGAACTGTTGGGCGATGAAAACGCGGCCCGGTGCAGCGTGGAACAGAGGCGCAGACTGAAGAAGGAGCTCTTTGACTCCATGAGGAGGCTGGACATTCTGCAGATGTTCATGGAGGACAACTCTGTTACAGAGATCATGATCAACGGAAAAGATCATATCTTTGTGGAAAAACAGGGAAAGATCTCCCGCCTGGATCTCTCCTTTGAGTCGGAGGAGAGATTGAGGGATGTGATCCAGAAAGTGGTGGCGGACTGCAACCGTGTTGTAAACGAAGCCTCGCCCATCGTGGACGCCAGACTGCCGGAAGACGGGGCCAGGGTGAATGTGGTGATGGATCCGGTGGCGCTGAACGGCCCCATCGTCACCATCCGGCGGTTTCCGGACACGCCTATTACCATGGAGCGCCTGCTCCTTCTGAATTCCATCACCCGGGAAGCGGCGGATTTTCTGGAACAGCTGGTAATGGCCCGATACAACATCTTTATCAGCGGAGGCACCGGAAGCGGTAAGACCACTTTCCTGAATGCGCTGTCGGCCTTTATTCCTAGTGACGAGAGGATCATCACGATTGAGGACAGCGCGGAACTGCAGCTCCTGGGGATCGAAAACCTGGTGCGGCTGGAGACGAGAAACGGAAATGTGGAGGGATGCCGGGAGATCGGGATCCGGGAACTGATCCGAACCTCCCTGAGGATGCGGCCCGACAGGATCATTGTCGGGGAAGTCCGGGGAGCGGAGGCAGTGGACATGCTTCAATGTCTGAACACCGGACATGACGGGAGTATGTCCACTGGTCACGCCAACAGTGCTAAGGATATGCTGTCGCGCCTGGAGAATATGGTGCTGATGGGGCTGGATATCCCTCTGGCGGCCATCAGGCAGCAGATCGCCTCCGGAATTGATCTCATCGTCCATCTTGGGAGGCTCCGGGATAAGTCAAGAAGGGTGCTGGAGATTGCTGAAGTGCAGGGATATGAAGGCGGAGAGATTCGGCTGAAAACGATCTTTGCGTTTGAGGAACAGCGCCAGGATGAACAGGGCAGGATAGTGGGGACGCTGGTGCGGAAAGGAGAACTCTCGCATGGGGACAAACTTAAGATCGCGGGACTACCGCAGCTGTCAGTTTGAAGGGGGAGAGAGGATCCGGGCCGCCATTATTGCGGCGGGAGTTGTCGGCCTGTTAGCGCTGGCATTTTATCGGAGCGCCTGGGCGATCCTCCCTCTGGCGCCTCTGGGCTGTCTGGTCATAAGGCTTCTTCAGGATCGAAAAGCGGAGAGGGTCCGGGAAAATTTGACGGAGCAGTTTAAGGAGTGTATTCTGTCGGTTTCCGCATCCCTTCAGGCGGGATACGCAGTGGAAAACGCTTTCCTGGAAAGCCGGGCAGATATGAGGAAACTCTATGGAGAGCAGTCGTATATCTATCAGGAACTGGAAAGGATCCGGAGGGGAATGGCGGTAAACATTTCTCTGGAAGAGCTGCTTCTGGATCTGGGAGAACGGAGCGGGAGCGAGGAGATCACGCAGTTCGCGCAGCTGTTTTCCATCGCAAAGAGGGGTGGAGGGAATCTTCCGGAGATGATAAGAACCAGCGCTAACCTGATCGGCCGGAAGATGGAAGCCCGGCAGGAAGTGGGGATCCTGCTGGCCGGCAGAAAAATGGAGCAGAATATCATGCGGATCATGCCCTTCGGGATACTGCTCTATGTTGGGAAAGCGTACCCGGGATATTTTGATCCGCTGTACCACAATCTGGAGGGGATCGCGTTGATGAGTCTCTGTCTGGTCTTGTATCTGGCGGCAGTATTAATAGGAGAGAAGGTGTTTCAGGGAATATGGCGACAGATGAATGGAACGGTTGGACCGGCAAAGCTGCCGGGTCTGGGTCAGAAAGGCATTCTGGGAAAGGCAGGGAACATTGGAGAAACCGTTTTTTCCTGGTGGAGCAGAAGCCATCCTGCATTTCCGGGGATGGCAAGGATCCGGCGGGACTTGGAAATGCTCTGTCCGGAGGAGCCGAAAGACGAATTGTTGAAGAAATACTTTGGGGGAAAGATCGGCCTGTCCCTGGCGGTTTTTATTTTGGGAAGCGGACTTGCTGCCTGCTTACAGATCAGGACGGTGATCGATTCTTCTGGCGGGAATACGGCTTTGGTTATCTGGCTGATGACGATTGCGGCGGCTGCGGCGGTTTTTTTTCTGATGGATAAAGACCTGCGGGATCAGGTTGAGAAGCGAAAGAAGGTTATGCGGCTGGGGTATCCGGATTTGGTGCATGGGCTGGCGCTGTACCTTGTGGCGGGACTGAATATTCGGGGAGCGTTTCAGAAATTAGGGGAGAGAAATGAACTGGTGCGCATGGCCTGCAGAGAGATCCAGGCCGGACAGTCGGAGGCGGCGGCCTATGAGCGTTTTGGAAAGAGGGCGGGCCCCAGGGAATATGTGCGGCTCAGCACGCTGCTCTGCCAGAATCTGAAAAAAGGGACGGGAACTTTGCTGGCGCGGCTGGAAGAGGAAGCGGTGACAGCGGCGGAAAATCGTGTACAGGATGGGAAGCGGCTGGGGGAAGAGGCGGAGACAAAGCTGCTGGTTCCCATGGTCATGCTGCTGGCAGTGGTAATGGTGATGGTTATGATCCCGGCGTTCTGGGCGATGGGAGTCTGAACGATGGGAGCCAGAACGGTTGGAGTTTGGACAAGGGGAGTCTGAATGATGGGAACCTGGATAAGGGAAGTCTGAATCATCGGGAAGGAGGTGGCTTTGGATTGGCGGGGCATAGAGGGAAAAGGATTGAAAGGGAGGAGAATTGAAAGGTAGAAAGATTGAAAGGCAGGTGGATTGGAAAAAGTGAAAAGTGACAATCAGAAAAGGCCAGGAAGGATAAGGGAAGGTCGAAAAGGATAAAGGAAGGGCAAAAAGAATAAAAGGAGGAAAAATGATATGAGAGAACTGAAGAATATGAAAGATTTCCTGCAGGAAGAGGACGGCATGGGCACGGTGGAGATCATATTGATCATCGTGGTTCTGGTCGGACTGGTACTGATCTTCAAGGAACAGATCACCAAGATCGTGGAATCCATTTTCAAAAAGATCACGACGCAGACCAACAAAGTGTAGGGGAATCGAAAGAGAGAGACTGTGTCATGATTTAAATGCCGGCGCGCAGTGAAAGGAATGGAAAGCAGGATGAAAAAGGGAGCGCCCGCTTATCTCACGGTTTATTTGTCCCTGACATTGGGGGTTCTGGTAACGCTCAGCCTGGCTCTGATCCAGGGGGCGCGCCAGAGCACCCTGCAGATGGAGGCGGTCTGTATTGCTGACATCGGGATGGATAGCGTGATGGCGGAATATCACAGGGAATTGTTCCATCAGTTCAATCTTCTCGCATTGGACACATCCTATGGGACGGAGACGGTGGGGAGGGAAAATGTCCGGGCAAGATTGAAATATTATCTGGAAAAAAACATGAAGGGCAAGGCGGCGGAAACAATGGGAGGCTTGTCGGGCCTTGTCTGTAAGGATTTTCTGGGACTGGAGCTTGAGGGGATGGAACTGGATGAAATTCGTATTTTGACGGATGAAAACGGCGGTGTGTTTCGCAGTCTGGCGGCGGAGTCGGTCAAGGACGATCTGGGAATATCCACAGCGGAGGAAGTCTTAAAATGGCTTGACACGGTAAAACAGTATGAGCTGGACACCCGGGATGTGGAAGCTGAAAAGCGGAAAGCGGATGAAAAAATAGAGACCCTTCAAGAGGAAAGGCCCGGAATCTCGGAGGAAGAGTGGGAGACGGATACGGTCGAGAATCCTACGAAAGCTCTGGAAGAAAGAAAAAAGAGCGGAATTCTCAGTCTCGTCTTAGGGGACGGGACGGCGCTCTCCTCAAAAAGCCTGAATACCATGGGGCTGATAGGACAGAGAATTCAGGACGGCAGGGTAAACCAGGGCAATGCGGCGCGCAAGGAACCGGAAACCGCTGAAGAACTGTTGGAGGGATTGTTGTTTCAGGAGTATCTGCTGCGGAGTTTTGGAAATTATACATCGGTGAAACAGGGAACTGCCCTGGACTATGAACTGGAGTACGCAGTCGTGGGAAAGAGCGCTGATGTGGAAAACCTGAAAGGGGTTCTCACGAGACTTCTGGCGATACGGGAGGCAGCAAACGCCGTGTACCTGCATATGGATAAGGAGAAACAGGGGGAAGCAGACCTGATCGCGCTGGGAATCAGTCTTCTGGTGGCCCAGCCGGAGCTTCAGGAGCCGCTCTGCGAGGCAATTCTCCTGGGATGGGCCTATGCGGAAAGTGTTTATGATGTCAGGAGGCTGGTAAACGGCAGGAAAGTACCGCTGATGAAAAACAGAGAGAGCTGGCACTATGATCTCCAGACGATTCTTCAGAATCTATGGGGAGGGGAGAACGAAGCGGAACAGGATGGCGGAAACGGACTTTGCTATGGGGATTATCTGCGGATCCTGCTGCTGCTCACGGACGCGGATGTACTTAATCTCCGGGTGATGGATCTGGTGGAGGCGGATATTCGGATGACGCCGGGAAACCGGATGTTCCGTCTGGATGGATGCTATGTGGAAATAAGCGGAAACATCACGGTCGGCAGCAGTTATGGATATTCCAATACGATCTCTGTCAGAAAGAAATACGGATGATCACAGCGGAATTTTCGGGTAAAAATGCCGGAAAAGACGGGAAGAGAAAACGGGAAAGGGAGGTGAACGGAAATGTCCTCTTTATGGGAAAGCAACTGTAAACACAAGCAAAATAAAAGAAAAGGAAAAAATGCCAAACAACCTTCTCCGAATGTATCTGAATTTTCACGGGGTCTCGCCCAAGATCCCAATCTCATTTTCTTTGGAAGAAAAGCCAAGGGAACCAAAAAGATAATCAGTACCATAAAGAGGGCATTTCCGTTCACAGCCGGCCTGGAAAGAACTGCAGGCAGCATGACGGTGGAGGCTTCCCTGGTGCTGCCCCTGTTTCTGTTTTTTTTCCTGAATCTGGGAAGTGTGATGGAAGTCCTGCGCCTGCATGGAAAGATGGAGACCGCCCTTTGGAAAATCGGACGGGAGACGGGGGTGTACGGTTCCGCGCTGAAGCTGGGGGACATCTGGAAGGACAGTGACGGAGAGACCGGGGGACATGTGAAGAAAAAGGAGACAGATGTATCGAAAGCTCTCCCGAGAACGGTGGAAAGTTTTCTCGAAGGGCTGTCGTTGTCGGGAATCGGGGATATTGCGTTGTCCTATACATATGTGAAGGGCAGGATAGATGGTTTTCTGGGAACGGAATATCTGGACGCCGCTCCAATTCGAGGTGGTCCGGAAGGGTTGTACTTTTTGGGATCAGATCTTGTGAATGAAGACGATGTCCTGGAGATTGTTGTCACGTATCCGATCGAACCCTTTTGGCCGCTGGCGGCTTTCCGCCCCTTCCTGCTGGAAAACCGGTATTATGGAAGGCTTTGGACGGGGTATGACGTGGAGAAGGCGGCGTCGGCGGTCTATTATCTTACAGAAAACGAGGAAGTGTTCCACACGGATCGGGATTGTACGCATCTCCTGCTCAGTGTCAGGCGGATCCCTCTGGGATCTCTGGCTTTGGAAGTAAATGAGAGCGGGCAGCAGTACAGGAGGTGTGAAAAGTGCCTGGCCGGCTGGCTTCCAAAGGAGGTTTGGATTGCCAGAGAAGGCGAATGTTTTCACGGGAGAAGGGACTGCCCGGGGCTTAAGAGGATTTACAGAGCCGTGACCTGGGAGGAGGCTAAGCAGTATCGGCCGTGTTCCAGATGCGGGCACAAGCAGTGACGGGAAAGGATTTAGGAGAATCAAGGTACTGAGAAGATTAATCGGAAGGAAGGAAATGTACGGATGCTGACGGAGAGTATTTTGGCGCTGGCGTATCTGGGGGCCCTTGCCATATGGGATGCAAAGACAAAGGAATTGCCGGTAAAACTTTTGCGGGTGGGAACGATTCTGGCTGTTGGAATGGGCTGCGTGAATCTGGCGGTCGGAGCGGGGTCCTGGGAGGAATTGTTTTTGGGAGCGGCTCCGGGAGCCGTGCTCCTCATTCTGGCCTGGCTTACAAAAAGCGTAGGGATTGGGGACGGAGTTGTTTTGCTCCAGCTGAATTTTTTCCTGTTTTTTGAGAGGGTAGTGCTGGCTTTTGCCTTCAGTCTGCTGGCTGCCGGGGGTTTTGCGCTGGCGCTGTTGATCTTCCGGAGAAGCAGAATGGACAGGCGTCTGCCATACATGCCGTTTTTGTGGATCGGCTGCCTTTTTGCATGGTTGGTTTGTGGATAAATGGAGGGAATTGATGATGAAAGAAAGAAAACAGAGAAAAGCGGATGGGTATCTTACGGTGGAGGCGGCGCTTCTGCTTCCGTTTGTCATAGGGGTGCTCGTCTATATCATTTATTTTCAGCTCTTCTGGTACAATCGATGTCTGATGGATCAGGAGGCGACGATGACGGCGGTTAAAGCGGCGCAGGCTGACAGCACTGACCGGGACGCGCTCCAGGGAGAAGTTTCACGGTGGAGAGAGGAATTTCTGACCGACCGATATGTCGGATGGGAGGCGGACCGCCCCGCGCTGACTTCACAGGCGGATAAACTGTCTGTCAGGATCCGGGGACGTCTGACCCTGCCGAATGATTCCTGGAACGCAGAGTCGGTCTGCGAAGCAGACAGGATCAATGTATCAGCTTTTTTGAGACAATGCAGAAAAACAATTATGTGGATGGAGGAAGAAAAATGAAGGCGGAGTATGTGAGGAATTTACACAGCAATTATGAGAGACTGCTCCTGGATGGGAAACCGGAGGAAAAGAGGTATCAATATTGTATCCTGAGCCGCGGCGGTATTAAGGGACTTCTGCCATGCAGCCTCCGGTATCTGGACGGGGAGGCTTACCTGTATTATGACATTACTTCGAAACAGAATATTGTGCAAATTCATCAGAAGGGAAATGTAAAACGGGAATGGCTGTTGGATTTTTTGGAGAGTATCCACAGGCTGCAGCAGGAACTGGGAAGGTTCCTGCTGCAGGAGAATAATGTGCTCTGGGAACCGGAGCAGATTTTTCAGGATCTGGAAAACAATGTTTTCTCGTTTCTCTATGTGCCGTATTACGATGGAGAAAACCAGTTTTTGAAACTGCTGGGATTTCTTGTGGAAAAAATTGACTATGAAGACGACGCGCTGGTGGAGTGCGTCTATAAGATGTATGAACAATTTGAAAAAAATGGGGAGGTATATCTTCAGGAGCAGATTTTTAAGGATGCGAAAGCACTGGAAAATCGTGATGGGCAAAGGACTGTGGAGATCCCCAGAACTTTGGAGCCGGAGATGGAAAATAAGCAGATTTCTCCTGCCGATTCGCAGCCGTCTGAGGCGGAGAGCATACAGAAACCGGCGAGAAGGTTGGAAATACCTCCTGAAAGGCAGTTTCCGGAGCAGGATGTCAGGGAAGGGGAGGCGGGTTCTTCCAAAAAGCTTTTCGGGATATTTGAAAACAAAAAGAATAAAAGAACCCGGGAACAGGAGCTGCGGGAAGAATATCGGCAGAGCATGCAGAGGGCGGTCAGCGGGTACGCGGTGGCAGAGGAACAGGAGTATGGAGAGGAATACGGAAGAACTATGTTTATGACAGAGCGCCCGGACAAGAAGGAAACGCATCACAGGCTTTATTTTGCGGACGGACGAAAGGCTTCGGAGCTTGACACAGCAAATCTGCTGATTGGGAAGTACAAGGACAAGGTGGACGTTTATCTGGAGGATGATTCCGTGAGTCGGATGCACGCGAGGGTGCTGCAGGATCAAGGTGAATTTTATCTGGAGGACTCCAATTCCACAAATGGTACATTTCTGAATAAAACCAGGCTGCAGCCCTATGAGAGAAAAAAGCTGGAACAGGGAGATGAGATCCGCTGCGGAAATATCGTTCTGTATTTTCGTTAGATAAGCCGTCTTTTATAGCGCTGCTTCGAAAATCTTGTGGCACAGCCGGAAATATGGTATTATCAGAAATAGGGAAAAGTACTGACGAAAACCGGCAGCGCGGTGCGTAATCCTTGAAAAGCGCGCTGAAACCGGAGGTGAGAAAGGAGAGAGGATAATGCTGGAATTCAGGTATGACACGCAGTTACTGATTGAGGGAAACGGTCTGGATGAGGATGTCATAAGTGATTACATCACAAAGAATTTGAAGGGAGACTGCCTGCTGGCGGTGGGTGACGATGAACTGATCAAGGTTCATTTCCACACGAACGAGCCCTGGAAACTTCTGGAGTATTGCAGAAGTCTGGGTGAGATCTATGATATCGTAGTGGAGGACATGGACCGTCAGGCCAGGGGACTGCAGGGGTAGCGCCCACCGGGCTGATTTGTACCCACCGGGCTGATTTGCGCCTGCCGGGTTGATCCGCGCCGCCGGTTGATCCGTGCCGTCGGGTTGATCCGTGCCCGCTTTAGAAGGACGTTTTTACCAGCCCATAGTTTTCCTGATCTCAGAAATCAGGGTCTGCGCGGCCTTTTCGTGCGCGGATTCCAGGGGATGATAATCGGACACATAACCTGCGGAGGTATCCTGTTCATCGAGGTGTACAGTGAAGATACGATCATCCTGCGAGGAGGACTTGTAGTCTTCACAGGCCTTGCACATCCAAGGGAACAGGCGATCTCCCATCAATCCCAGAATGCAGAAAATAACGGCATCGGGATTGCATTCTCTCACGGTTTTCAGAAATTCTGTGTAAGCGGCGGCATATTCTGCCTGACGGGTCTGATCCTCCTGGCAATAGCTGTCGTCGTTGGTGCCGAGGTTGATAATTACCGCGTCCGGACAGAATTTTTTGAAATCCCAGGGAATGTCCATCGGGGCAGGCAGATCGGGAAGCAGGTCGTAGCTGAAACCCAGAGATCTGTAAAATAAAGGGATCCTCTGCGCGGGCATCTTGACGGAGGGATCGCCGGTATAGCCGGAGATGATTCCGTAGCCGCTGGTGGAAAACATGCTGTAGTCGGTGTCTAAAGCTCTGGCTGTCTTGAAGGCGTAAGATTTTGTCACATCTTCGGTCGAGGTCTTAAAAGGATGCAGGGGATCCTCGTCGTCCACTCCGTAGCCGCAGGTAATGGAGTCGCCGATAAACTCAAGCTTGTGAGCTTTTGCCGGAACCGGTTTTACAGTTTCGCCGGCATTGATCTCCAGGGGTTTTACGCCCACCAGGGACATGGCACATTCGGAGAGCTTTACGAATCGGATGACGGAAGTGCGCGTTTCGTCGCTCTCTGCGACGCAAAGCGTCATTTCGCGCGAGGAAGCCTGGGTGTCGATGACTCGGACATCGTCCACGTAGACGGCGATGCGGGCATAGTTGCCGTCGTTCTCGGGGGTTTCGGAGGCAGCTCCGCCGATCAGGTTTATCTTCAGGCCGCGGCCGGTGTATTCAAACTCAAATCCGGAGCCGGAAAGACTCAGGAAAAGGGTGGAATCAAAGAGGCGTGCCCGGCCCAGATATTTCACATTTTTTTCGTTTAATTGTATTTTCATAACAAAATCCCCGCTTTAGGATAAAATGATAAGTTCATTATACAATAAATATCGGAGAAAGGCAACGAAATGAAAGGATAGAAAATTTAGATTTTTTTAAGTTATATATTCGTTTGTTTTTATACAATTTTCCGGTACTTGTGGTATAATTCTTAAGGAAAGTATCAGATTCAGGGCAGAAACAAAAAGAGCAGCTTATACAAAAGATAAAACTGC
>CANQCF010000042.1 GCA_947589505.1 uncultured Acetatifactor sp. | reverse complement strand
TCCGAGGGACTGGATTCATACAGGACAATGGTATAGACGGGGCGCAGGCTCCGGTAGTTCATGCGTCGTTTGTCGGCGGAGGCCTGGTCCCGTTTCTGTTTATACTGCCGGAGCAGCATGTCGGCGGAGTAGCAGGCGGCCCGCTGGCCGGGGAAGGCGTAGCCATAGCGCTGGACTTCCACGGTGGTGATGCTGCCGTCTTCCAGCCGGATGATGATATCCATGATGACCAGGGTGTCCGGCATGATCTGACTTTCGTTAGAAAGGACAGAGACGACGGAGACTTTCCGCTCCAGGAGGAGCGAGAGGAATGCGTTCAGCCGGGAGGAATCCCGGTCCGGATTCATGATCGCCTTAAAGAAAGAGTCGTAGAGGATGCGGACGCCCTTTGCGCCGCTGCAGAAGTCCAGGAACTCCTGCTGGCGCTCCGTTTTCAGGGCGTCGAACTGACTCTTTAAGGAAGAGTTATTGCCGATCTCCTGTATAATTTCGTCTCGTGTGCGGATCATGGGAAAGTACTGCTGTAATTTGTTTTTCTTCATATGTTTTGATTCCTCCTTGTAATAAAGTTGTGGTGGTTGGATGTCTGACAGGTGGTTGGAACGAATCGGTTGGGATAAACCGGTTGGATAAACTGGTTGGGCTGAACCTGTTTGGATAAACCGGCTGGGATGAACCGATTCTTTGCCTGCGGGAAAAGGACTCGTTCCTGGATGCCGGCTGATCAATGGAACATGTTTTTAGGGTGGTTTGCAAGATGCGGCAGGCGTGACATTCCCTCCTTTCGTGTAGTAAAATGTTTGTGTGCTACAATATCCCTTGTTTGGAAGATACGGCGAAATGCCGTAGGTCTGACGGCCCTTGAGCCACAGATAAGATAGGTTGATGATAACACAGAAGAAGCAGAATGTAAAGAAATATTTTCGGCCGCTTTTTATGATCCTTATGGAAAACAAATGTTGTGAAATGAAATATCCTGTGATAAACTGAACATATCGGCTGAGAAAAGCGGGATGAAAGGTACTACGACGATATGTGCAGAAGATTGTATCAAAAGACGTTGAAATATTTTCTGAATCCGGAATTGTCCATTCGGAATCTCCTGTTTAATTGGATTGCGCTTACGGGGATCCTTGCGGGATTGATTTCCGGCGTCGCTACGATTGCGTCGGGCTGGTATCTGATCACGCTTGCGGTATCCTGCTCTCAGATCGCCTGCTGCGGCGTCTGTCTTTGGCTGGCGAACAAAAAGCATCTGCTGATTCAGGCCAGCCGGATCCTTTGTTTTGGCGTTGCCGTGGTGGGGTTTCCATTGACCTTTGTCCTGGGGGGAGGCATGCGGAGCGGCGTGCCGATCTGGTTTGTGCTGGCTATTGTGATCACTTTTATCCTGCTGGACGGGAAGGTACTGACAGTGTTTTTGGTCACGGAGGTCCTTCTGTACAGCGGTGTGATGGTGCTGGATTATCTGGGGTATATCAGAAAGTCGACCGCCTCAGCCGGTACGATGCCTTATTTTGACGTCTGGCAGAGTCTGATATTTGCCGCCTTTTCCCTGGGAGTGATCACGAAATTTAAGGACAGGGTGTATGAAAAGGAAATTAAGAAGAACGAGGAGCAGAGGGAACGGCTGGAGGTCCTTAAGGTAGAGGCGGAGAAAGCGAACATTGCGAAGTCGGAATTCCTTGCGAATATGTCCCATGAGATCCGCACGCCCATGAACGCGATCATCGGACTTACGCGGATCGCGCTGCGGGAGGATATGCCGGAGAGCGTGCGGGGGAATCTGGAGGATGTATTGACTTCCAGCAACAATCTGCTTGTGATCATCAATGATATTCTTGATTTTTCTAAGATAGAGTCCGGCAAGCTGGAGATCGTCGAGGCGAAGTACCAGCTTTCGACCCTGATCTATGATGTCTCAACAGTCATACGGTTCCGTGTGAACAATAAGCCCATTGAGTTTGTGCAGGAAGTGGACGACAATATTCCGAACACTTTATACGGCGACGCTATGAGGATCCGGCAGATTCTGCTGAATATCCTTGGAAATGCGGTGAAATATACGGATCAGGGCAGGATCTGCCTGAAGATCGGCTGGAAGAAGCTGGGGGACGATGCGGTTCTGGTGATCGTGGTTTCCGATACCGGCCAGGGGATCCGGAAGGAGAATCTGGAGAAGATCTTTACCCGGTTTGAGCGTATGGAGCTCACCGAGAACCGGAAGATCGAGGGCACAGGACTGGGACTGAGTATTTCCAAAGGATTGCTGGATATGATGGGCGGAACGATCTCCGTGGAGAGCGAGTGGGGGAAGGGAAGTTCCTTTACGATCACGCTGACCCAGAGGATTGTCGAGGAGAAGCCGACCTACGGGGAGATGAAGAATCAGGCGAAAGCGGCGGCGCAGAATGCGGTGAAGCCCTTTGAGACAAATTTGACATTCCCTGGGGCGCGGGTGCTGGTGGTGGATGACAGCGTTGTGAATCTGAAAGTGGCGAAAGGACTTCTGGCGCTGTATAAGATGTCGGTGGAGTGTGTCCCCAGCGGCGAGGAGTGTCTGGAACGGGTGGAGAATAAAAAGTATGATCTGATCCTTCTGGACCACATGATGCCCAAGATGGACGGCGTGGAGGTATTGCGGCGGCTTCGGGAGAAGCCGGGCTTTGACACGCCGGTGGTGGCGCTGACGGCAAACGCCACGCAGAATGCGAAAAAGATGTATATGGATCTGGGCTTTATGGAGTATATTTCCAAGCCGATCAATCTGGGGGAACTGGAGACCTGTCTGAAAAAATATCTCTCCGCGTATCTATGTAAGGAGGAACGCGCTGCCTTTGGGAAAGGGGCGGCGAAAGGCAGGGGAGGCAGTAAAGATTCTGGAGGGGACGAAGGGTCGTCTTACGGAAACGGGGACCGAATGGAAGAGAACTCCATGAAAACAGAAGATTCCGGGGCGTTCCGGCAGATACCGAACCGGGAGGTGTTCGATCCAACCGCCGGTTTGGAGTGTTCCGGCGGCGATGAAGAGGGCTACCTGGACATTCTGAGACTTTGTCTGCAGGAATCAGAGGAAAACGAGTGGAAACTTCAGGAATATCTGAAAGCAGAAGATTTGAAGAATTATGAGATCACAGTGCACGCGATGAAAAACGAACTGCGGATTGCCGGCGCTGCGGCGGCCAGCGAAAGGGCTTTTGATCTGGAAAAGCACAGCCGGGAGGGGGATCTGGAGTATGTGAGGCGTTATCACGAAGATCTTCTGGAGAAGACTGCGGCCGCAAAACAGGCGATCGCGCAGTATCTTGCAGATATGGAACGGCTACAGGAGGGGTAGGATGGATTCACAGATTAAGAAGATCAATCGGAATCTGATTACCGGATGGATGGTGATCGTGGGCGTCTTATTCGTCGCCTATTGTGGGGAAGTCCTGAAGGGAGAACGGACGCTGGCGTATCTCGCGGCTTTCACGGCGACAACAGCGCTTCCCGCGTTCTTCTGTCTGGGGCTGTACCTGCACAAGCCGGATATGGTAAGTCTGAGGTATTATATCGTTCCCGGATATTTTCTGATGTACATATTCAGTATGCTGACGGGAAGCACGGTCATGGTGTTCAGTTATATTCTGCCCATGCTCTCGCTCCTGATTCTTTATCATCAGCCCAAACTGATCCTATATACGGGGGCTACTTCCCTGGTCATCAACATCGTTTCGGTCGGACTGCGGTTCTATAAAGGGGAGATGAATCTCACAAACAGCAAGGATGTGGAGATTCAGCTGGCGCTTCTGACCCTCTGTTTCGGCGGCTCCTATATGGCTTCCAAGCTTTATGATGAGATCACAAAGCAGAATGTGACATATCTGGATATGCTGAGTCAGAAGAACCGGCAGATGCAGGAGGTCATCACCCAGAGCATGATGACCATCGCCAACACGGTGGACGCGAAGGAGGAATATACCAGAGGACATTCCAGCAAGGTGTCCGAATATTCGGCGGCGCTGGCGAAAGAGCTTGGCATGACGGAGGAAGAGGTGGAGAATATTCGGTACGCGGCGCTGCTCCACGACATCGGAAAGGTGGGGATTCCGGATACGATCTTGAATAAGAAGGGTGCGCTGACGGACGAGGAGTTTGAGATCATCAAGCAGCACACGGTGGTGGGCAGCGAGATCTTAAAGGGCATCACGATCATCCCGGAGGCGGACTCCGCCATCAAGCACCATCATGAGCGGTATGATGGCAGAGGCTATCCGGACGGGCTGGTGGGCGAGGAGATCCCCCTGGCGGCCAGGATCATTGCCGCGGCGGACGCCTATGAGGCTATGAGCAATAAGAGAGTTTACCGGAACCGCTTGACTTCCGCCGAGATCATGGAGGAACTGAGAAAAGGGATCGCCACGCAGTTTGACCCGGTGGTGGCCCAGGCGCTGATCCGCCTGGTGGAGGAAGACCGTCTGAAGGATCCCCTGACAAACCGCCAGCCGAAAGATTCAGAAGAAGTGGACGAAATGCGTCTTCTGCTGAATCGAGTGATGAAAAAGCGGGAGGAGCAGAGAAAGGGCCGGAACCGATACGACAGTCTCACCGGCTGTTATAACCGGAGCCACGGGGAGAGGAAGATCCGCAGCGCCCTTGAAGAGGGCAGCGGCAGCCTGCTTTTAGTGAAGATAGACCAGCCTTTGGAGGATGCGGGGTATGGTTTCCTTATGAGCGATCTGTGGATGAAGACCGTTGCAGAATGTATGGAGCAGCTCCGGGCAGAAAAGATCGTCTCCCGTTTCGGGGAAGATCAGTTTGTAGTCTATTTAAAGGATATTGATACGGAGAATGGTGTCCTGAACCAGATTGAGGAGCTGCGTAGGCAGCTGGAAAAGCGCAAGACGGAGCAGGAGAGTCTTCAGGGGCTTACCGTCTCCGTGGGAGTGGTCTGCGGCGGAAAGCAGGAAGCCTATTCCACGATGCTGAGGCGTGCGGACAAGGCGCTGTACTATGCGCGGCAGCAGGGGCGCGGCAGCCAGGGCTTTTATCACAGGCTGGACAGGAAGATAGACAGCGAGGTTATGGCGGATAAGGATATGAAGGTCCTGCTGCGGTTCATACGCAACAGGGATGGGAGCGGAGAAGCGCTGAGAAAGGCTTATCCGGAGCTGGAAAAGGTGGACGCCTTCATCAAGCGGGCGGAGGCCTCCAGCGGCGCCAACCGGATGCAGCTGCTGCTGTTTACTTTGGTTTCCGAGAAAAAGTTTGATTTCTTTGACATGGAGGGCCAATACTGGGTGATGAATCTATTGGAGAAAGCCGTCCTGTCATCGATCAATATGGGAGATATGACCATGCCTCTGAGCAGTTCCCAGAGACTGGTTATCCTTGCGGACGCCGGAGAGGAACAGCAGGGCAGCATGGCGGAGAGGATCGTGCGGGAATTTGACCGGCTGTATGACCGTCAGGATGTGACGCTGTCCTATGACGCGGCGGAATTGAATTAAAAATCAGCCCCTCCGCCCGCGAGGCAGTTGGTCCTGCCGGAGGCCGTTTTTGGAAGACGGGCCTGCCGGCGGGGTGTCTCCGGCAGGAAGTCCTGCCGGTGGACGGACAAAGGGAAAATTTGAGCTTACACGGTCTCTTTCTCGGGGCTTACCTGGAGGAAGAGGCCGGATTTTTTCAGGGCGGGACGCAGCGCCAGATAGAAGACGGAGGCGAAGATCACCGCCACGATGGCGTTGACAAAGGTGGTGACGGTGCTGATCTTTGCCAGCACGGAAGCGATCTCCTGGGGAACGCCCAGCAGATAGGTCTTATAGTAGTATCCCACTAAAGGATCAGCAATCACGTTAAAGCCCATGCCCAGGGCGCAGGCCAGGATCGTCACGCCGGTGACATACTTCGCGGAGTGGGGTCGGCTGAGCTTAAAGATGGTGTGTGCCGTCAGCCCGACGATAAGGCCGATCAGGAGTTTTAATAAGAAGGTTTTCGGCGCGCTGGTCACATAGGCGGTGGTAAGGTCTCCGATGGTCATGCCCACGGCGCCGGCCATGCCGCCCCAGAACCCGCCCAGCAGCAGGGCCGCCAGGACGCAGAATACATTTCCCAGGTGGAAGGCTGTTTTTTCGGTTCCCACGGGGATGTCAAACTTAAATACGGCAAATCCGATGTAGCAGAGCGCCGCCATCAGGCCCGCCATGGCGAGGCGCTTTACATCTGCCTTGGAGGGAACCTTGCCGACCACGGCGTTGTATATGCCTTTGAGCAGGATGGCAATGGCCAGGAAGAGAAAGGTCAGACCGTAGGAATAAGGCCGTTCCAGATGTAATTTTTCAGCGGAGAGGGAGGAACTCTGGGCCTTCAGGGCATCCAGGTCCGCCGTTGTCTCTCCGGCTTCCGCCGCCTTGATCTCCGCCTGTACCGAAGAGAGTTCAGCGCCGATGATCTGCGACTGCCGGTAGCTGTTATTGTGCGCCCAGAGGACAAACAGCAGGCTGGCGGCCGTCAGGATCAAACCTACGGCCAGCAGAATAAAGCTTTTTTTTCGCAAATTGTTTTCTACAGATTCCGTTTTCTTCATTTTTAGCCCTTCTTTCTTTCAGATACCCTATTCAACAGATAGGAAAACTGATTTTGCTATTGCAGAGTATACGCATTTGGTTATTGCAGAGTATATACCAGCTGTGGTATTATTGGTAATGCCATTTTTAGAAAAAATAATAAGACCAGATGGGAGGCGGGCCAATGCTGATTTATGATCTGGAGAAAAGGGGAAGCGATTCCCTGTACGAATATCTCTACCGCTGTATCCGGGAGGATATCTCCAACGGAACCTTAAAACCGGGGGAAAAACTGCCGTCTAAGAGGGAGATGGCAGTCAGCCATAAGATCGCGGTGATTACCGTAGAAAACGCTTACGCGCAGCTGCAGCTGGAGGGGTATATCACATCCCGGGAGCGGAGCGGTTATTTTGTAAATGAAGGGATGCAGGCTTTGTACGGGCGCAGCAGCAGCCGGGAAGAAATTTTGGGGAACCGGCGCGGCGAGGGTGCTCCCGGCAGGGAAAGTCTCGGAAAAACCGGGGGGATGGCGGATAGCGCGGCGGATTCCGGCAGAAGCGTTCCTGTGAGGGAAAAACGGGTGGATTTTTCTACAAATCATGCGGCGAAGGATGCATTTCCGTTCTCTACCTGGGCGAAGCTGATGCGGCGGGAACTGACAAACCGGGAGGAGGAATTCCTGGAAAAGCCTGGGGCGGAGGGCGTAGGGGAACTCCGGGAGGCTATCGCGGATTATCTGCGAAAGGCCAAGGGGCTTGAGCCGGACCCGGAAAGGATCATCGTAGGCCCGGGAACGGAGTATCTGCACTATCTGCTCCTGCAGCTCATCGGGCGGGACAGGGTGGCCGCCGTGGAGGATCCCGGTTATAAAAAAATAGGCCGGCTCTATGAGGGAAACGGCTTAAAGTGCCTGTATATTCCGGTGGACGGCGGGGGAATGACGGTGGACGCTCTCCGAGGGAGCAGCGCCAGCCTGGTGCACATCTCCCCCTCCCATCATTTTCCCACCGGCTGCGTGATGCCGGCGGACCGTAGGCACAGGCTGCTGCAGTGGGCGGCGGAGAGGGGCGCTTATATCATAGAGGACGATTATGACAGCGAATTCCGCTTTGACGGGCGGCCGGTGCCCACGCTGGCCAGCCTGGATGACGGGCATGTGATCTATATGAATACCTTTACAAAGACTCTGGCGCCCTCCATCCGCATCGCTTACATGGTTCTGCCGGAGAAGCTGATGCAGATCTTTTCGGAACGGCTTTCCTTTATCTCCAGCGCGGTCTCCTCCTTTGAACAGTACACGCTGGCGGCTTTTATCCGGGAGGGGTATTACGAGAGACACATCAGCCGCATGAGGAACGCTTATCGGCAGCACCGCATGAAAATGCTGCGAATATTCGAAGAATCCCGGCTTTCCCGGGAGGCCTATGTGGAGGAGGACAGCGCGGGGCTGCATTTTATCCTGCACATGAGGCGGGAGATCGACGACGAGAGATTTGTCGGGGAATTGGAGAGGGAGGGGATCCGCCTGCTCCCGGTGTCGCTTTACTGCTATCAAAGCGCAGAAAAATACAGGCACAGGTTCCTCATCCATTATTCCGATCTCCCGGAGGAGACGCTGCGGCAAGCGTTTCAGACAATGTGGGAAAAGGCGGAAAGATGTTTAGCAAAAAAATCTATTGCAAGTTTCCGGAAATACATTTAGAATGATATTGAAGGAAAGAAGCCGCGCGTAACGTTTTCTGAAGGGAAAAGCATGGCGGCGGGCCGCAGGGAAAGCAGCCTGACGCGGAATTCGGTTTCGGCGGTCTGAAAATAAGGAATTATAGGAGGTTACAAGAAATGAAGTACGGCTACTTTGACGAGGTCAACAAGGAATACGTCATCACCAGGCCCGATACCCCGGCGCCCTGGGCGAATTACCTGGGTTCCCCGGCGTACGGCGCCATTATTTCCAACAACGCGGGAGGTTACAGCTTTGTGCAGAGCGGAGCCAATGGAAGAATCATCCGCTATCACTTCAACAGCGACGATACGCCCGGCAGATATATCTATCTGCGGGACGACGACACGAAGGATTACTGGTCCGCGACCTGGCAGCCCGTGGCGAAGAGTCTGGACGAGTATCAGTGCGAATGTCATCACGGCACAGCGTACTCCAATATGACCGCGGATTACGCGGGCATCCACTCCGAGGTGCTGTATTATGTGCCCCAGGGGAAGGTATACGAGGTATGGCGTCTGAAGGTCAACAACAACTCCGACCAGGAACGTCACCTCTCAATCTTCGGCTATGCGGAGTTTACAAACGACAGCAATTACGAGCAGGATCAGGTGAACCTGCAGTACACCCAGTTCATCACCCGTACATTCTTTGAGGGAAATAAGATCTATCAGACCATCAACGCCAACACCGGAAAGGACGAGACCGGCTCCAACCACAGGGAGCGGTTCTTCGGCATGGCCGGACAGAAGGTGAAGTCCTACAACGGGGACAAACAGGCGTTTCTGGGAAATTATCACGGGTACGGGAATCCCGTCGCCGTGGAGAGGGGCGAGTGCGACAACGTGCTGAATTATAACGCCAACGGCTGCGGCGCTCTTCACACCGTGATCTCCTTAAAGCCCGGCGAGACGAAGGAGGTGGCTTTCCTTCTGGGACAGGCGGAGCCCTGGGTGGCGGACGAGATCCTGAAGAGTTACGAAGATCTCTCTGTCGTGGAGAAGGAGAAGAAGGCCCTGATCGACTACTGGCATTCCAAGCTGATGAACTTCCAGGTGAATACGCCCGATCCCGCTTTCAACAGCATGATCAACACCTGGAACGCATACCAGTGCTTTATCACATTCACCTGGTCCCGGGCGGCGTCCTTCAGCTACTGCGGACAGAGAAACGGCTACGGTTACCGCGATACCGTGCAGGATATCCAGGGCATCATCCATCTGGATCCCGCCATGGCGAAGAAGCAGATCACCTTCATGCTCTCCGCTCAGGTGGACAACGGCGGCGGTCTGCCCCTGGTACTGTTTGATTTCGTGCCCGGCGATTCCGGCACCCCGGACGATCCGGAATGGGTGAAGATGACGGGACACCCCGCGTACCGCGCGGACGACGCCCTCTGGCTCTTCCCCACGGTGTGGAAATATGTGGCGGAGTCCGGGGACAAGGATTACATTAAAGAGGTTATCCCTTATGCCAACAACGGGGATAAGGGCACAGTCTACGACCACTTAAAGAGGGCCATCAACTTCTCCATGGAGAGGCTGGGCGATCACGGGATGCCCGCAGGTCTCCACGCGGACTGGAACGACTGTCTGCGCCTGGGAAAGAAGGGCGAGTCCACGTTCGTGGCCCTGCAGCTGTATTATGCGTTCACTGTCATGAAGGGCTTTGCCGAAGACCTGAACGACACGGAATATATAGCGTATCTGGAGAAGACCCAGAAGGAGCTGGGCGACATCATCAACAAGGAGTGCTGGGAGGACGATCGCTTTGTCCGCGGCATCAAAGAGGACGGACAGGTGATCGGTTCCAAGAAAGATCCCGAGGCCAGCATGTGGCTGAATCCCCAGTCCTGGGCGGTGATCAGCGGCCTGGCCACAAAGGATCAGGCGGAGAAGGCTCTGGAGAGCGTGCACCGGGAGCTGAATACGAAGTACGGCGTCCGGGTGATGGCTCCCTCCTATGTGGACCATGCCTTTGACGGCGCCCTGGCCCTGCTGTTCAACCCTTCGACGAAGGAAAACGGCGGTATCTTCTCCCAGCCCCAGGGCTGGATCATCCTGGCGGAGTCCCTGATGGGCCACGGAAACCGGGCTCACGAGTACTTTACCGAGAGCTCGCCCGCATCCCAGAATGAGGATGCGGATGTCAGAAGGCTGGAGCCCTACGTACACGGGCAGTTTACGGAGAGCGTGGATTCGCCTTTCGAGGGCCGGAGCCATGTCCATTGGCTCACCGGAACCGCTTCCACCTGCATGGTGGGCTGCGTGGAGGGCATCTGCGGCATGAGACCCGACCTGAACGGCCTCTGGGTATGTCCCACCATTCCCAGCGACTGGAAGGAGATGACCATGGACAAGAAGTTCCGCGGCAAAAAGTTACACATTACGGTGAAGAACGACAGCGGCGCGGAGAGCGGCTTTAAGGAGTTTTACCTGAACGGTAAGAAGCTGGATCAGCCCTATGTTCCCGCGGCGGATATGCAGGCTGAGAATGAGGTTCTGGTCGTAATGTAAAAGAGAGCAGAATAAGCGCAGACGGACCCTTTCGTCGTGGACGGAGGGGCCCGTCTTTTTTTCGGGGAGCTGTATATGTTTTTCGGAGGGATATGTCTTATGGTATTGCTTTTTTGTGGGAAATATTGCATAATGGATATAAATGGGGCAATGTGTGCCCGCGGCTTGAAGAGTTTCAGGAACAGTCTCCCGCCATATGCTGGGAAGACTTCAGAGAGTAAGGGATTGATATGACGACAAGTAACAGTATCAACTATGTGCGGTGGAAAAGGATAATACTGACTGCCCAGCTGGCGACGGCGGGTCTGGTCTTCCTGGCGGAGCTGTATGGCAGCATTGCGCTCTATGTCACCCGGTCCCAGGGGTATGGACCGGATACCATAGTCCAGAAGGTGGTGCGGTACCTGGCGCTGACGACGCTGGTCAATCTTGTGACGATCCTTGCAGTCCAGTTGATCGTCAATCGGTCGAAAAGCGTTACTTTCCAGAAATATGTGCTGATCCTGGGAACGGTTGCCCTCTGTGCGAACGTGGCGTTTTCCCACTATCAGTTTACCATCGTCTTTGCAACGTTTGCCATTCCCATGGTCCTCAGCATCCTTTATGAAGACAAGGTTCTTTGCAACTGGACGGCCCTGGCCTCTGCGCTCTGCCTGGCGATCGCCGTCTGGAACCGGGGCAGGGATCCCCAGTACAGGGCGGATATCTCCGTGGAGGGGGTCACGGCGTTTATCTTTATCCTCAGCATTTATGTTCTGGCGAGGATTTGTCTGGAGGCCATGGTAAAGAGGCGGGCGGAGCTGGACGCCGCTCTGATCGGCTCGGAAAAGGCGAAATATATTGAAACAGTGGAACAGATGTCCCAGCAGATGGTGGAGACATTGGCCAGCGCTATCGACGCGAAGGATCGCTACACCAAGGGCCATTCCTTCCGAGTGGCGGAGTATTCCGCCATCCTGGCGAGAAAGCTGGGCTGGCCGAAGGAGAGGATCGCCACCCTCCGCTATGAGGCGCTTCTGCACGACGTCGGAAAGATCGGCGTGCCTGATTCCGTGCTCAATAAGGACGGGAAGCTGACGGAAGTGGAATTTAACGTGATCCGATCCCATGCAGCCATCGGTGCGGAAATCTTAAAGAATGTCACGACTCTGCCGGATGCAAAGAGCGTGGCGAGATGTCATCACGAGAGATACGACGGAAAGGGCTATCCCGCAGGCCTGGCCGGAGAAGACATTCCGGTGAACGCGAGGATTGTGGGCCTGGCGGACGCATACGACGCCATGAGTTCCGACCGTATCTATAGAAAGGCCCTTTCAAAAGAGAAGATCCGGGAGGAGTTTGTAAAGGGCCGGGGGACGCAGTTCGACCCGGTGCTGCTGGATTTCTTTTTGGAGCTTTTCGACCGGGGGGAGCTGGAGATGCGGCCCAGCGAGGAGAGCGAGAGGCGTATGAGCCGGGGCCTTTCGGAGGAGTTTATCGACGATCTGAGGAATTACATAACGGAAGTGACTGCCAAGGGGGATTACCGGGGAGCCTTCACGGTGGAAAGTCAGGATTTTACAAAAATATACAGTTATCTGAAGAAGCTGGGAGAGCGTTATGGACATACTATAGAGGTGGTGATGGTGGTTCTCACGCCCCAGACGTCGGAGAACGTGAGCGACGGGGAACTGGAGTCCGCCTCTCATTCCATGGAATCCGCCATTCAAAAGAGCATCCGTACCGTGGATATCTGTATCCGGTACAGCGCAAGGCAGTTTTTGGCGGTTATGCTTGACGCGGGATCGGAGAACGTGGACGCCATCATGCAGAGAATTTTTCTGGACTACTATAAGCTCTGCGGCAATCGGAAGGTGGAACCTTCCTATCAGCTCAACTAGCAGATGAAGGGCATTTCCGGCGGCGTTTTGCAGGCTCGGGTAAGCCCCCATTCCTGGAATGTTTTTGATTTTCAGAAATAGCTCTTTACAGACAATCTTAAAAAAGTTGATCGGGGAAAAGAGATGAAGAAAAAGTTAGCGGTGTATGCCAATGGCTGGAGCAGGGAATCTTTGTATGCCGCCATAGACGGCATAAAGAAATATACGGAAAAAGAAGATATTGATATCTTTGTCTTTATGAGTCATGCGGCTTACAGCGAGCACAAGGAGATCAACGCGGGGGAACTTGCGATTTATGGGCTGAGCGATATCCGAAGTTATGATTGGGTGATCGTTTTCTCCACCATGCTGAATTCTGATGTGACCGCCGAGACCTTGTGCCGTCTGGCCAGGGAAAACGGGGTCCCCGTGGTGAGCATCGGGAAGGAGATGGAGGGGATCCCCTGCGTATGCATTGACAACGGGGCAGGGATGAGACAGCTGGTGACGCACCTGGTTGAGGAACACGGGATCAAAAGGGCGGTGTTTATCGGAGGAACGCCGGATCATGTGGACAGCATCGCAAGGCTGCGTGTCACAGAGGAAGTTTTAGAAAGCCATGGCCTGCGGCTGGATCCGGAGGACATTTACTATGGGGAGTGGGGATATGAGAAAACGGTCCTTGCGGTGGAGCAGATTGTCAAATCTGCAAAAGGCCTGCCGGACGTTATCCTCTGTGCCAACGACGATATGGCGCTGTCGGCAGCGTCGGAGCTTCGAAGTCGGGGATACCGGATCCCGGAGGATGTGGCCATCACGGGCTTCGACTGCACGAACGATGGAAGGATTTTTTATCCTGCAATTACTTCCGTGGCTCAGGATTATGAGAAGATTGGGTATGAGTGCTGCCGGATCCTCAGCGGCGGGATCGACAGTCCGGAGCACAAAGCGGTCAGGATACAGGTTCCCACCCATGCGGTGGTTGCGGAGAGCTGCGGATGTCTGGATAATCCCCGCTGTGTGGAGCTGAGAAAAGAGTATTGCGGAAATTCATACCTAAATTCTCGAAGAACCGATCTGCTGGATCAGCACGAGAGGATCCTGCAGATCTACTATGTCTCCGGCGCGTCGGATTACGATTCCCTGAAGGAGAAGCTGCAGCAGTTTTACGAGAAGAACCATATGTTTGAGGGAGAGGAATTCAGCATGGTTCTGAGCGCCCTCTATTTTAAGAATGTGATGGCGGATGAAGAGGAGCTTCTCGAACAGGGTCAGGACAAGAAACTGGAGGTCGCCGTATCCCTGAAGGACGGGATGCATTGTCACGGGCGTAAAGTGGACAGGGAAAACCTTGTGCCGGGGTATGAAAAAGAAGAGGGGAGTCAGCATGTCTATTATTTTCTCCCCCTGCACTTCGGCCGATACCCCTACGGTTATGTCGTATTCAAGGACCAGGCCCTGATCCTGAAGGGGAATATGCTCTATTCCTATCTGGAGAGGCTTCAGCAGGCGCTAAAGAACCTGCGGACCAATCTGCGTCTGGACGCGGTGAACCGGAAACTGACCCAGCTGTATGACAAGGATCCCATGACCGGCCTGTTCAACCGCTTCGGCTATGAGAATAAGGCGCTTCCTCTGTATGAAAATTGTCAGAGAAACCACTCTACCCTGATGGTGATGTTTGTGGACATCAACTATATGAAGAAGATCAATGATGTGTATGGACACATTAACGGTGACAACGCCATCAAGACCGTGGCGGATTCCATCAAAAAAATCATCCGGGACGACTGGATCGCTATCCGGTTCGGCGGCGATGAGTTCCTGATCATAGCGACGGACTGCGATCAGACGGAAGCGGAGGAGGTTAAGCAGAATATCCTGGATTACCTGGATCGCAAGAACGGGGACGGGACCAGGAGATACCGCATCTCCGTGAGCTGCGGCTATGTGCTCACAGATCCGGATCAGGATCTGACGCTCCAGGACTATATCCGGGAGGCTGACGGGCTCATGTATGAGATCAAGAGGCAGGTCCACGCCAGGGATGAGAAATAGAGCACACAAAGATTTCACTTGACATTTTTTTCTCCCGGCGGTATAGTTTCACTATATTCAAAAAGGCTGTGAGGAAGAGGAGTATGTTTATCCCCCCGCCAGAGAAGGCGCTTGCCCGGGATCGGGCGCTGTGAGAGCGCTTCGGGACAGGAAGACGGAAGGTAGCTTCGGAGCCGGAAAGCTGAGAAGGGTCCGCCGGAAGGGCGGTCAGGTAGGCTTTCACGGATGATCCCCGTTACAGGATAAGGCTTTGGAATGACCGCACGGTGCACGGCGGTGAGGAGAAGTCTGTGAGGAGCGGGCTGCGAGGCCCTCTCGAACAAAGGTGGTACCGCGTAATTACGCCCTTTGCAGATCAGAGATCTGCGGAGGGCTTTTTTGCGGAGAAAAAAACCGCGCGGATTTCACGATTCCGCGGCCCTGGGAAAGCAAGTACCCTGAAATAAGTAAGAAGTTAAGGCGGCGCGCAAAAAAGGAGCCGCCGGGAAAATCAGAAAAGGAGAAGCGCTATGAGCAGAGAATTGGCGAAGACCTACGATCCCAAGGGGATCGAAGACAGGCTGTATCAGAAATGGCTGGACAAAAAATATTTTCACGCGGAGGTGGACCGCTCGAGAAAACCCTTCACCATCGTGATCCCGCCCCCAAATATCACAGGCCAGCTCCACATGGGCCACGCCCTGGACAACACCATGCAGGACATTCTGATCCGCTTTAAGAGGATGCAGGGCTACAACGCCCTCTGGCAGCCAGGGACGGACCACGCCTCCATCGCCACGGAGGTGAAGATCATCGAGAAGCTGAAAGAGGAAGGCATCGATAAGCACGATCTCGGCAGGGAGAAGTTCCTGGAGAGGGCATGGGACTGGAAGAAGGAGTACGGCGGAAGGATCATCTCCCAGTTAAAAAAGCTGGGCTCCTCCTGCGACTGGGACCGGGAGCGTTTCACCATGGACGAGGGCTGCAACAAGGCCGTAACGGAAGTCTTCGTAAAGATGCATGAAAAAGGCTATATCTACAAGGGCGCCCGGATTGTCAACTGGTGTCCCGTGTGCAATACCTCCATCTCCGACGCGGAGGTGGAGTATCAGGAGCAGGCGGGCCATCTCTGGCACATCAAGTACCCGGTGATGAGAGAGGACGGCACGCCCAGCGACACGGAGTTTCTGACCTTTGCCACCACCCGGCCGGAGACCATGCTGGGGGATACCGCCGTGGCCATTCACCCCGAGGACGAGCGCTATGCGCACCTGATCGGCCGGAGCGTAATGCTGCCCATCGTGAACCGTGTGATCCCGGTGGTGACGGACACCTACGTGGACCGGGAGTTCGGCACCGGCGTGGTGAAGATCACCCCCGCCCACGACCCCAACGACTTCGAGGTGGGAAAGCGGCATAATCTGCCCGTCATCAATATCATGAACGACGACGCGACCATCAACGAAAACGGCGGGAAGTACGCCGGGATGGACCGCTACGAGGCGAGAAAGGCCATTGTGGAGGAGCTGGATCGGCAGGGGCTTCTCGTGAAGATCGAGGATTACACCCATAATGTGGGGACCCACGACCGCTGTAAGACCACGGTGGAGCCCCTGGTGAAAGAGCAGTGGTTCGTCCGGATGGAGGAGCTGATCAAGCCCGCTGTGGAGGCGGTGAAGAATGGTTCCATTCGTCTGATCCCCGACCGCATGGAAAAGATCTACTACAACTGGACGGACAATATCCGGGACTGGTGCATCAGCCGACAGCTCTGGTGGGGGCACAGAATCCCCGCCTATTACTGCGGCGACTGCGGGGAGGTCACAGTGGCCCGGGAGATGCCGAAGATGTGTCCGAAGTGCGGCGGCACCCACATAACCCAGGATCCCGATACGCTGGACACCTGGTTCTCCTCCGCGCTGTGGCCCTTTGAGACCCTGGGATGGCCGGAGAAGACGGAGGACCTGGACTATTTTTATCCCACGGACGTCCTTGTGACGGGATATGACATCATCTTCTTCTGGGTGATCCGGATGATCTTTTCCGGGTATGAACACATGGGGGAGAAGCCCTTTCATACCGTTTTATTCCATGGATTGGTTCGGGACAGCCAGGGGCGGAAGATGTCGAAGTCCCTGGGCAACGGCATCGATCCCCTGGAGATCATCGACAAGTATGGCGCGGACGCTCTGCGCCTGACGCTGATCACGGGAAACGCCCCCGGAAACGACATGCGTTTCTATTATGAGAGGGTGGAGAACTCCCGCAACTTTGCAAATAAAGTCTGGAATGCCTCCCGCTTTATCCTGATGAACATGGAGGGAGAGAACGTCACGGAGCCCGGGGCGGGAGAGCTTCAGCCCGTGGACAAGTGGATCCTGTCGAAACTCAACACGTTGGTAAAAGACGTGACGGAGAACATGGAGAGTTTTGAACTGGGCATCGCCGTGCAGAAGGTTTATGATTTTATCTGGGATGAGTTCTGCGACTGGTATATCGAGATGGTGAAGCCCCGTCTCTATAACAGTGACGACGCCGAAAGCAGGAACGCGGCTCTCTGGACCCTGAAGAATGTTCTCATCGACGCCCTGAAGCTCCTGCACCCCTATATGCCCTTTATCACCGAGGAGATCTTCTGCACGCTGCAGACCGAAGAAGAGTCCATCATGATCAGCAGCTGGCCCGTCTTTTCGGGAAGCAGGGTCTACGAAAAGGAAGAGAAGGATATCGAGATCCTGAAGGAAGCTGTCCGGGGGATCCGGAACATCCGCAGCGAGATGAACGTGGCGCCCGGCAGGAAGGCGGGAGTGTATGTTGTCAGCGCAGATGCGGGCATCCGGAATACCTTTGCAGAGGGAAAACTGTTCTTTGCGTCTTTGGCTTATGCCAGCGAAGTCGCGATTCAGGAGGATAAGACCGGGATCGAAAAGGACGCGGTGTCCGTGGTGATCCCCGGCGCGACCCTCTACATCCCCTTTGCGGAGCTGGTGGACATTGCACAGGAGATCCAGCGTCTGGAGAAAGAAAAGAGCCGTCTGGAAGGGGAGCTGGCCCGGGTCAACGGCATGCTCTCCAACGAGAGGTTCCTCTCCAAAGCGCCGGAAGAAAAGGTTGCTCAGGAGAAGGAGAAACTGGCAAAATACACCCGGATGATGGAGCAGGTAGAGACACGGCTGGCGCAGCTGAAGTGATCCTATTATGAACAGACAGAATATCACAACGTATGAACAGGCGGTGGAATATCTTCTGGATATTCCCCGCTTTACGACAAAGAATACCATGGAGGACACCCGGACGTTTTTAGAGCGTCTGGGCAGTCCCGACAAGGAATTTAAGATCATCCATGTGGCGGGGACCAACGGCAAGGGCAGCGTGTGCGCGTA
>CANQCF010000041.1 GCA_947589505.1 uncultured Acetatifactor sp. | reverse complement strand
GCGATAAACTCATGCAAAAAGCCGTTTTGACCACAGGAAAGGGTCTCGGAATCCGTCTGCAGCTCATAGGGGGAGACCGCTCTGTCCCACTTTACATAGACCGCTCCGATGAGGCTGTCTTCCGCCGCGGTGACGGTGATGGAGGTTCCTCCCCCGGAAGTGCGGGGCGTCAGTTCCTGGGCGTCCGAGCGGATCGCCGGCGTGAGCCAGAGGGAGAGGAACAGGAATAGAGAAGGTAAGAATAATGTTGTTTTTTTATTTTTCATTTGGAAAATACCTTTCTGAGTCAAGTTCAGCCCGCGCCATTCGCAAAGGCGCGCCTGGGTTGCTTATCGGTGCTGCGCGAATGTCTTTGCACATGGAATGGCGAGGGTGTCTTTGCGCCAGGGATAGCGCCTGCGTCCCTAGGGTTGCCAGTTCAGCCCGCGCCATTCGCAAAGGCGCGCCTGGGTTGCTTATCGGTGCTGCGCGAGTGTCTTTGCACATGGAATGGCGAGGGTGTCTTTGCGCCAGGGATGGCAGCTGCGTCCCTGGGGTTGCCAGTTCAGCCCGCGCCATTCGCAAAGCCGCGCTGGCGCGCTTACCGCTGCTTCGCAGCTGTCTTTGCTCATAAGATGGCGCTCCCTCAGCCGCCAATCTGGGAAAAATTCGTGCAAGCACGATTTTTCCCAGAATTTGGCGGCTGGCTGAACTGGTGATAATAGATTATATCACGTTTTCCGGGTGGGTGAAAGAGTTGCTATTGTTTTTTTTGACAGAAAATGCTATTATGTTTAAAGTGTGTTTGTACGCCTGCGAAAGCGGCGACATAAGATTTTCAGAAAGAGGGAAGAATACCCTCATGTTTTTATGCGGCCTTTTGAGAATACGAGGATGAACGATGGGTGAGATAACGGTTGTTCTGCCGTCCCTAAATCCGGATGAAAAACTGAATATGGTGGTGGACGGGCTTCTCCGGGAGGGCTTTCGGGATATCGTGATCGTCAACGACGGGAGCGACGAGGAACACCTGGAGCCATTCCGGCAGGCGGCGGCTCACCCGGAGGTGACGCTGCTCACCCACGAGGTCAACCGGGGAAAGGGCAGGGCGCTGAAGACTGCCTTCGCCTATATCCGTCAGAACCGCCCGGATATTGCCGGTGTGGTCACGGTGGACGGGGACAACCAGCACACGCCCCACGACATCAGGGCCTGCGCGGAGATGATGGAAAAGACAGGCGACGTGATCTTTGGCTGCCGGGATTTCAGCGGGCCGGATGTGCCGAAAAAGAGCCGGGTGGGAAATGTCTGCACCAGCCTCGCGCTAAAACTTTTCTGCGGCATCGCGCTTTCCGATACCCAGACGGGTCTGCGGGCGATCCCTTACCGTTACCTGGAGCGGATGGAACAGGTGAAGGGCGAGCGCTTTGAGTACGAGACGGAGATGATTTTCGACTTAAAAAGAGCGGGCATTGCTTTCCGGGAAGTGACCATTGAGACGGTTTATATTGAAGAAAACGCCTCCTCCCATTTTCATCCCGTAAAAGATTCCCTGCGGATCTTCCGGATCATATTTGCCTTTGCATTCAGCTCCGTGGCCTCCTGCCTGATCGATTACCTGTTGTTTACGTTATTGATCCTTTTGCTGGAGGGAAGGGTTTCCCTGGGCCTGGAGATCTTTCTGGCGACTTTTCTCGCCCGGGCGGTGTCCTCCGTCTTTAACTACTGCATGAACCGCAAGGCGGTTTTCCGTTCCGACGCCTCGGTGAAGAAGACGCTGTCGAAATACTATGTCCTCTGCGCCTTGCAGACTGCCTGCTCCTATCTGCTGGTGTATCTGCTCAGCTTTCTCTCTCAGGCGGGGCCGGCGTTGGAACTGCTTTTTAAGATTCTTGTGGATATGATCCTGTTTCTGCTCAGCTTTCGGATCCAGCAGGGCTGGGTGTTCCGATGAGGGGCGGGACAGAAAAAATAAATATCATACGAAAACCTTTTTAAGAGGTAAAAAAGATGAAATTAGGTAAGGTACTGCTCCGGATCCTGCTGGTGATCCTAACTTTCCTTGTGGTCACAGTTGGAGGAGCTTATTACACATTATACTGTATCTGCCACGGGCCATCAGAATCTGCCAGAGACTTGTTCGTCTCTACGATTCTGGAGACGGGGGCGCTGCAGTTTTTGGCCTCCGTGTACTTTTCGGAGGAGGAGATTCTGCAGATCACGAACCGCAATGGCATGGGACAGACGATGGAGGAAGTCAACACGGATCTGATCGTGGTTGCGCCGGATGAGGAAAAGGGCGGGGATGACGAGCAGGAGCCGGAGTTTGACTTTGATGAGAACGGCATCGCTATTATCGAGCTGGCCGGAAGATCCTATATGGCAAAGCTGATGGTGATCCGGGATCCCTCCCAGGTAAGGCTGGGGACTATTTATCCTTGGTCGGACATGGACCACAGCAAGAACGGCGTCACCCTGGAGGAGCTTGTCCAGGGGGCAGGTGCAATCGCCGGCATTAACGGCGGCGAATATTTTTCCGACGGAAACTGGGGCGGCCGCCCCAAAGGAATCGTAGTCTGCGATGGCGAGATCCAGTACAACGACCCGAAGGCCGGCGACGTCATGGTGGGCTTTAACGAGGACGATATCCTTGTGATCAAAGATATCGGAGGTATGACAAAGCAGCAGACGGAGAGCCTGGTGGAGGAGCTGCAGATCCGGGACGCGGTCAGCTTTAAGGATGAAGAAAACGGGGACAGCAATCATTTTACCAAGCTCATTATCAACGGGAACGCTAGGGAGATCAACGGAAACGGCAGCGGGGCGAACCCCAGGACGGCGATCGGGCAGAGGGCGGACGGAACCGTGCTGATGCTGGTGACGGACGGGCGCGGAGCCTCCGGGCATTTGGGAGCTACCGCTCTGGATCTTTTGAATATCATGCAGGAGTACGGCGCGGTGAACGCCGCGAACCTGGACGGGGGAAGCTCTTCCTCCATGTACTATAACGGCGCTTACGAGATGACCAGCGTGACGCTCTATTATTCTACCTCCTCCTGGAGGCTTCCCACCGGCTTTGTGGTGGACGGAAAGGAGGCGGAGTGATGGCTGGTTACGATGGACAGAAAAATGCAGTGAAAGAGAGAAAAAGAAGAAAATTTCCGGTTTTCTGGTGCCTGTATCTTCTCTTTGTGGCTGCTATGCTGGTATTCTGGTTCTGTGTCGCGGACTATGTGAAAAGAGGGCTGGTGAGATATGAGGAAAACCAGCCGGACCGCAAAATTGAGGAGATCATGGACAGGCTCCGGGAGACCGGACTGGAAGAATATCTGACGGTGGAGGATATCTCCCGGTTTGAGACGCCGGAGGTTTACAGCCGGGAATTTCATGATCGGGTGGACGGCGCAATCCTGTTCTGTACCAGCGCCAGGGACCAGCAGAGCACTTCCGCCCCTCGGTATGAGTTGTATGCAAACGGTGACCTTGTGGGATATATCAATCTGAAAGAAGTCTCCTCGCAGCCCCTGCTGGTGTTTTTGACGCTGAGCCAGTGGGATCTCGACACGGTGGAGATCATTCCGCCAAAGGCGTCGGAATCCGTTCAAGTCACAGTGCCGGAGTCTTACCGTGTCCTGATCAATGGGCAGCAGGCGGACGAGAGGGAGCTGGCGGACGGACAGGAAATCTCGGATGAGTTTGAGTATGTGGCGTCCTATGTGGAGGTGCCGAAACTGGTGACATACGAGGCGGACGGGCTGTTGGAGCGCCCTGTGGTAACGATTTATGATCAGGACGGCGCTGAGGTGTCCTTTCAGGAGGAGTATGCGGAGGGAAAGCTTCAGGTCCGCGTCAGTCAGATGCAGGAGACCGAAATGCCCCAGGAGCTCCGGGAGATGGCGCTGAAGAACGCGGAGCGCTATACGAATTTCTTCTCTGCGGATCTGCCCGGATGCAAGAGCAGCGTCAAACCGATCCAGGATATGTTCCCGGAGGATTCCTATTATCTGGACCTGGCGGAAACCTACCGCAGGGAAGATATGTGGATGTACAGCGCCCATTCCGCCCCGGAATTTCAAAATGAGAAGGTGGAGGCATATATCCGTTACAGCGAAGACCTCTTTTCCTGTGAGGTTTCATTTGACAAGAACATGTATCTGACAAGAGTGGGCAGCACACGGACCGACACCACCCATTCCAGGTTTTATTATGGGCTTTTGAACGGCGAATGGAAGATCCTGGACATTAAAACGCTTTTGGAGGAAGAACAGGAAGAATAATTTTTTTGCTTCCGGGGATAATGATGGAAAAAGATCAAGATCACTGGAGGTAAGAAGATGGAGATGAATGACAAGCATACCGTGGAGCTCCTCAGGGAGTGCAGCAGCGGCTGCCAGATGGCGCAGGACAGCGTGAAACAGGTGCGCCAATATACAAAGGACGAGAAATTGAACGATCTCCTGGAAGCCTATGGGGAGAAACACACCGGGATCGAAAAGGACATCGCAAAGATGCTTGGAGAGTACGGCGGTGAGGAGAAAAATCCCAGCATGATGGCGGAGATGGGTGCGAAGATGGGAACCTGGATGAAAATGACCATGCACCCGGACGACAGCGAGGTCGCAAAACTGATGATGGACGGCTGCAACATGGGTATCCAGTCTGTCAGCGAGTATGTGAACAAGTACCCTGACGCGGATGAGAGGGCCCATGATGTGGCAAAACAGATCATTAAGATCGAAGAGGATTTCATGCAGGAAATGAAGGGGTTCGTGTAGGCGGCAGAATATTGGACATTCCCGGCGCATAGGTTAAAAAGAGAGGACTTATGGGGGGATGTCTATGAAGATCCAATGGAAAGCGCTGATCGTCAGTCTGGCGGTTTCCCTGGAAACCGGACTTTTGTCCGTGCTGTTAACGCCGAATGTTCAGGAGGATTATGCCCAGCTTTATCGGCCGCCGCTGGCGCCGCCAGGCTGGGTTTTTCCTGTTGTATGGACGATCCTGTTTGTATTGATGGGAATCGCGGCGTATCTGGTGTATGTCTCAGGGAGCCCGCAGAGTACATCCGCACTCAAGCTGTATCTTGTGCAGCTGTTGTTTAATCTTGGGTGGTCCGTGCTGTTTTTCCGATGGGACGCCTACCTTCCGGCATTTCTCTGGCTGCTCATCCTGTGGTATCTGGTCTATATGCTGATACGGCAGTTCGGAGCGATCAGCAGCCTGGCGGGAAAACTTCTGATTCCATACCTGATCTGGCTCACCTTTGCGGCCTACCTGAATCTGGCCATCGCACTCCACTACTTATAGCAACAGTTCAGCCAGCCGTCAATATCGGCGAAAGGTCGTGCTTGCACGAGACCTTTCGCCGATTTGACGGCTGAGGGAACGCCATTTTATGAGCAAAGGGCGCAGCGAAGCGGCGCCGAGAGTGCGCAAGCGCGGCTTTGCGAATGGCACCCAAAAAGCATCCGTGGCCAAGAACACAAAAAGCTTGACAAGCAGGTCGGGGGGGGTACAATTATTAGGGTTTTTTCAACAAGTATTCAGGTAAGTCCGCCGGGGATGGATGATTTTTGATATGGAACGCATGAAAAAAGTATTTGAAAAAATAAAAGAACTGTTTGGCATAGCGTATAAGATTCTGCCCCTCTTTATCGGAATATATTGTTATTATCCTATGTATGCGGAGAGAGAGAACAGTATTTATCCTTTTTGGGATGCAATCTATGCCTCGTTAAAGCTTTATGGCGGCAGCACGGAATCAGGCGTTACGGTGGGAGGACTGTTGCAGTTTGCTCGTTTTCTGGCGCTGGCTGCGACTTTCAGTATCCTGATAAAGATCTTTAATAAGATGGGAGACCTTGTCAACTGGATGAAGCTGCAGGGCGTCGGATCCACCGTAGTGTACGGAGATTCGGACTATGCGGCGCATATGTATGAAAGCCTGCCGCCCAGACGGCGGATACGGGGCAGGGACGACAAGTTCATCAGGAACGCTGCCCGCTATGTTCTGCTGTATCGGGAGGAAACGGCTGGTCTGGCGTTCTACAGCCGGCATTATGAGGAGTTAAAGAACAGGAACGTCTATATCATGCTGGAACAGATAGACAGGCAGAACATAGAGAATCCGCGGCTGGTCGTGTTAAACATCGCTGAGAACTGTGCGAGACAGTATTGGAAGGATCATCCGGTGGAAACCAGTGAGAAGATAGCGATCATCGGTTTTGACAGTATAGGAAAAAATATCCTGTTGTATGGACTGCAGCTGAACATCATCGATCCCCGGCAGCATTTTGAGTACCACATATATGGGGACGGACGCGAATTTCGCCGTGAGCACACGAAATTAGGCAAGATGCAGCCGGATCGTATCGTTTTCCATGATGACGGCTGCTTTGCTTATGAGGAGATGACAGACTTCGACCGTATCATCATCTGCAGCGGAGAGGACGCCGGCATCGTGACATTGAGCAGGCTGCTGGCGGCGGTGTCCGTGCAGGGGCAGGTCTATCTCTATACGCCCAACGGAAATGTCGTCCACAATCTGTTTGGACAAGACCGTGTGATCTGCTTCGGAATGGCGAAAGAACTGGGTTCTGCGGAGAGCATCCTGGGAGATGAAACTACAAGAACAGCCCAAAATCAGCATGAGGCATATGTGAAGCAGTACGGCGGTACGCCGTGGGAAAAACTGGACGCTTTCAAACGGTATTCCAATATAAGCTCCTCGGATTATCTGGATGTCATCAAACGCCTGATAGCGCGGGGCGTTCCCATGGAGACGCTGGCGGAGTTAGAGCATGTCAGATGGTGCAGGTACCACTATCTGCACAATTGGGATTACGGACCTGAGAGGAATGACAGCAGGCGGATACATAATAGCCTGATCCCCTTTTCAGAGCTGAGTGAGGTTGAAAAACAGAAAGATGTGGAAGCCATACAAAGTAAATTGTAAAGCTATCAGTGAGCTTTAGAAAACGAAAGGAGAAGAAAATGGCACTAAACGAAGCACAGAAGAGGGAGCGGTCGGAGTACCTGGAAAGGAATCTGGCGATCACGGAATGTTCCCAGGGGAAACCCTATGTATTTATCAGTTATGCCAGCGATAACTGGGAGAAGGTATTCAAGGGAGCTGTCATTCCGCTGCAGCAGACATATGGCCTTCGGGTGTACGCTGATAAGGCGTTTGATAAGGTGAACGACAGATGGATCGTGCCGATGCTCAGGAACATCCGCGGGGCCGCTGCGGTCATGGTGTTCGTCAGTCAGCCATACATAGAGAGCTATGCCTGTTTTCTGGAACTGCTGACCGCGGTCAACAGCAAGAAGCCGATCATCTTTATCTCTCTGGAGGACAACCTGCATTTGGGCAATACCACGGATCAGCCGGAGGTGGAGCGGGGCGTCAAGAATGAGATTTTAAATCAGGGGGCTAATCTCGCCACCAATACCAACAATACTTCCAATGACCTGATGCGCGCCATGAAATCCGCATATACCAGCATTTCCACGCTGCTGGAACAGGACGCGCTCTCCAGGTTCGACATATCGGACGCGTTCATCAATTTCTTCCGTGACGCATCGGTCAACCGAAAGACCATGAATGATCTGAAAGCGGTGAAACGTACGATCGGTTCTGTCAGCAAAGATGTATTCGACAAAGCACTGATCATACGGCAGGAGGATTCTGCGGAAAAAGTGCAGGAGGTACTGCCGGCGGCCGGGAGAGCGGCGGAGCAGCAGCCGGCACAGGTTGAGGCGCCGGAAACTCGGGCAGAGCAGCCCGGTGTGCAGGAAGAGAAAGGCGTGCAGGAAGTCCAGTCGGTGCAGGCTGAGAAACAGGAAGGTGATCAGGAAGCGCAGAATCAGCAGCCCGGTGTACAGGAAGAGGAAGACGTGCAGGAAACTCAGGCAGAGCAGCCTGCGGAAACGGCGGCACCGGACTTCAGCTTTGCACAGACAGGAAAGGAAAGCAGCCGGCGGAATCTGCTGATCGGCGGCATCGCCGGAGGCGTGGCCTTGATCGCAGTCATTGTGGTCATCGTCGTAATAGTTGTAAACAGCCGCGTAAGGGAAGTCAACGGCGTGAAGTACGCCGTGGGGAACGGCAATACGGGTGAATATACAGGCAGCTGGCAGCACGGTGCGCCGGAAGGAGAAGGCAAGATCGTATATTCGAATGGAAATGTATATGAAGGCGAATGGGAAGATGGCAAGCCAAACGGCCAGGGTACGGCTTCCTATACCAATGGAAATGTGTATGAAGGCGAATGGGAAGATGGGGAACGAAACGGCCAGGGAACTATGACCTATGTCAACGGAGACGTGTATGAAGGCGAATGGAAGAATGACACATTAAACGGTCAGGGCAAGTATACCTGGGCCGATGGCCGTGTATATGAAGGCGAATATCAGAATGGCAAAAAAGAAGGCCAGGGTACGATAACCTTTGCGGAAGATGATGCCAGCAATAGAGTAAGCTATGAAGGCGAATGGAAAGAAGACAAAAAAGAAGGCCAGGGCAAAATGATCTGGACCGACGGAAACGTGTATGAAGGCGAATGGAAGAATGACTCACGAGACGGCCAGGGTACGGATACCTATGCTAACGGAGACGTGTATGAAGGCGAATGGAAGAATGACTCACGAGACGGCCAGGGCAAGTATACTTGGGCCGATGGCCGTGTATACGAAGGTGAATGGAAAGAGGGCAAGCAAAATGGCCAGTGTAAGTTCATCTATGCCAGCGGTGACGTGTATGAAGGCGAATTTCAGAATGGCAAACAAAATGGCCGGGGAACTATGACCTATGCCAACGGTAACGTTTATGAAGGTGAATGGAAAGATGGTAAAAGAGAGGGCCAGGGTACATATACCTGGACCGAGGGTCTCGTATATGAAGGCGGATGGAAAGACGACAAAAAAAGTGGCCAGGGCAAGTATACTTGGCCCAGCGGTCAAGTGTATGAAGGAGAATTTGCTGACGATAATTATAATGGCCATGGCAAGTTAATCTGGGCCGGCAATGAATATGAAGGCGAATGGAAAGATGGCAAACGAAACGGCCATGGAATTCAAATCGATAGTGCCGGAAACATATGGGAAGGTGAATGGACTGACGATAAGAAGAACGGTCAGGGAGTCTGGACCTGGCCTGACGGTACGCAGGTAGAGGAGACATGGGTGAACGGCGAGAAGCAGTAATAACCCGGCAAATAAGTTTCAGCAGCCGAAATGAATTTAATGAATTTTTGGCTTTTTGAAAATTTTGACAGGATCGGTTCCCGAGATGACAGCAGGTGGATTCACACCAGTCTGATTCCAGAGGGATGCAAACGAAAGGAGAAAAAATGGCACAGAACGAAGTACAGAATGGGGAGAAGTTGAAGACACGGAGAAAGCTTCTGATTGGAGGCATTGCCGGAGGGGTGGCTCTGATCGCAGTTATTGCGGTCATCGTGGTGATGGTATTAAACGGCCGCGTAAAGGAAGTCAGCGGCGTGAAGTATACCACGGGGAGCGGCAATACGGGTGAATATACAGGCAGCTGGCAGAATAGTATGCCGGAGGGAGAAGGCAAGATCGTATTCTCGGATGGAAATGTATATGAAGGCGAATGGAAAGATGGCGAACCAAACGGCCAGGGTACGTATACCTCTGCCGACGGCCGTGTATATGAAGGTGAATGGAAAGAGGGCAAGCAAAACGGCCAGGGCAAGCATACTTGGCCCAGCGGTCAAGTGCATGAAGGCGAATGGAAAGATGGCAAACCAAACGGCCAGGGAACTAGGACCTATGCCAACGGAGACGTGTATGAAGGCGAATGGAAAGATGGCAAACGAGACGGCCAGGGTACGATAACCTATGCGGAAGATGATGCCAGCAATAGAGTAAGCTATGAAGGCGAATGGAAAGATGACAAAAAAGAAGGCCAGGGCAAAATGATCTGGACTAACGGAGAGGTATATGAAGGCGAATGGAAAGACGACAAAAGAGAGGGCCAGGGTACGATAACCTATGCGGAAGATGATGCCAGCAATAGAGTAAGCTATGAAGGCGAATGGAAAGATGACAAAAAAGAAGGCCAGGGCAAAATGATCTGGACCAACGGAGGGGTATATGAAGGCGAATGGAAAGATGACAAAAAAGAAGGCCAGGGAACGGAAACCTATGCCAGCGGTAATGTGTATGAAGGAGAATTTCAGGATGGCAAAAGAGAAGGCCAGGGCAAGTATACCTATGCCAATGGGGACGTGTATGAAGGCGAATGGAAAGATGGTAAACCAAACGGGCAGGGAACGGAAACCTATGCCAACGGTAACGTTTATGAAGGTGAATGGAAAGAAAATCAATATGACGGCCAGGGAACTATGACCTATGCCAGCGGAAACGTGTATGAAGGTGAATGGAAAGAAGGCAAAAAAGAGGGCCAGGGTACATATACCTGGACCGATGGTCTCGTATATGAAGGAGGATGGAAAGACGACAAAAAAAGCGGCCAGGGCAAGTATACTTGGCCCAGCGGTCAAGTGTATGAAGGCGAATTTGCTGACGATAAGTATAATGGCCATGGCAAGTTAATCTGGGCCGGCAATGAATATGAAGGCGAATGGAAAGATGGCAAACGAAACGGCCATGGAATTGAAAGCGATAGTGCCGGAAACGTATGGGAAGGTGAATGGACTGACGATAAGAAGAACGGTCAGGGAGTCTGGACCAAGCCTGACGGTACGCAGGTAGAGGAGACATGGGTGAACGGCGAGAAGCAGTAATAACCGGAACCTGCTGAGCCATGGTCAAGTAAGCAGACATATAATTGTGTAATTTTTTCTGCCGGAGACAGAGAATGGTTTCTGTCTCCGGCAGGCAGCATTAGGGGCAAAACGCTCTGGAGGGAATTTGTCCGCTTCGTCATTTCTTCTTGTAACCGGCTGTCAATATCGGCGAAAGATCGTGCCTGCACGAGATCTTTCGCCGATATGACGTCTGGGGGAACGCCATTATATGAGCAAAGGGCGCCGGGCGCGCAAGCGCGGCTTTGCGAATGACGCCCAAAAAGCATCTGCGAAAAGAGTAGGATTTACACTGGAATATCCCGGGAGGTTATGTTATACTCTGTAGGGAAAGGAAGGGTTAAAAGCATGTATTATACGAATATCCTGGATTTGATCGGGAATACGCCGCTTCTCAGCCTGGAGCAGACCACCGGGCTGAATATTTATGCAAAGGCGGAATTCCTGAATCCCGGCGGCAGCATTAAGGATCGGATCGCCCTGAACATGATTGAGGACGCGGAGAAGAGCGGCAGATTAAAGCCCGGCATGACCATCATTGAACCTACTTCCGGGAATACCGGCATAGGGCTGGCGCTGTGCGGCGTCAGAAAGGGTTATAAGGTCATCATTGTCATGCCGGAGAATATGAGCGACGAGAGAAAGAAGATCATTAAGGCCCTGGGCGCGGAACTGGTGCTCACCGACCCGAAGCTCAGCATTGACGGGAGCGTGCAGAAGGCGGTGGAGCTGGCCTCGTCTTCCGATGAATACTTTGTCCCCCAGCAGTTTCAGAATCCGGCGAACCCGGACACCCATTACCGCACGACCGCAAGGGAGATTGTGGAGCAGCTGGGAAAGAAAATCGATATTTTTGTATCCGGTATTGGCAGCGGCGGAACGCTGCAGGGTATCGCGAAATATCTTTTGGAACAGAATCCGGACTGCAAGATCGTTGCCGTGGAGCCGAAGAATGTCAGCGCGCTGTTAGGAGATGAACCGGGGCTGCATCAGATCCAGGGGATCGGAGACGGCTTTATACCGGATATTCTGGACACCAGCATTATCACGGATATCGTGGAAGTCAGTGACGACGACGCGATCAACACGGCGAGGGAACTGGCCAGGGTTCAGGGACTTCTTGTCGGGACTTCCTCCGGGGCGAATGTCTGGGCGGCAAAGCTTATGGCGGAAAGGTACGGCAGGGAAAAGGTAATTGCTACAGTTCTGGCGGACAGGGCGGAGAGATATTTCAGCACCGCGCTCATCTGAGAAAAACCACGCGAAATCAATAGAAAATTAAAAAGCTGTCACAATAAGAAGGTGAGATTTTCTTGTTGTGGCGCTTTTTTATTGGCCAAAATCCGTTTGGCGGAGCCAGAGATAGGCTGCTCTCGTGATATGCCGTTCGCGGACATGTTCACGGAGAAAAAAATTAAAAAAATCATATAAAACCATAAAATAAATAATTGGTGATATTATATTATGGGTTATATTAAAATAAGAATAAATAATTTATATATGTCAGTTATTGTGTCATAGAAGATGTCAGTTAATTTGTCGCTTATAATGTCATGTTGAATAAAGCGATTTATCTAAAGGGATTTTTAATATTCAAAACGAAATAACGATTTAAAAATATCATAAAATAGTGATTCGTTACAGTCAAAATTTAGGCGTTATATAGAAGGTTAACAATATTGAACGAAATTAGTCAACATAAAAAATGACGGAAAAATGTAGAAATGAGAATTTCTTGTCAAAAATTAGCAGAAAAATTGCAAATGAAAATGATATAAGAAAAAATAAATAACGAGAGTGATTTAATTGCAAAAGACGAGTTGGAGATCGCTAAGCTGTGGATGCCGGCTGTCCGAACCGTTACTACTTGAAAGGGCAGGCGGCGTGGGTGGAACCGCAGCTGTTCAGAGGCGCTAACGGCAGACCTGTTCAAAGGTGCAGTTCAAAGGAGCAAACGGCAGACCTGTTCAGAGGTGCAGACGGTAGAATTTCTTGACAGTTCCGGGGTTTCAGCTTATACTTAATAATGTGATCTATTATCGGAAAAAGAGGGGGTTTTTGAAAGCTGAGAATGCGCTTTTTTGCTGGATCCGATAGAATCATAATACGGTAGGGAGGCTGAGAAGGCGAATGGTTGAGAGTATTATCGGTAGTTATCTGGTGGACAGCGGCAGGATTACCCGGCAGCAGTTCAGGGCAGCACTGGATAAGATGGATTCCGTCCGGGTGAAGCTGGGGCTGATCGCGGTGTCGGAGGGGTTTATGACTTTTGTCCAGGCGGAGGAAGTAAACCGACTGCAGGCGGTGTGTGACAAGCGTTTTGGCGATATCGCCGTGGAGAAGGGGTATCTCACGGACGAGCAGGTGGGGAAACTTTTGAAGCGCCAGGGAGACGCGTATCTGGCGTTTATCCAGGCTTTGGAGGACGATCAGCTGATCACCATCGGCGAATTGTCCAATATATTGGAAGAATTTAAGCAGAAGAAGTGTCTGACCAATACGGAACTGGAAGATATTAAGAGCGATGATGTAGATAAGATCGTGGGGGTGTACCTTCCCGGCGAGGCTGCAGAGTACGAGCAGCTTGTGGACATTGTGGTAAAGACGCTGATCCGCCTGGTCGACAGACACACGAGCATCGTAAAGGCGGAGATGAAGCAGCCGGAGGGAACGGGCGCCATGGCCGTGCAGGAAATGCAGGGCGAGAATGTGCGCTATATCAGCGGTTTCCGGGAAGGGGATGGCGCTCTGCTCACAGCGGCGTCTTTCTTCGGACAGGAGGATTTTGAGAAGCTGGATGAGGATGCGTTGGATGCAGCTGCGGAACTTATGAATTGTATCAATGGGTTATATGCCTCCGCCCAGAGCAAGGATCACGGCGCATTTCTGGAACTTATGCCGCCCCAGTATGGAGTGAGCGGCGTGGATGTCCAGGCGGAAAAAGCCTGTGTTGTGACGCTGCAGATTGACGGGCAGGTCTGTGAATTCGTAACCGCTAAGCTGAATTAGGAGGATGGGAAGAGATGGCAGACGTTAAGATTATGATTGTAGACGATTCCAGAACCAGCAGGCGTATTCTGCGCAATCTCCTGGAATCCCAGGGTTATACGGTGATCGCAGAGGCAGAGAACGGAGAGGACGGTTATCTGAAGTACAAGGAGCTGAACCCGGATCTTGTGACCATGGATATCACCATGCCGAAGATGGACGGGATCGAGTCCCTGACGTTGATCAAGAAGATGAACCCGGATGCAAAGGTGGTTATGATCACGGCGGCGGGCCAGAAGGAGAAGATGGTGGAGGCCCTGAAGCGCGGCGCGGACGAATTTATCACGAAACCTTTTGACGCGGAGGAAGTTTCCTCTATTATCAAGAGACTGATCCAGTAGAAGCGAATCTGAAGAGGAAAAGAAGTGTTGTAAATAATCCCGGGCGGCTGACGGGGTGTTGTGAGTAAATGGAATAAAGAAAATAAAGGTTTGCAGAAACGGTATGATTTCGGTCATGCCGTTTTCTTTTTGCGTTGCTCTGGCTTTTCCGCCGGAGTTTGGCTTCCGGCGGATTTTACATCCATTTTACATAAGCATGATAATGGATTTGATTTTTGGAGGATAACATGGTGTTGTACCCGAAAGGGAAATGCAAAAGCAAAGGAGAAATTTGAGATGAAGAAGATTTTACCATTGATCCTTGCCGCTGTTTTGGCAGTATCGGCGCTTGCGGGATGTTCCGCGCAGCAAAAGGGCGGCACAGTCAACACGGACGGCTCCACCTCCATGGCGGATGTGATGGGGGCGCTGACAGAGGCGTTTCGGGAAAAGGAGCCGGACATCACCGTCAACTACTCCGGCACAGGTTCCGGCTCCGGCATCAGCGGCGTTTTGGACGGAACCTGCGACATCGGCCTTTCCAGCCGTGAACTGAAGCAGGAAGAAGTGGACAAGGGTGCGGTGGCCCATGTGGTGGCGCTGGATGGTGTCGCCGTTGTGGTAAACCCGAAGAATACCGTGACGGATCTGACCACGGAACAGATCGCGGACATTTTCACCGGGAAGATCACGAACTGGTCCGAGCTTGGCGGTGCGGACGCGCCCATCGCGGTTTACGGCCGTGAGGACGGCTCCGGAACGCGCAGCGCCTTTGAGGAGATCGTGGGTGTGGAAGGCGCCTGCGTTTATCGGAGCGAGTACGGCTCCACCGGCGATGTCATAGGGAATGTCGCCTCCAATGAAAACGCTGTCGGGTATGCCTCCCTTTCCGCCGTAGACAGCAGTGTCACCGCCGTTAAAGTGAACGGCGTTGCGCCGAGCGAAGCCACTGTCAAGGACGGAAGTTACACGATCCAGCGACCCTTTGTGATGGTCACAAAGGAAGGCGTGGAGCTCTCCGAAGCGGCGAAAGTCTTCCTCGATTTTGCAATGAGCGCGGAAGCGGCGGAGTATATTACCGCGGCTGGCGCCGTGTATCCGTACTGATATGAAAAGGGCGAAATTAAAAGCGGCAGAGAGGGCCATGCAGTGCCTCTTTACCCTGTGCGGACTGATAGCGGTGGGTTTTGTGCTGCTCATTACCATTTACCTTGTCATTTCCGGAATTCCGGCGATCCGGGAAATCGGGCTCTTCCGTTTCCTTTTCGGGAAGACCTGGGCGGCAGGCCAGGGGCAGTACGGTATCCTCCCTCTGATTTTGACATCTATATATGGAACGGCCGGAGCTATCGTGATCGGCGTGCCCATAGGCTTTTTCACGGCGGTATTTCTTGCCAAGGCTGCACCTAAAAAAGCGGCGAATATCATTCGCCCGGCCGTGAGCCTGCTGGCAGGAATTCCGTCGGTGGTCTATGGCCTCGTGGGTATGTGCGTCCTTGTACCGGCGCTGCGCGAATGGCTCCATCTGCCCGCCGGAGACAGTTTGCTGGCGGCCGTCATTGTGTTGGCCGTGATGATCCTGCCCTCCATCATCTCTCTTTCGGAGACGGCTTTGGAGGCGGTGCCGAAGGAGTATGAGGAGGCGTCCCTGGCCCTTGGCGCGACAAAACTGGAAACATATTTCCGCGTTTCCGTCCCTGCAGCCAGGAGCGGCATTGCGGCGGCGGTGGTGCTGGGGATCGGGCGGGCCATCGGGGAAGCCATGGCCATTATGATGGTGGCGGGAAATGTGGCTAATATGCCGGCCCTTACCAGGTCCGTGCGCTTCCTGACCACCGGCATATCCATTGAATTGAACTACTCCCAGGATGGGAGCTTACAGCGGCAGGCGCTATTTTCCATCGGCCTTGTCCTGTTCCTCTTTATCATGCTCATCAACGCCTTTTTGAATCTCGTTTTGAAAAGGGAGAAGGAGACTTAAATGAGACGAAAGATCTATGAAATTGCGGGGCGGGTCCTTCTATACGGATGCACGGCGGTAACGGTCTCCCTGCTCCTGTTTCTCATCGGCTATATCTTTTTGCGGGGGATCGGCGGTATCAACTGGCGTTTTTTATCCACTGCCGAGAGCGTCATAAACGGCACGGTGGGTATTCTCCCGGCAATCAAAAATACGGTTTTTGTGATCGCTGTATCCCTGATCGTATCCCTTCCCCTGGGAGTAGGGGCGGCGGTCTATCTCACCGAGTACGCCCGGAACCGGCGGCTTGTGTCGGCGATTGAGTTTGCCTCCGAAACGCTGGCAGGGATTCCCTCCATCATTTACGCTCTTGTCGGCGTCATTCTCTTTTGCACGGCGCTGAAGCTGCAAAAGACGCTGCTGGCCGGTTCCCTGACGCTGGTGATCATGATCCTGCCAACCATCATGAGGTCAACGCAGGAGAGCCTGAAAACGGTGCCAGCTTCTTTCAGGGAGGGCGCTCTTGGACTTGGAAGCGGGAAGTGGCACATGATCCGCACGGTCGTGCTGCCGTCTTCCGTCGATGGGATCGTCACAGGCTGTATTCTCGCCGTGGGCAGAGTGGTGGGGGAAAGCGCGGTGCTGATGTACACTGCCGGGATGAGCATGGCAATGCAGAACTTTTCCATCCACCGGGTGACAGGCGCGTCGGGCGCCACCCTAACCGTTGCGCTTTATCATTATGCCAAAGAAAACGCGGACTTTTCGGTCGCTTTTTCCATTGCGACCATCCTGCTGATCCTCACTGTGCTGATCAATTTTTCCGCGAGTTTTCTCGGCAGAAAACTGGGAAGGAGCTGACTTATGGCTGAACCGATCATTTCCGCAAGGAATCTTGACTTTTATTACGGCGAAACACACGCTTTGAAGAACATTCATCTGGATATTCCCGAACACAATATCACGGCGCTTATCGGACCGTCCGGCTGTGGAAAATCCACGTTTCTGCGGACAATCAATCGAATGAACGATCTGATCGAAGGTGTAAAAGTGACGGGATCACTAACCTATCGGGGTGTGGAAATCTATGCTCCCGACCGGGACGTGACGGAACTTCGCAGGAACATCGGCATGGTATTTCAAAAGCCCAATCCGTTTCCCATGTCCATCTACGACAACGTAGCTTACGGTCCGCGCACCCATGGGATACGCGCCAGGGCGAGACTGGACGACATTGTGGAGCAATCCCTGCGGGACGCGGCCATTTGGGACGAGGTAAAAGATCGGCTGAAAAAGAACGCGCTGGGGCTTTCCGGCGGTCAGCAGCAGCGCCTCTGTATCGCCCGCGCCCTGGCGGTAAAGCCGGACGTCCTTCTGATGGATGAGTCCACCTCGGCCCTGGATCCGATATCCACCTCTAAAATTGAGGATCTGGCCATGGAACTGAAAAAAGAGTACACCATTGTCATCGTCACACACAATATGCAGCAGGCGGTGCGGATTTCTGACCGGACGGCATTTTTCCTTTTGGGAGAGCTGATAGAATATGGAGATACGGAGAAAATGTTCTCGGGGCCGGAGGATAAGCGGACCGAGGATTATATCACAGGGAGGTTTGGATAATGAGGACGAGGTTTGACGAGCAGTTAAATACGCTGGGACAGGAGCTGATCAGGATGGGAGCACTATGCGAAGAAGTGATTTCCCTGGCGGCTTCCGCCCTCATTCAGAAGGACGATGCGCTGGCGGCAAAAATCGCGCCCCTCGACCAGAAAATAGACGAAAAGGAACGGCAGATCGAATCGATGTGCCTGCGGCTCCTGCTGCAGCAGCAGCCGGTGGCGCGGGATCTCAGACAGATATCCGCCGCCTTGAAAATGGTGACGGATATGGAGCGCATCGGGGATCAGGCGGAGGATGTTGCGGAAATCCTTCCTTTTTTGAATGACAGGACACTCCCCGAACATATCCAGATCCGGGAGATGGCTAAGGCCACGATCAAGATGGTGACGGACAGTGTGGACGCCTATGTGAAACAGGATACTTCTATAGCCGAAGAGGTCATTGCCTCCGACGACATTGTGGATGACTACTTTACAGAGATTAAAAGCAGTCTGATTTCCCTGATTGCGCAAAATCCCACCGAAGGGGAATATGCCCTTGACCTTTTGATGGTAGCAAAATATTTTGAAAGGATCGGGGATCACGCCACAAACATTGCTGGCTGGGTGCTGTTTTCCGTTACCGGGGAAAAGGGC
>CANQCF010000040.1 GCA_947589505.1 uncultured Acetatifactor sp. | reverse complement strand
GTCAGTAATAATCTAAATTTACTTGAGGTATTTTTCTGTGTCAATCTCTTGACCTATTTAAAGTATACAGGAAGCTTATTATTCTTTCAAATTTTTTTCAGCCCTTGCATATTCCCCAAACAAAAACTATAATATAGTAAGATTCCAAACGCAAAAGACATAAAACAAGCCCATTTACCGACTTAGAAATACATTAAGAACCTTATTCACGAAAAAATATTCGGAAAGGACATACCCATGGAAAGAGATACCATCCTGATCGTCGACGACGTAGAAGTAAACCGCTCCCTGCTCAGCTGCATATTTGAGGACCGCTATCACATCCTCGAGGCTGAAGACGGGGACCAGGCCGTAGAAGCCATCAGTCAAAACAGTGAAAAACTCGCCCTGATTTTTCTGGATCTGGTCATGCCGAAACGCTCCGGCCTGGAAGTACTGGAATACATGAGAATGCACGGGCACATCAACACCATCCCCGTCATCATGATCACAGGCGAATCCACGGCGGACAGCGACCTCAAAGCCTACGAATACGGCACTTCCGATATCATCTATAAACCCTTTGTCTCGAAGGTAGTAAAAAAGCGTGCGGAAAATATTATCGAGCTGTTCCGCAGCCGCATGGACATGGAGGCACAGCTGGAACAGCGGACCAGCCAGCTCCTTGAAAGCCGCAAAAAACTGGCTTCCGCCAACGAGTTCCTGATCAATGCCCTCAGCTCCGTCGTGGAATTCAGAAGCTCCGAATCCGGCGAACACATCAAGCGGGTGAAATACTTCACCAGGATCTTTCTGAACACCCTCTGCAGCCGCTATCCGGAATACCGGTTCACCAAGGAACAGGTAGATCTCATGGTCAACGCCTCCGCGCTGCACGACCTGGGAAAGATCGCGATCCCCGACAGCATCCTGTTAAAACCCGCAAGGCTCACTCCCGAAGAATACGAAGTGATGAAAAAGCACTCCGTCTACGGCTGTGACCTTTTGGAGCGTTTCAAACAGGAAGACAGCGAATTCTACCGCTATTGTTACGATATCTGCCGCTGGCACCACGAGAGATATGACGGCAAAGGCTATCCCGACGGCCTGACAGGGAATGAAATCCCCATCTGGGCCCAGGTGGTCTCCATCGTCGACGTGTACGACGCCCTGGTGAGCAAAAGGGTTTATAAGACCCCCTACGCCGCCGACACCGCGGTCCGCATGATTATGGACGGCGAATGCGGTACTTTCTCCCCTAAGATGCTGGAGATTCTGAGCCTGGTACAGGATGTGCTGAAAGATCTCACGGAATCCTTCTCCTTCGCAGATTTTACCTCTATCGAAAATGGTTCCGACGTTGCGCATCTGCGCCAAGGCGATACCTGACCGATCAGTCTTCCCTGACCAGACGAACTGTTTTGCATCAGTCTTCCCCGGTCAGCCGAACGGTTTTGTATTCATGCCCTGTGGCCGGCAGGAATTTTTCGATCACATCCCTCGTCCTCATTTTCAGGCTGGATGTGCATACACACGGATGACAGCCCAGATATTCCCCCTTCAGCACATCTTCATCCATCAAAAGCTGGACTGCGCCTTCCCTGTCATTCATCAAACCCATAATGCTGACCGCTCCGGGTTCGATATCCAGATATTTCAGCATATCCTCCGGGTCGGCAAAGGACAGCCGGGCGGAGCCAATCTGCGCCGATAATTCCTTAGTCTTGAATTTCTTATCCCCCGGCATCATCAGAAGATAAAACCGGGTCTTCTGCCTGTTGCAGAGAAAGAGATTCTTGCAGATCACGACGTCCAGCACTGCGTCGATCTCGTTACAGGCCGCCATATTGTCCGCCGGCTCATGGTCAGTCCGCTGATACGCGATGCCCAGCGCATCCAGGAAATCATAGGTTCTGACCTCCCTCAGCAGTCTCCCCTCTGTGTTTTCGGGTCTTCCATCATACAGTTCCATAGTCAAAATACTCCTTGATCTCCTGCATCCGCTCCATCTGAGCCACCGAGAACGGGCACCTCGTGCTGCAATGCCCACAGCCGATACAATCGGAGGCGTTCTTTTCCAACGCCCGGTAATGCTCCCGCGCCATATCGTCCCCAATCTTAGCCAGATCATAGAACTTGTTCACAGCGCCGATGTCAATTCCGGCCGGACAGGGCGCGCAGTGGTTGCAATACACACATTTCCCGCCTGCCTCCGGCGGGGCAAAGCTGCCGATCACGCTGTAATCCAGCGCCTCTTCCGCCTGCTCCTCATACTTTAACAAAAAGTCCACTTCCCTAACGCTCTGCGCACCAGGCAGCACCGTCAACACACCGGGTTTATCCAGCGCATAGCGGATACACTGATACTGCGTAAGCGCTTTCCCAAACGGGGATGTCTTCGCAGACAGAAGCTGCCCTCCGGAAAACGGCTTCATGACGGATATGCCTACTCCCTGCTTTTCGCATCGCATATACACTTCCGCCCTTTCATCCACGCCGCCGTACGCATATTCCCCATGTTGATAATCATATGCCGGATTCACTGAAAACATCAGCATATCGATCAGATCCGCGTCCAGTATCTCCCGGATCACGGAAGGCGTGTGGGAAGAAGCCCCTGTATGTCTGACCACACCCTGGCTTTTCAAATCCAACAGATATTGCAAAACACCGTTTCTCTGGTAACTTTCCCAATCCGCAGACGAATCCATGCAATGGATAAAACCGTAATTGATATAATCTGTTTTCAGATCACTCAGCTGTCTGTCCACAGAACGCTTCACAACATCCAGATTCAAGGTCCAGCCGTATGTAACTTTGGAATAGTCCGCACCGAAATGAATCTGATACATAACCTGATCCCGCACATCCGACAGCGCTTCTTCAAAGATTGAAAAAGCGGTTCCGTCCCCGGCAGCAAGGTCAAAGTAGTTAACCCCGCCCTCGTAAGCTCTCCTTACCGCACGGACCGCCTCGGCCCTGTCCGCCTCGACAATGTATGCCGTCCCCATTCCGATCTCGCTGATCTTATCCCCCGTCCTCCGGTTTACTCTGTACTTCATAAAAGCTCCCTTTTCACATTGAAACTACTGCGCACAGCTGTGTCACGTGTTAATGGACATGATTTTTGCGTCAAAACCGTATTTTCAATTCCACTTTTGTCGGAGCCTTCACATATCCGGCAAACATGTCCCCGTCAGAAGGTTTTCCCACAATACTGCCATAATGAATGGGAATCGCAGTCTCCGGCCGGATGGTGTTCACGAGCTCCGCCGCGTTTTTCGCATCCATGGTATAAGTGCCGCCGATCGGTATCAGCGCAATGTCACACTTGACCGACTTCGCCTCTTTTGTGGCGTCCGTATCCCCGGCGATATAAATGCGTTTGCCGCCGATCTTCAGGATATAACCTACCCACTCAGCGCTCTTTGGATGGAACGGCTTTAAGCTGTTATACGCCGGAACCGTCTCAAACTCCAGTCCCGACGCTTCCCGGCAGATGCTCGGTTTTACCGTTATGACCTGTTTCACCAACCCGGAAACCTCCCGCGCCTTGCCCTCCATCTTCTCCGGCACGATAAGGATTGTCCCACTATTGGCCACCTTCCCGATATCTTCCGGTGAAAAATGATCGTAGTGATCGTGCGTGATCAGGATAAAATCTGCATCATGCGGCTCTATCGTCATTTGAAACGGGTCAGCATAAATCGTCCTGCCTGCATCCTTAATGCGGATACTGCTCTGGGTAAAGACTTCGATATTTTCTGTCATATAGGTCAACCTCTTCCTGCCTGGCTCTTATCTTCTTCTGCCAAAGCTTTATCTCTTCCTGCTAAAACTTTATCTCTTCCTGCTAAAACTTTACTTCCTCCGGCTCATGGGTAAAGGAGTAAAATGTTGCCGTCGCATTCTTAAAATAAAAGACTTCCGTGTTCCCGTCATCTGCAGAATACATATTCTGTAAGGACGGATACGCATCCAGCATGGACTGTCTCGCCTCCCGCCTGTCGTCCTCTGCCAGTTCTCCTGCGATGCGAAGCCATTCGCCATCTTTAAAGGCGCACACCTCCACTTTGGGGTTCGCGTGTATCTGCCTGGATACATTCTTTACCTTGCCGGTCTGAATATACAGCTTTCCCTCAAAAATATGCGCCGTCCCAAACGGACGCACCCTCGGCTGGTCCCCCTCCACCGTCGCCAGATAATAGGTTCCCGCATCCTTCAAAAATTTTGCCACTCTTTCCATTTTAGACTCCTCCTTGTCGTTGCTTTATTAGGTTTCCCAGCTTCGCTCAAGATATGGCGTTCTGCCGCCGCTCCGCCGCATGATCAGCCATATTTATTTTGCCATTTTCCTGTCTCAAGGTCAAGTGCTATTGTAAGAGAGCAGGTTCCATCTGTCTCCCTGCTGCCTCTGAATGACCTTCCCGGGTGCGGGAGCAAAAAATACCCCTACCTGCTGCCCCGTCCCATTTCCCTGCACCTGCTTATCGCCTCCGGCAGGGAAAGACCATCCGTGAACGCGTTCTTCTCCATGCCTCCCACAAACAGCTTCCGCAGGGAAGTAAGCGCGGCATGATCGTGTATCTCATCCGGATTCACCCACGACACCCGATCCTGATTCAGTTGCAGGTTCTCTTTTAGGATATAGAGGATTTCCGTGACGTTGTAAGGCTCCTCATCCGTTTCCTCCGCTTTCATCAGGCTGTTTACATCGATCGCGCAAAAATTCTCGACGTCCTTATCACTCCTGCCCTTCGCCCGAAGTATCAGTCTTAACAGACATGTGAACGCCAGCTCGCTCGTGTACACACTCCCAACACCGTCCCGGACGCCTCCGGCTTTGCCCGGCTCCGTCCGGCGATCGTTCAGGTACTCCGCCAGGCAAAGGAAATCCTTCAGTGCCATATGCTTCATGCAGCGATCGATCTCTTCCTCCGTAAGGTCTGCAAGGTCTGTATACGCCAGCAGAACGAACTCCAGATACGACCAGCACTCATACCTCTTATCTGATGTACAGCGCTCCTTTTCGCCGTACATCAGGCTATAAAGCGTGCGGTTTCCCAGGGACTGCATATATTGTCGGATGACGTCCGGATCCTTGACGTTCTTCCTCTCAAGTTCCCTCAAAATGCTGTTCAGCTCTCTCTTTATCATACTGTATCCTCCCTGCATGCAGGACGAGCCGATGGATGTTCCAACACCCCTTTTTTTGCTATCACGGCGGCTGCCATTCAGATAGGCCTCGACGCCAGGCCGCATCTGGCCCCGTCAAAGGGCGGGACTCATCTGCTGCTCGGCTCCCTCGGAGTCCTCTTCCTGAGTGCTGTAAGGCGGAGTTTTGGGTACCAGCCTTGCCGGCTCCCCTGAGGTCATGAGGTAGACCATTTTCCTCGGCTTACTCGCGACCGCGAATACCGACTTGTTCACTCGGTTCGCCACATACTGCAGGGTTCTCTCGTCATTTCCCCCCATGTAGAGAAGGTGATCGCAGTTGTTGAGGATCGTCTTGGCCTGCCCCTCGCCGTACAAGCTCTCCAGCTGTGACAGGCTCTGGACGATCAGGCTCACATAGATGTCCCTGGAGCGGACGACAGAGATGATCCTGTCAAAAGCCTCTATCTTCGCGCCGGATGCAAAGTCATCCATCAGAATGCGCACGGGGACTGTCAACCGGCAATCACTGTTTCTTGCGGCTTCCGCCCCCAGCTCCTGAAACAGTTGGATATAAAAGAGATTGAGGATGCCGTCACAGGATCTGTCCATGTCGCTGATATTGAGGAAGACCACCGTCTTTTCCCTTCCGATACCGGAAATGTCCAACGTTTTTCTCTTGCTGAACACATATTGGAGCTCAGACGTGTCATAGGAACTCAGCGTCGTCCCCACCATGTCCATGATGCTTGCCCACATCTTTTCTGCCGTCACCGTGCTGAACACCTGGCCCATCAGATTCTCCAACATAGACTTCCGTTTTTTCCCGGCGTTGGAAAGTTCTTCCAGTTCCCTTTCCATGAACTGCCTCATCCGCTTCGGATCCTGGCTGACCTCGCTGTGGAGCCGGATGACCGACTGAAGGTTCTGCTGTCCCTTCGGCAGTCTGGTCAGAACGTAGCAGAACAACAGTGCAAAGTATTTTCTAACCGAGGCGCTCCAAATGGGTTCGCTCACATCATATTCCGGCACGAAGTTGTACGCCAGCGACTTCAGCTTTTTCTCGTCGAATCCAGGTCCGTTGTCATTTCTGACATACGCCAGCGGATTATAGCCGCTGGTGGAATTCTTCGGCTTCACGAGGTCGATCAGATGCACTGTGTAACCCTTTCTCTGAAGTGAGTCCGTAAACATTTTCGACAGGTTGTTCTTCGTATCCACCACGACCAGGCTCTCCGAGGGATTCTGCAACATCGGCACGACATAACCTCCGGTCTTACCGCACCCTGAAGGCCCAAAGATCAGGTCATTGTTGTTCATGCCTGTCTCAAACGTGTTGTTTGAAACGATCACGCCCTTTGCCAGCATTCTGCTGCCATACTTTTTTTCTCTTTTCATGCTCAAATTCTCCCCGCTGTATTCCTTTTTCATGAGATCCTCCTTATCCGGCAGCTTTCTGATCTTATTATAGCCGCCTGTCAAAAGTCCTCGTAAAAACTACGAACCGCACTCCTCGCCGCTCGGCACATCCCACTGCTTATCAAAGACCGCCAGCCTTTCATCCTCATAGACTACATCCGGCAGGTCCCATTCCTCCGCCAGCTCATCCATCGTCCAGCAGTCAACGCAACCTTCATCGGGAGCCGGCTCGAGCCACGGAAACATCGACTCAAAGGTCTGATCTGCGAGTTTCTCGTGATACCTCTCGTAATACTTCTCGCATGCGGCCTTACTGTCGGCGCTTTTCCTTGCCCTGCGCGCCTCCTTTCAGTCCAAGGTTCCCTGCAGTCCCTCCGTCAAATCGGCCCCGATGGAGTGTCCGGCCAGCTTCATATAGCTTCTGCCCAGGTTCTCGAAAAAACCATCCGAATAGCAGGGCAGCCACATTTCCTGATCCCAGCCGTGGTACAGGAAACCGTCCAGAACCAGTTCCTCCAGGCTGCCGTAGCTGTTCGACTTTATCGTGTTTCTGAGAATGTTCGGGATATCGCCGAAAGTCTTCAGCTTTGTTTCCTCATCGTAAACCCTGGAGGCCAGATACATATACAGCCTCACGAACCTTATAGAAACCCCGTCCATGACGCAATAACTCCCCATCCGGCCGATCAGTTTATTCGCAAGCTTCTCGATCTTCGCGTCGGACGGTATGCCTTTTTTCCCACAGATATACCTGGAGACCGGCACGTGGTATCCGTAAATATGATCCCTTATCCTTGCCAGCTTTTCGTCCATTGCCTCCTGGTGAAAAATGTAGTCCTTCTCCTCCATTGCGATCTCCTTTTTATACTGTATCTATTTTGCCGCCGTCAGAAACGCCTATCCACGGACACCCGCCGGGGCGTTCCCTAAAAATCGGGAAACTCCACGTTTGTCTTATCCACGATGCCGGTGGCGAGTCCGTACTCTATGGCCTCCTCGGCGTTAAACCAGGAATCCTCCCGGGTCTTTTCGCAGATCTCTTCCAGGGTCTTCCCCGTCTTCTCGGCAATGAGCTTCGCGGCGATCTCCTGAGTCTGGCGCAGCTTATCCACGTACTGCTGGAGCTCATGGGGTTTCTTGCCCGCCATATCCCCTCCGCCGTACGCCGGATCGTGGATCATCAGCCTGGTGTGGGGCAGCATCTCCCGCTTTTCCCCGGCCAGGAAAAGGATGGCCCCCATGCTTGCCGCCGTCCCGATGCAGACCGTCCGCACCGGCGCCTTCATGATCTGAATGTAGTCGTAGACCGCCAGGCCGCTCACTACCTCCCCGCCGGGACTGTTGATGTAAAAAGTGATCTCCTTCTCAGGATCAAGCTTTTCCAAGACCATCAGCTGCTTGATCAGTTCGGTGGAAGTAGCCGAGTCCACCGAGTCTGTCAGGAAGATCTCGCGGTTGCTGAAGAGAATATCCTCCGTCGTCAAAGCTCTCATTCCGCCTGCAGTTTCACGAATTAAATTTGCCATCTTAAAAACTCCTTTCCTCATCGCTCACATGATTGTTGTTTGTTCACTAAATCCACACAATGCGGACCGCCCGGCCCCGTTCCGTCAACGGCAAGACTGTCGCTCTGGTTCAAGGGATGGCTCACGTCGACATCTCAACCGACATGAGCGACCCATACACGGGCAGACGTCCTCCGCGCGGTTGGGACGGTAATGGCTTCGGCGGTTTTGGCGCGCGGCCCATACACGGGCAGGCATCCTCCGCACTGTGTTCTGCACAAAAAAAGAGTGCGTAATTGCTACGCTCTCTCTGGGTTATCGACTGCAGCCAACCGGCTTCAGCCACATCTAAAATTTTCAAAGGAGTATCGGTTGTTTGAATAAATATCGGTATTCCTCCGGATAGTTCTCATAATACCATACCAAACGCAGGAACTCGGCTGCGTGCCCATAGTTTTCTACCGAAAAATTCAGATATGACAGACTCTCTATCCTTCGCAGATAACCGGCAGGAACGCCATAAGCCTTCGCCTTTTTCATTTCTTGCGTCACCGTGTTACTGCCCTTGCCGCTGATCCCTAAAGCGATCTGCAGCGCAATGTCATCAGGGATCCTCTGTTTCAAATATCCGTATAAGTCTTCCGGAAAGGCGATAAAAATTTCTCCCGCAGTGGCAGGCGTAAAAGAAATCCCATCATCCAGATATTTTCTCGCCGGCTCGATCGTTCCGCGGCCATGGAGAAGTCCCAGGATACGCGCCAGATTTCTGCGGTTCAATGTGACATGCTGCCTGAGCAGCTCGCACAGCAGCTCAAACCCCTGAGAACCGCCGGCCAGTTTTGACTGGAAATCCGGAAACAGATCAAGCACCCTTGACCGGAAAGCATCCGGTCCATAATTGTCGAGAGCTTCCAGCCAACGGCTGCAGAGACCCTCCCCGTCATACATACAGCTTTTGTCCCGCTCCCCTATCACCGACTCCAATTTATCCAGCATACTGAGATTTTGAGACAAGATGATTTGGCCTTGTTTCCGCTGCATCTCCTCACGGAGATCCTCGGAATAAATCGTTTTGAAGGGAAATAACCCGACGTCCAAGCAAAACGGAAGATGTTTCTTTGAGGGATAATAGTCGTAGAAGAGCTCGGGGAAGATCGGAATATCGCCTTCACATCGCAGCGGATCGAACGGAAAAAGTCCGCAGAAGTGAGCCGCCGGGGAGGCCCCCATGGGGCCGTGGCTGCTCACATGATACGCCTTAACGTCTTCCCTGGAGAAAAAATCATCGGCATACAAATACAACCTGCAAAAACCCGCATCTGCAATCTTTCCCACATCTTCACTGATCGCCCGGTAGCACTGATCAGGAATATCTCCGTCATACTCCATGTCCGCCCTTTCCAGGCATATGTTCAACAGTTCCAGTCTGTCAGATATTTCGTGCATTGCAAGAGTTTCTCCGATTTTCTTAAATTATAATATCCCCGGTCTCTCCGGCGGCTTACTCTTCGGGCGCGGTATGATACCGTCGCAACCCGCCTATCAACTTTATGAATTCGGCTCAAATATCTTGGCAATAAATTTATAATAACGAGCTCTTCCAGAGTCTTCATCAACAATAGGTCTGTTAGGAAAACTTATTATCAAATAGGCCTTCGGTATTGTATATCCATCCGGGGTTTCGTAGTAATCCGGGTCAGTAATGGAAATATTTTTATAATTGCGTACCTTCCCTGATTTGTTTTTGAACTCAAAATTCGCTTTTGTCTTTTTCTTTCCTTTTTCATTTTCAACATGGTGTAAAGTAAGGTTATCTACCTCGACAAACACGATCGAATATTTACGATAGCCTTTGTTCAGATAGGCTTCACACTCCGATACTTCTACGGCAGGCCACTGGTTCGCGTATATATAGTGAAGCCACTCATTCGCGCGTATATGGGGTACTTGCAATACTTCCTCCAAAGTAGCTACGCCGTTTTTGACAAAAGGCACAGACCGATCGATCAAATAATTTTCCGGCTGATTATCCGTAGGGTTTTCCCTGAGACAGGTCACAGTAACTTTATCGAGAACCCCGCAAGGACTTCCATCAGCGCTTATCATATCCTGATCTGTCAACGCCCCGTCCGTCTCCTCATCCTCCGAAACCAGCCTGATCCAATTTCCGGTGCCCACTTCAACACCGCCAACGCAGTGACCGTGATGCTTGGACGATTTCGCCAAAATAATTACCTGTTTTTCCATTGTAGCATCCTCCTTTGTGGTTTAAAATTTTATAAATGTATGATTTGACACTTTATGTCCTCTGCAAAACATTCCGCCAACAGCCTGCGGTGACATTTTTCAGGCGTTGCCTCAGAGCATAGCAGCAACACATTATCATACTGCATGTACTTTTCCCGAAAATAAGCGCTCATATTTCTTGACGCTATTAGTTTGTTAAATTCGACTACATATTCATCCCAACCGCCGCTGCCTTTTTTATAATCGTCCAGCATTTTTTTAGTCGGCGCAAATATTTCCTCATGCCTATATTGGCAGTCGCAGATTTCCCTTAAAAAATATGCCAGATCTTTCTCTTTCGCAAAACCGGCAAGCTGCGATTGGTTATTCAGCCTTACATCAACCAGTACTTGTATGTTGTTATTTTTAATTTTCGTAAAAAATTGCTCTGCCGTTTTTTTTGTAAAACCTATCGTATATATCTTCATACTGAAAACTCCTATACAAAAATGTTCTCTTAGCCATTCGCCCCTAAACGATAACCGATCTCTTTATTCCGTTCCCGATATGCCAGAACAAGAAGGTCGGCGTCGCTCATGCCTTCCGTACTGATATCGCCATAATCAAAAAAACTCATCTGATGGAAATTCCTGTCGGGATAATATCTATTGATCAGTTTTTCGTTTAAGCGATCCTGGCTTTCCAGTTCACCGTTCTCCAAAATGTGATTTACATTTATGCCGGACAGTTCAAAAGCCCGCGACACCATTATCGCCCTATGGCAGTCGATAGGCTCTTTTTCCGTACACATAAGAGCGATGTTATTTCCTTTATCCAAACCCATGACAACATTATTGAAACCTTTTAAAAACTGTTCCGATTTTCTAACCCGCTCAAAGTCCAAATAGCCCTCATCGCAATACAAGTCTGTGTTCCTGGGTCTCGCCCCAAAATAATTTCCCATAAAAGAATAGTTGATTCCACTGTTCTTCAGCTGATAAGCTATGCTTTCTCTATTAAATTGTTCCGCATATCTTGAATATGGGACGCTCCGAACGTCCAGAACATAATTGACGTCATGCTGCCGCAACAGACCTACAAAATATTCTACCTTATGCTGCGAATGCCCTATCGTGTATAAATTCCCCATCTGACGCTCCTTTTGTATTTCACATCACGCCGAAAATAAACTCATGTCATATGAACCCTAATATTCCATATTGATTGTACCACTCAACCGCTGACATGTCAAAAAATAACTTTCTCCGTTGCAGGCACCTTCTCCCTGCTGCGCCCGCCGAAGACAGTCCATCTCCTTTGAACTGCATCCGGCGGCGTTTTCGCCATGCCAGGTACTCCAGATCCGGAACAGTCTTCAGGCAGCCATCATTCCATAGAGCCAGCTCTTCACATCCTGGTCCGGCAGCAGAGAGACGTTTAGAGCGGCGTCATCGTCCGCTTCGTCTTCCGTGTAGTAGAGTGTGAGGCCCTGCTTGATCATGTCTTTCTGGTTGCCGATATAGAACTCCTTGACCTCGGTCACACCGGCAGGCCATGCGTCGATGGAGGAATATCTCTTGCACTTGTCAGGATATTCGCTCCAGTCGGTGACGTCTTCCGTCTTTACCCGCATGTTGACATCGTGGGTGAGGTCCACCGTGACCCATCTGCCATAATCCGCGATGTAGATCTCGTTCCACGCGTGGCCGATGTCGCTCGCAATGACCGCGGGGATGCCCTGCGCCCTGCACATGATGGCAAGTGCCTGTGAGAAATCTTCACACACGCCGACATGGGTCTTGCTGAGGAAGTACTTACCGCTGCAGAACTCTTCGTAGTGGAAGGTCCTGCTGTGCTCGCCCTGTGCGATGATCCACTCGTCATATGCAAAGTTGTCAACGCACCAGTTGTAAAGGGCGTACAGCTTGTGCGCGTCGGTCCAGTCTTTTTCCACGAGTCCATCTGACAGCTCGATCCAGGACTCCACGTCTGTCTTTTCTCCTGAGTTCACAGGGACGATGGGATAGTAGATGCCCTCGGTGAACAGGGTGTTCTCGGGAGTGACATGGAACTTCTCCATCGCTTCTGCAACCTGTTTCCTGTGTTTCAGTGTACCATTTGTGTCGGGCAACTTCATCAGGTTGACGGTGCAGAGCTTTCCGCCCTGCTTGAAGACGCCTGCTTCCAGGACATCGCCGGTGGAGAGCTTCATGCTGACACGGCCAAGACCGTTCACGCATTTCCCGTACCCGCTGATAAGGTACTCGTCCTTATGCCTGTAATTCCTGTAGGCGTTGGAACCGCTGAGCTGCGCGATGAGGGACTTGACGGTCACGTCTTCCCCGCAGTTGTTGTAGAACTTTACGGAGACGGTGTCCTCGTCAACGACAGAGAGGATGAAGCCTGCGTCCGCTTCGATGGTGGTGATGACATCGTCTTCCAGTCCCACGCCTACGGCTACGGTGTCGCCAAAGTTGAAGAATGCCTGCGTGTCGGAAAGCTTAACGCCGTCGCAGATGCCGGTATTGATGTGATTCTTTATGGTTCTCCAGTCGGCTTCGCTCTGTGCATGCTGTGCGGGGATGCTTTCTTCCTGCACGGTTTCCGTTATGGTGTTTGCCGTCGCGGGGACTGTCATTGCGGTACTTGTCATTACGGTGTCTGTCGTCGCGGGGCTGCACCCTGCGAGGCAGAACCCGCTGAGGAACAGGATCTGCGTCGCGATGATCCAGAAGAGCCCCTCGTTCCGAATCTTTTTCCTGCGTTTCTTTTTCAGGCGCGCCATTTTGTACCCGTACCCTTTGGCATTTAAATTTATTCTTCCTGCCATGTTTTCCACGCTCCTTACTGTCATTCATGCCCTGGACTTTGGTCTTTGAGTTTCCCTTCTATGGCATTTGTTTTCTGGCATTTGTTTTCTGGCATTTTGTTTTCATGCTCCTTTTTTCCCAGCTCGGACTGCCCGGAACCGATCCGCATCGATGTCTCGACAGCCGTATCGGTTTAAGGGACGGCTCGCGTCGATCTCTCGACGGTCATGGCCAAGTCCACGGGCAGTCGCCCCCTCACTGCGGTATGCAGTTGTCAAGGTGCTCCAAATCCAACGCAAAAAAGGTGGTGAATTTGAAGATGTAGAGGAGCGCAAGTACTTTTTGAACTTTTTTCTGTTTTATACAAGAAATGCTTCACGGCGGTTTATTTTTTGTTGAAATTGCCCAATGGTTAAAAACCTATGGGCAATTTCTTTGTTGCATCCTCGAGAATCTGAGGAGTGCTGATGTCCTCTGCCGAAAGAAGGAAGTCCGCTTCGACCGATTTATCGCTGCCGCATCCATAGACCCTTGAAGCGAAACTAAGAATCGCGTTTTCGATCAGGTTCCTGCAAAAACGACCGTTTCCCATATCGGGGTATTGTGACGCTTCCGACAAAATATTAGTCATCTTGTCATGCGCTTCCCTGTTTATGGAGAACCCCCTCTTTGCCGCCTCTGATTCAGCGATCTTTACCATCTCATCCACTGAATAGTCATTGAAAGTGAGCTTAAAAGGGACTCTTGACCGCAATCCCGGATTTCTGTCGAAGAAAGCCTCCATCTTATCCGGATAACCCGCAAAGATGACGATGGTATCCTCTCGGCGATTTTCCATCTCCTGGACAATGGTGCTGATTGCCTCATCGCCATATTCGCCCTCACTGCTTTCCACAAGGGAATATGCTTCATCAATAAACAGCACCTTACCCTTCGCCTTCTCAAACACTTCTTGCACCTTTGCAGCGGTCTGGCCTTCGTATTTCGCGACAATTCCGGCGCGTCCAACCTCGATCAGAGCATCCTCATCAAGCAGTCCTATCTCATGGAAGATTCCCGCTGCGATCCTTGCGACCGTGGTCTTTGCGGTGCCCGGATTACCGACAAACTCCATGTTCAGCGTGACGGGGACAGAGCCGATCCCCTTTTCCTGCATATCCTGCCTCATCTTTGCAAAGGCAGCGATCCGCTTGATCTGATCCTTGATGCTCTCCAGTCCGATCAGTTCCTCCAGCATTTTAAAGTAATCCGTCTCCTGCGAAAGCTCTTTTTCAGGCATGATCTCATGCAGGGCCCTCTTGATCTCCTCACAACCCTTTGTGTCAATGTCGCTGATGCGCATGATCTCTTCGTCGCTCATCTGCATGAGCTCGTTGACACTTTTTACGCCGGCGCGCGATAAGCATTTGTATGTACGGACACTTATCGCCAGCTCTTCGATGGATAAGGACAGTGCAGGAGTCCCACCGTCCCGCGGGCCTTCACATGTATCCTTCGCCCGCGCGAACTCTGTTTTAGCCTTCCTCCCACCAGAGGGGGCATCCGTCACAGCCGCGTCCTTCTCCACGCGATTGATCATAGTGCTCAGAAGCGTCCTCAGCACATTCCGAACGCAAGTATCGGGAAGGTAATCCGCTCCGCATAGATCGAAGGTCTCGCCCGTTTTTTCTATCGTTATATGCGGAAAGGCATAGGAAAACGCGCTTCTCATTCTCAGGGACATCTCTTTCGGAAGGCTGATGTAAACGGCGGCATGTCCGGGAGCCGTCATTCCATTCCAGAAAACGGGGTCTGCCGGGACGCCTGCTACGATCCTTACGATCGCTCCCTCCTCGCGCAGCATCTCAAAGAGTCCGTCATCAGGCTCACAGTTGTCGTATGCTTTCGAATCTACGCCGGCCGCCTCCACGGCACTGGGCGCCGAGGATGAGAGTCTGTATACCTTTCTGCCGCCGCTGTACAGATCCTGCAGAGCAACAGGTGCGGAACATATCCTTGCGCATCGATGGAACAGCCAAGTGTAATCTTCCATTACGGCCGCGGCATTGGGACTTGAAAATGCAACTCCCGTACAGGAGCTTTCTCCTCCAAGATCCACCTGCAGTCCAAGATACTCTCCTGCAGGGAGCATCGCGGTTGTGCGAAGAAATCTCTTACTCACCCCGGATGCCACCTGCAGTCCTCGGCATCTGTCCATATACAGATCAAAAAGAAGAGCTACGGAATTTGCGGTCATGTCAGACCGTAATTGTGTATCCATCATTGTCATGTGCCATTCCTCCCTTTCAACTTTTCCGAGTCAGACGCAAAATTCCAGGCCGCAAAAAAAAACGGTAAATTTGAAATTACAGTGGTGTAAGGACAGAATCCCCCATTACTGTGTTTTCAAATTTATCGTCTTTATCAACGGGCATTTCTATTTTAGTCCGAAATTCCGACCAATGCAAGTACTTTTTTAAATATTTTTATTTTTTTTAAAAATTCCTTTCTCGCATTTGACCGACCCTTCCGCGCATAAGCGTTTTAGCCATTCCCTCATCTGTCCTTTTGCAACCCGGAATCGCTCTGCCGACTGATCGAGGTCGAGTCCGTTTCCAAGGTGATCCAAGATATAGTCCTTGACACAATTATAAAGATCCGAATCCTCCTCTTTTGTCTCGCGCGCCTCTTCCTTCAATTCCATACCCATATCGAACAGACTCTTCTGCTCGTATGTATATAATTCTTTTTTTTGCCCGCCCATCCTCGTCACGAGGCTGCTGAACATCTCTTCGGAAAGTTCATAGGGGATAGCGCCTTTTTCTATCAGCTTCCGGTTCCCGGCATATCCGCTGTGATCCCATACGAAAACCTGCCCCCAGCCATTATGAAGCGCCTCTATGGCGCCCGCCCACGTTCCCCCTTTATCGCAATCAGAGGACACGACAAACGTTCCGTAATAAGCAGAGGCATATATGTATTTATTTCGGTTCATAGCCCTTCCCACTGAAAAACCCACGTCAGGTTTTTCAGAAGATATAAGGAGCAGCCTGTCTTCCGCAAGATATCTCAAAACATCCTGCCTCTTTATCCTGGAGAGCAGAGAGTCCGTCACATATACCACCGCAGCGCCGCCGTTATTTAAAACAGTCGCCTCCGATATACTGTCAACTCCTTTCGCTCCCCCGGAAAAAAGGACGAGCCTTTCCCTGGCCGCTTTCTCAGCAAGCCTTTTTGTAAACAACATCCCCGCCTCGTCAACATCTCTCGAGCCAACGATAGCAATTCCAATCTTCTGCGCCAGGGTAATGTCGCCGGTGTAAAACAGCACCGGCGGTTTCTTCTTTTTTAATTTCTTTAACAGCGTCGGATATGTGTCGTCAAACTGCGTGACGATCTTTATCCCTTTGTGATCCAGGTTATCCAATTCCAATGCCACGCTTCCGCCGCGCAGGACAAGCTGCCTGATGCGTTCTGTCTGATCCGCGGAATAGGAAAGCGCGCTTTCCCATTCCGCGTTTCTGTCCAGAAGCACCTTTGGTTCCAAACCTTTTTCGACAACTTTGTCCAAAAAGGTACTCCATTCCCCCAGAGACAGTGGTTTCAAATCGCTCTCAGCCTTCAGACCCACGTGAGAACAAAGCAAAACCGCGCACATTGCATTGTCCGATAATTTCATTAATCGTCTCCATTTCTGCCGGCACTGCTGGCAAGTGCAAAAGGAAATACCTCCCCGCTTCCCTGTTTCCTAAGCATATAACCGCAGCAGGTAAAGGTCCATTTCGAATCAACCATATCATCTACGAGCAGGACATTTCCGTTTCGGATCTCTCCTCTCGCCTCAAACGACTCATATGCGTTCTTCCACTGTAAATTACTGTTGTTAAGCTCTTTTTGAGGACGGGCATCCTGCGTTTTTGCAAGAACCTCCAAATACGGAAGTCCCAGCTTTGCAGCCAGCCTCTTTGCAAAATCCTTTACAAGCTCAGGGTGTCTCAGGGATGGAATGCTCGTCACCCACTGTATTTGTTTTTCCTGTACAAATGATCTGAGAAGGTTGCAGGAAGCCTCCACAAGTTCATCGCTGAAATGGCCCTGCCGATATTTTCCTTCCGCCACGGCTTTGCCCCAGCCGCCGTCTCCATAATTGCTCAACACACGCCCTTCACTACAAAGATAGCTCTCCAAGATCTTGTTTTTATCATCGATGCGTATACCGGAAGGCCAATATTTGCGCGGTTCGATGACATCAAATCTCTCTTTGATGAACCTGGACGCCTGCGCGATGTCTTCTGCAGAAATCTCCTCGTCGATCAGCGGATGGTCCACACAATTAGAGCACTTACCACATTTTACAGCTGTCGGATCATCAAGGCATTTAGCGATATACTCCATATAACAGCCCTGGATTCTGGTATACTCATCCATCTGCTTAAGTTCTTCTCTTCTGATAGCGGTTATCTTTTCGCTTTTCTCTAAATTGGGGGCCCAGGGTCTGGGAGTTTTGTAATACAGTCCGTTCTCTTTATAAATATCCCCGTTAACCTCCAGATATTTAACGCATTTCTCAATCTTTCCGCGTTTCATGTTGAGGAACTTTTCATAATCCCCCAGCTTTAGTCCATCATGGTTCGCCGTTGTCTCAACCACCTCGTTCATCAGGTCTTCCGTAGGGAACGCAGACGCAATGAAATACTCATTGATATCATCATCTTCGCCGCCGCACATTAAGATTGCATAGGCATTTTCCAGGCTGCGTCCCGCCCTGCCGATCTGCTGATAATATGACACGATATTGCCCGGCTTCTGAAAATGAATGACAAAGCTTATATCAGGCTTGTCAAACCCCATTCCAAACGCCACGGTCGCTACCAGCACTTTGATCTCATTGCGCATAAATCTGTTGACAGTTTCCGCTTTGCTGTCCTTTTCCAGACCCGCATAATAACATTCACTGCGGATGTCGTTGTACCGAAGCCAGCTATCGACCAAAATGCAGTCATTGACAGTAAGACAGTAAATGATACCGGTACCCGGAAGATCTTTGATGTTTTTTGCAAGCCAGGCCATTCTCTCCGGTTTGGACGCAAGCCTGACAACCTGGATCGCCAGAGATTCCCTCATCAGTCCGCCACGGCTGATCTGAATATCATTGCCAAGCTGCGCCTTGATATCCTCTACAACGCGGTCGTTTGCCGTTGCCGTAGTCGCCAGAACCGGAATGTTGCTGGGCAGGCTTGTGATAACATTAACGATCCTCCTGTAATCCGGCCGGAAATCATGTCCCCAATCCGAAATACAATGAGCCTCATCTACTACAAAGAGACCTATTTTTTCACCCAGCTGGTTAAGTCTTTCCCTAAAATCCTCATTGCTCAACCGCTCCGGCGATATGATCAGGGCGTCCACTTTATTATCTTTCAAGTCATCCATGATCTTAGACCATTCGTCAGAATTCTCCGAATTAACGGTCTTTACGCATAAGTTCAGTTTCCCTGCGGATTCTATCTGATTGTTCATCAAAGCCAGAAGCGGGCTGACGATCAAGGCAAAACCCTTGCCCTGTTTTCTCAATATCTTGGCCGCCATAAAGTACACCAGGCTTTTTCCCCATCCTGTCTTCTGAACCACTAACGACTTTTTTCCCTCGAGAACACCTAAGATTACCTCTTCCTGACCATCCCTAAATCTCGCTCCCTCGCCGTAAGACTTTTTCAATTCGGCATACATTTCGTTCCGTAATTCTTCCCGGTTCATCTGGTTTTCTCCTTGTTTTGTTGTAACCGACATACTATCAATATTATAAAAGGAAAATCCCGTCGTGTCAATTTCGATTTGCATATCAGTTTGCATGGCCAACATTACCACCTTTGCTAAAATGAATTTCCCTATTCACACCCGATAAAGTCTTCGGCCCCCTTTAATATTACCGTTGATCTCACCGCGATTCTCTTGACACAGCTTGCCTCCATACACTGTCACCTCCTTCCGGGCATAAAAAAGGCCCGGATATCTCCGGGCATGAAAAAAGATTTCTTCATATACCACATAATGGAATACGTCATCCTCAAGCTGTGAAAAAGCCGTTTACTTTCAACAGTTCCTTTGATAAACTGTATTCTAATGAGGCTCTTCGGGGGTAATGGTGGGCGAAAAACACCCACAACCCCAGTGTTTATGCTGATTAAACGGATTTCGGTTTTC
>CANQCF010000039.1 GCA_947589505.1 uncultured Acetatifactor sp. | reverse complement strand
ATTTTGTGTGAAATTTTCAAGGTGCTGAAAATATGGGGCAACATAAATCTATCTATTCGACCCCAACATCATATCATTATAAAGGCAAGTGATGATAAAACTGTAATAAATTGGAAAACCTTAAAATTCTGGCTTCTTCTGGCCCTTATTAATGTCTCTGCAGCGTATACGCATTATTTTGCCGGCGTGGCAACAATAGGTACTTCGTTGCTTTTATTACTGTATTTTATTATGAAATATGGTCTGAAAACGAAAGTACATTATATATGCTGGGGTATATACTGTATTTTAATGGTTCTTTTATATTTACCCTGGATACCTGTATTATTATCGCAGATGTCCGCAGTCAATGAAAATTATTGGATTTCCGCTCTGACAGAAGCGTCCCTTCATGAAAGCCCTGAAATCTTTTTTTTAACATCTTCCGAACTCATGTCCATGACCTTAAAAGTAGTTTTCCTGTTGGGCATATTTATATTTATTGCACATCTGACCAGAAGCAGACAATCTTTCTGGCTGGCCGGCTGTTATTTTGTGGTTGGTTTTTGGCTGCTGCTTATTATATCTTATTCGCTTGTCAGATCGCCTGTTTTTGTCAATCGATATTTGATCATGCTTTTACCGTTGATATGGATTCCGGTAATTGCAAGCTATGTTTTTATTGATAAAGGCTGTATCTGCCATATCCTGTTAGTGCTTTTTGCATTTTGCTTTATACTGAATTATGAAGAGCAATATACCTGGTATACTTCCTCTCCGGACAAACAATTAACAGATTTTGGAAGTCAAAATATAAGTGAAGACGATGCTTTTTTCCATTTTTACAGTCAATCGCTATCTATCTCCGACGCCTACTTCCCGAATCATGAGCATTATATGTTACTGGGGGCGTTGGAATCGGAAAAGGCCTTGGCAGAATTAACCGGCTGTCACCAGATTGAATCCGTTGATGAACTTTTGTCCATATCCGGAAATATCTGGTGCTTAAACGGCGACTATCTGCAACTATTTGAGGAGGCAGGATTTCAGATAGAAACCTACGATTTGGGTACCGGAAAAATCTATCGGATCTACAGGGTGGACGAATAAAACTTAGTATAATGATAAATTGAAAATCCTTACTCAAAATGTCAAGACATTCCAAAAGCCTTCTGTTATACTAAAATTACGATCGATCGGTTTTAGCAATAAAGGAGAGGATGGAATGAACAATCTGGAGATTTTAGCCAATGCTCTGGAATATATGGAGCAGCACTTGGAGGAGGATATCCGCGCGGAAGATATCGCCGGGATCTGCTATTGTTCAAAATCCACTCTCGAAAAGCTTTTCCGCTTTGTCAATCACATTTCCGTGCGGGACTATCTGATCCGCCGAAGAATGACGAAGGCGGCGAGGCTCCTGGTGGAATGTCCTGAAGTCAGTATTCTGGAAGTTGCATTAAAGTTCGGCTATTCCAGTCATGAGGCTTTTACCCGGGCGTTCCGCCAGATCTGGAACTGTTCACCTTCCAAATTCCGGGCAAACAACCGGGCTTTGGAACTTTTTCCCAGGCTTAACACGCCTCTGGAGTCAGGAGATGTATATATGAAGAGTAAAATGAAGTTTGATATCAGTGAATTATATGATATATTTCAGAGCAGGAAAAATTGTTATTTTGTCTGCTGCGATATCAGAAATCTGATCGTCATAAACAATATCGCTTTTAAGGCCGGGGATCTGGCGATCCTGGAAACGATGCAGCGGATGGCAGACGCGGCGGGAGAAGACGACATTTTGTTTCGGATCGGCGGCGATGAGTTCGCGCTTCTCACCGCAAAGGAAGATGAAGAGTACGCAAAGGGAATCGCCCGGGACATTCTTGCGCACAACGGCGAGTGTATAGACTATGAGGGCCGTAAGATCCCCTTGGAGAACTATTGCACGGTGCTCAGGCTGGGTGAAAAGACCATGCGCTACAGCGAATTGTTCACCAGTCTTCAGACCGCGCTGACAGAAGCAAAGTGGTAGGAGAGTAAGAAAAATTGAAAATCGGAGCAGGGGACTGTCCAATGCGGCAGTCCCTTCTTTTATGCGGCGACGGCGCGGCTTTGCAAATGACGGTGGCTGAATTACTGTGTTTGTTAATAACAAGGCCGGATTCCGAATTGAAATAAAATCCAATATATGTTAGAATGACGTTGCGGGAAATGAGTAAAAAAAGCGCGGCATTTTGCCGGACGGCGGGAGGGGAGTTTCGGTTTGCTTTCCCGGCGGAATGGGAGAGGCGGCATGGAGAGGATGAGGCGGGAGGCCGCGGAGGATTTTCAGCATAATTTGGAAAAGCTTAGGGAGCTCTTCCCCTCCTGTGTCCGGGAGGGAAAAAACAGGCGGGGCGAAACGATCCGGGAAATCGACCTCCGGGAGCTTAAGAGGCTTCTGGGGGAGGGAGCTGTCTGGGACGAGAGGTATGAGTTTACCTGGCCCGGGAAGCGGGAGGCGCTTCTGGAGGCGGAATGCCCCTCGGAAAAGGTCCTTCGTCCGGCGCCGGAGGAATCCCTGGAGTGGGACACCACGCAAAATCTTTACATAGAGGGCGACAGTCTGGACGCCTTAAAACTTCTGAAAGAAAAGTATCGGAATGCCGTTAAGGTCATGTATATCGATCCGCCCTACAACACGGGAAAGGATTTTGTCTATTCGGATGACTTCAGGAGCTCCGAAAAAAAGGGCGGGGCGGATAAGGAGATAATAGAGGGGGAGAGAAACAATCCCTCCCGGGAGGCGGACATAGGGGGAAGGCTGCACGCCGGCTGGTGCAGCATGATCCTTTCGAGGCTGGCGGCGGCAAGGGAGCTGCTGCGGGAAGACGGCGTGATCTTTATCAGCATAGACGACTGCGAGCAGGAGAATCTGAAAAAGATCTGCGGAGAGGTTTTCGGAGAGAAAAATTATGTCAATACTTTTATCTGGAACTGTTCCACAGCGGGGGGGATCCGGCCCCGCTTTGCCAGCAGGACCCATGAGTATGTCTACTGCTACGCAAAGGACAGGACGAAGCTGAAGCCTTTCCGGGCGCCCCTGTCCGGCGGGGCGGTAAAAATGTATAACCGCAGGGACGAAAAAGGGCGGCTATACCGGGATAAGGATTTTGTCTTTAAGAATAAATCCAGGAATCGGAACCAGAGGTATGAGATTCTCTGTCCGGACGGGGAGCGGGTTCTCCCGAAGGAGGGGTATATTTACCGCTATGTCCGGGAGCGGTTTGAACAGGCGCTGGGGGAGGGACTGGTGACGTTTAAGCGCACGGAGAACGGCCCCCTGGAGACCCCGGAGGGGGGACAGGCCCACTGGAATATATATATCAAAAAGTACCTGGGCGACGCCACGGGAGCGCCTTCCACCCTCCTGCCGAGAGAGTGGGTGAGCCTCTATAACGGGGGAACCCAGTGCGTGCAGGAATTATTTGACGGTGCGAGGGTCTTTGAAAACGTAAAGCCGGTCAGTCTGATCCGGTATCTGGTCGAGATGGCGGCGGAGGACGGGGATATCGTGATGGATTTCTTTTCGGGCTCAGCGTCCACGGCCCACGCGGTGATGCAGACGGCGGTGGAAAAGAAACTGGATCTGCACTATATCATGATCCAGCTCCCGGAAGACTGCGGCGAAGAGAGCGAGGCCTGCCGGGCCGGGTTTTCTACGATCTGCGAGATCGGAAAGGAGAGGATCCGCCGGGCTGCGGAGAGGCTCGGGAAAGAAGCGGGGGACAGGAGATGCGACCTCGGCTTCCGGGTCTATCGGGTGGAGGATCCCGGCAGCTCGGAGAAACCGGACCTGGGAAAAGAGAACCTGCTGGATCCGGAGGGAATGTGACCGGTTCGGGAATGTGAAATGTCGGAGTCTGCCGGAATGTGACCGGCCCGGAGAAGGAAAACTGCCGGAGGTGGGAGAAACGGGACCGGCCCGGGGGAGGGGAAACTGCCAGAGGCTGGAGAAAGGTGACCGGCCTGGGGAAAGGGAACTGTCGGAACCCGGAGAAACACGACCGGTCCGGGGATTGGCGAATGGGATCCCCTGCGTCGGAGGGCATTAGTTTTAGAGCATCGAGACGAAAAGATGGAGAGGAACAGCGTATGAAGGAAGAATTACAGCAGGTGGTGGAGCAGGTCTGTCAGGTGATCAAGGGGAAGGACGACGTGATCCGGAAAGTCCTCGGGGCGATCCTGGCGGGAGGGCACGTTCTCCTGGAGGATATCCCGGGGCTGGGGAAGACGACGCTTGCCATGGCCATGGGCCGGGCAATGGAGCTGGAGTATCACAGGATGCAGTTTACGCCGGACGTGCTTCCCAGCGATATCGTGGGCTTTACCATGTACAACAGCGCCCAGAATTCTTTTGAGTATAAGAAAGGGGCGGTCTTCTGCAATCTCTTTCTGGCGGACGAGCTGAACCGCACTTCCTCAAAGACCCAGTCGGCGCTTCTGGAGGTCATGGAGGAGAGCCGGGTCACGGTGGACGGGGTGACCTATCCCCTGCCGGAGCCTTTTACCGTTGTGGCAACGGAGAATCCCTACGGTTCCTCCGGAACCCAGATGCTGCCGGAGTCCCAGCTGGACCGCTTTCTGATCTGTCTGACCATGGGATATCCCTCCCATAAGGCGGCGCTGGAAATCTTAAGAGAGAGCTCGGAGAGGGGATTGGATAAAGTAAAACCGGTGCTGACGGTTCAGAGGCTTATGGAACTTCGGGAGCAGGCGCGGACGCTCCACGCTTCGGACAGCATCCAGGAATACATCGTAAACCTGACGGAGGAGACCCGGCGGGATCCCCGGATCGCGCTGGGTGTCAGTCCCCGGGGAAGTATCGCGCTGCTCCGCATGGCGAGGGCAATGGCGCTGATCCGGGGCGGGGAGTATGTGATCCCGGAGGACGTACTGGCTGTGATCCGGGAAACCTGGGGCCACAGGATCCACCTGAGCGCTTCCGCCAGGGCGGAGGGGGCCAGTGTCTCCGGGCTGATCCGGGAGATCACGGAAAGGATACAGGCGGTCTGATGAAAAAGCCGAAACTCTGCGCGGGAGGGCTCCTGAGGTATATCGTCCTCTTTGGCGCGCTCTTTGCGCTGTGGTTTTTCTTCCGCAGCTATATATTTTTCCTGATGCTGGGACTTCTTTTACTTACCACGGCGGTCTCTGTCTGGGCTCTTCTCTCAAACTGGAAGGGACTGTCCGCGGAGGCGGAGTTTCCGGCAAACAGGATCGGCAGGCACAACCCGGTTAGAATGAAGATCTGCATTAAAAACCCGAACCGGTTCCTGCCCTTCTTTCTGGAGATCCGGTTCCGGGTCGTCAATCTCTTTACAGAAGCTGTATTAGAGGACCGGGAAGCACTCTGGGCGGGCCCGGGCCGGACGCTGGCGGCGGAGAGGGACCTGACCAGTCATCATCTGGGACGACTGGAGGTGCAGATCACGGGAATGGTGATCTATGACTGGCTGCATCTGCTTAAAATAGAGAGCGGACGCTTTCAGAATGCCGGCGTCACCGTGGGCGGGGGAATACAGGAACCGGGGGAGGAAGAACCGGCCTCCTGGGTGGAGGGTTTTCCAAAGGAGAACGAGCTGAAAAAGCGGGGGACGGACATCAATCCGGACTATGAGGTTCGGGAATATATCCCCGGGGACGACTTAAAGAGCATCCACTGGAAGCTGACGGCAAAGCAGGGAAAGACCATGGTGCGGGAGAGACTGGCGGCAGGCAGGGACAAGATCAACGTGCTTTTGCCCCTCACCGGGGAGGAAGAAGAAAACGACGGGCTGATTCAGTCTTTACAGGGTCTTGGCCAGCTATTGCTGGACAAGGGATATCCCATCCGGCTCTGCTGGCTGGGAAAGGGCGACTGCCTTCTCTGCCGCTATCTGGCGGAGCCGGGGGAGCTGGAGAACGCCCTGGAGGAGATCCTCAGCAACAGCGGAAAGAAGGATCCGGGTCTCGCCAGGGAGCGGATGGAGGAAGAGTTCCCCGGGGAGGCATATATCGCGGTGCGGAATGGAGCATATAAGGGTGAATATATTCGGTAGAAAAAAGGCAGGAAAGCCCGCTCAGATGGAGATGACGGAGCCCCGGCGGAGCCTGATTGAAATATTGGCTCAGTATGATCTCGGGGCGACGCTTTCCAAATCGCTGTTCCTTTTCCTGCTTTGTTACGGGTCGGTAGGAGGCTTTCTGTCCGCCTATGACATGGACTACAATAAAATACTGTGTATCATAATTATGGCGATCCTATCCTTCCTGATGGGATTTCTGTACGAACTGGAGATCAAATGGGTCACTAATCTGGCGATAATTGTGATATTCGCTGTCTACGCCCTCATTGCGGTGGAGATGTTCTGGATCTTAAACAGCGGCGCTTACGCGGTGATCAATAAAATGTATGAAGTAGCCAGGGCCTATCTCGGCATCACAGGCGGAAACGCGTACAGCTTGCGGATTCAGGATGCTTATCTTACGGTGACTTCCATTGCCATATTTGTGGGGGCAGTGGAGATTATCCTGGTGGGGATCCGGACTCAGTACAAGGCCGGGTTTTTCAGCACCTTCCTGATGACATTTATCCTATATCTGATTCCGCTGTATTTCGACAGGACGCCGGACCTTCCGGAGACCTTTTGCCTCCTTTCCGGCTACGCAACGCTGTTTCTCATACAGTGCGGAGGCAGCAGGAAACATATCTCCGGGCAGATGAGAAAGGCGCTCCCCCTGGGCATCGCGCTGTCGGCGGCGATAACTCTGCTTATAGGCGCGCTGTTCCCGCAGAGAGACTACCGGGTTCTGGTGCCGAAGAATCCGCAGAAAGCCGCTATGGAAGATACCGTCGCCGTTTTCGCACAGTACGGTATGCTGGCGTTCATGCGGAACGCGTCCGGGGCCGGGGTAAGCGGAGGAAAACTGTCCAACAACGCGGCGCTGATGCCCCAGTATAAGACAGATCTCACAGTGCGCTTTACGCCATACAGTATGGAACCCTTATATCTGAAAGCTTTTGCAGGTCTTGATTATCTGGGGGACAGATGGCGGGACGTCCGGGAGGTATTCCCTGAGGCGGATGCAATGCTCGCAAGGTCTTCTTCCCCGAGCTCCTCCGTCGTGATCAACCGGAAAGAGTGGTTCGTAAGCGATCCCGGGGTACAGAGCAGGGGCGTTATGGAGGTGGTGAACGTGGACGCCTCCGAGGATTTTGATTACAGACCCTACTATGCTGACGATGCGGCTACGATCCAGATAGGAGACACCTCCATCTACACCTATTACCCGGCGGTGAGCGATGTGTTGATCTTGGACAGGGAGCCGGACGAGAGATATCTTCAGGTTCCGCAGAATTGTTACCGGGCGGTAAAGAAGACCTGTGAGGAGGCGGGATTCTCCGGGACGCCGGAAGAGATTGCCCGGCAGATCACCGATTACTTTGCAGAGAATTTTACCTATACGCTGCGTCCGGGTTTTTATTTCGGAGGGCAGGATTACATCAGCTATTTTCTGAACCGGAACAAAAAAGGTTACTGCAGTCATTTTGCCTCTGCGGGAACCATGCTCTTCCGGTATATGGGGATCCCGGCCCGCTATGTGGAGGGATACGCGCTGTCTTACGCCGACATGGCGCTGGACGGAACGCTCCTGGAAGACGAGAAGTATGAGGACTATTACAGCGGGTATTCCCCGCTGGGAGAGACGGCGCTGGTAGAGGTGGACGTCTCCGACGCCCAGGCCCATGCCTGGGTGGAAATCTATATCGAGGGGAAGGGCTGGGTAGTAGTGGATCCCACTCCCGCCACCGGGGAGGAAGAAGAAGTGGGATCCTTCTGGGAGAATTTTGGGATCGGGAACGGTTCGGATGAAGGGAACGATTCCGGGCAGGACGGATTGACCGATTATCTGGGCGATGCGCTGGAGAACAGCGCGCCGTTCCTGTTTATCGCGATGGCAGCGGCAGTCTTATGCTTCCTGGGGAAAAAGGCGCTGGAAAAGCAGCGGGAGAGAAAGCTTCCCGAGAGGGAGCGGGCGAAGCTGGAATATCGGAGGATGACGGAAAGGCTCTCCGAAAGGGAGCCGGAATTTGCCGCCCTGACCACGCCTGCCCAGGAACTGGCCTGGATCCGGGAAAATTTCGGTGCGGAGATCCCGGAGGGATTGGAAGAACGATTGTATCGAGCTTTCTTCGCGCCGGAAGGACAGCAGGATTGCCAGGCGCTGAGGCTGGAGCTGGCGGGGCTTCGCCGCCGGATCCGGAGGGGAGCGCAGAAACGGCGGAAAGGGAAAGCCTTATGATCCGGATGAACGGGACGGTCTCTTATATCGAATCCTCCGGCGACCCGCTTTCCGCCGAGGTGGGAGTGATCCGCGGGAGGGATAAGATCTGGCTTTACGACGTGGGAAACAGCGGGAAATCCAGGGAGGAGATCCGAAATCTGATCTCGCCTGCGCAGGGGATCGGCGGGATGCCCTTCCCCTCAGTTTCGGCCATTTCTGCACTGCCTTACAGCATCGTGCTTTCACATTTTCACCCGGATCACATCGGAAACTTATCCGGCCTGCCGGATCCCCTGGAACTGTATGTCGGCGGAAACACTTGGAAATATACGCAAAAGGGGATAGCGGTGACAGACGACCTTTATTTAGAGGACGGCTGCGCGCTGCACCTGTTTCCTTTGCCGTCCACGCATGCCAAGGGCTCCCTCGGGCTGGAGGTGGACGGGGAATACGCCTTCCTGGGGGATGGCCTCTACCCGGGCAGAAAAGGCGGCCGGGCGGTTTATAACGCGCAGCTCTTAAAGGAGGCAATTGACGTCTTGAAATCCTTGAAGGCCCATACTTTTTTGCTGAGCCACCGAATTCCTTTCTCTCTTGGCAGGGAGGAAACGCTTCGGGAGCTGGAGGAAATTTATTCCCGGAGAGAGGCAGGGCAGCCATATATTGAAGCAGGAAACATTTAGAGGGTGGATTTGCCGGCATAGGGAAAGTAAAAACAGAAAAAGGATTTTGCAAAAAGATGCCGAATATTCAATTAATGACCGTTGTCACGCCGGAATGACAGTTTTTTGGCCGCCGGCGCGGAAACCGGCCGTAAACGACGGACACAGGGAAGTCTCAGAAAAACCTCAGAAGAAAACAGGGAGAATCACATGACGGAGAAGGAATTCAATCAGCATTCCAGAGTGAAAACGGACGAGGGACCCAGCGAGGAAGATCTTGCGAAGCTGGAGCGGGAGGAAGAGCGGTACGAGGAAGAAGACTCTAAGATTTTGGGTTATCAGGACGGGGATGAAGAGATCGATAAGTCCCTGGAGGATATTTTCCTGATCGACGGCGTGAAAACCTATCTTCTTGATATTGGAAAGTATTCGCTGCTCTCCGCCGAGCAGGAACAGGAAATTGCAAAAAGGATCGCGGAAGAGGGAAGCAAAGAGGCCAAAGATGAACTTGCCAATGCAAATCTCCGCCTGGTTGTCTGTATTGCAAAGAGATATGTGAACCGCGGCATGGCCTTCCTGGATCTGGTACAGGAGGGAAATTTGGGACTCCTCAAAGCGATCGATAAGTTTGACTATACCAAGGGTTATAAATTTTCCACCTACGCCACGTGGTGGATCCGGCAGTCCATCTCCCGGTCCATTGCGGATCACGGCAGGCTGATCCGGCTGCCGGTCCATCTGGTGGATACCCTGAACAAGATCAACAAAGCGGAGAAAATGCTGACTGCGGAATTGGGAAGAACCCCCACTCTGGAGGAAATTGCGGAGAAGACGGGACTTTCCTTGGAAAAGGTGACGGAATCCCTGAAACTCCAGGACGCGAAATCCCTGGACAGTCCGGTGGGGGATGAGGAGGATACGAAACTGGAGGACTTTATCGAGGATAAGGTGACCTTGAACCCCTATGAGCAGGTGGCAAACATCATGCTGAAGAAATCCGTGGACAAGCTGCTGAGTTCTCTCTCGGAGAGGGAGGAATTTGTGATCCGGGAGAGATTCGGCTTAAACGACGGTATTCCCCACACCCTGGAAGAGGTGGGAGTGAAACTGAAAGTCACCAGGGAGCGCATTCGGCAGATCGAAGCGAAAGCCATGAAAAAACTGAACATTCAGGCGAGAAAGGCGCGACTGAATGACTACGTGTGAACTGTTTCCGCAGAACGGTCGCGGTGCGATTCAGGTCTTGACGAGTTCGCCGGCTTAGAATATAATAAAAAGGAGTATGCGGAACGGCATGCCCCTACAATTTCCGGGAGAGGAACAGAATATGATCAAGAGCATGACCGGCTTCGGCAGGTGCGAGATCACAGAAAACAACAGGAAGTTTACCGTTGAGATGAAAGCGGTTAACCACCGCTATCTGGACATCATTATTAAGATGCCCAAGAAACTGAATTTCTTTGAATCGGCGATACGCGGTGAACTGAAGAATTATATGTCCAGAGGCAAGGTGGATCTTTTTATCACTTATGAAGATCTCTCCGAGGGGGCTTCCGGCGTCCGTTACAATAAGGAACTGGCGGCGGAATATCTGAAGTATCTCAATGAGATGCGTCAGGATTTCGGCCTGGAGGACGATGTCCGGGTTTCCACGCTCTCGAAACTCCCCGACGTTCTGACGATGGAGGAGGAAGACGGCAGCGAGGAAGAACTCTGGCTGGAGCTGAAGAAGGCCCTGGACGGGGCGGCGGAACAGTTTGTGGAGAGCCGGATCTCCGAGGGGGAACACCTGAAGAGGGATCTGCTGGAAAAGCTGGACGGCATGCTGAAACTGGTGGATTTTATCTCAGAGCGCAGTCCGCAGATCATTGCAGAGTACAGCCAGAAACTCCGGGATAAGGTTGTGGAAATGCTGGGCGACAACACGGTGGACGAGGGACGGCTGATCACAGAGGTGACCATTTTTGCGGATAAGGTCTGTGTGGATGAAGAGCTGGTCCGCCTGCGCAGTCATATTGAGTCCATGAAGAGCGCCCTGACCGAGGGCGGAAGTATCGGCAGAAAGCTGGATTTTTTCGCCCAGGAGATGAACCGCGAGGCGAACACCATTCTGTCAAAGTCCAATGATCTGGAGATCTCCAACTGTGGGATCGAGCTGAAGACAGAGATCGAAAAAGTGAGGGAACAGATCCAGAATATAGAATAACGGGGGTGAACCGTATGGATAGAAAAGGCATTTTGACGGTCATATCCGGATTCTCGGGAGCGGGAAAGGGAACCCTGGTAAAGAAACTGCTGCAGGATTACGATAACTTCGCGCTGTCTGTCTCCATGACGACCAGAAAGCCCCGTCCGGGCGAAAAAGACGGCGTGGAATATTTCTTTGTGGATCAGGCTGAATTTGAAAAAAAGATCGAAGAGAACGGCCTGATCGAATACGCCCGGTACTGTGACCATTATTACGGGACCCCCAGGAGTTATGTGGAACAGCAGCTTGCGGCGGGCAGGGACGTGATCCTGGAGATCGAGATCCAGGGAGCGCTCCAGGTAAAGAAGAAGTTTCCCGAGGCGCTGCTGCTTTTTGTGACGCCTCCCAGCGCGGCGGTTCTGAAACAGCGTCTTGAGGGAAGAGGAACCGAGACCGATGAGGTGATCGCGAAACGTCTCGCCCGGGCTTATGAGGAATCAGAAGGCATGGACGCCTATGATTATATAGTAGTGAACGACGATCTGGAACTTTGTGTAAGGCAGCTGCATGGCATGATCGAGGCAGCCCGCAGCGAGCCTGTGAGACAGAGCGGATTTATCAGGGAGATCAGAGAGGAACTGAAAGGTTTCAGGGAAGGAGCAGAATAATTATGTTACATCCGTCTTATACCGATTTGTTGAAAGTAGTGAACAGCGAAGTGGAGCCGGGCGAGACCCCTGTGGTTAACAGCCGATATTCCATCGTAATGGCTACCGCCAAGAGGGCGCGCCAGATTATCGCCGGGGATGAACCTCTGGTGGATGAGCCGGGGAAAAAACCCCTTTCCATTGCCGTGGACGAGCTGAACGAGGGGAAGATCAAGATCCTCGGCGACGAGGAGACTGTTCCCGCGGCGGGTTCCGATGAGAACGGCACGACGCAGGCATAAGGCAAAACAGAGCCGGGGACTGATGCCCCGGCTGTTTTTTCAGCGCGGCATCTGACCGAAAAAGTGCAGGTCTCCCAGGGGGAAGCTGAAAGATCAGTTCCGCGTCTCCCAGGCGGACTGAGGAAACGGAAGAGGAACAGGGATTGAAGATATTGTTTGTGTCACTGGGATGTGACAAAAATTTAGTGGACACCGAGATGATGCTGGGGATGCTGGAGAAGAAGGGCTATTCCTTCACCGACGACGAGGCGGAGGCCGAGGCAGTCATCGTCAATACCTGCTGTTTTATCGGCGACGCAAAGGAAGAGAGCATCAACACGCTTCTGGAGTTCGCGGAGCGGCGGGAGGAAGGCGGCCTGAAAGCGCTGATCGCCTGCGGGTGCCTTGCCCAGCGCTACCGGGAGGAGATTCAGAAAGAGATTCCCCAGGTGGACGCCATCGTAGGCACGAATGCCATCGAGGACATTGCGGCGGCATTGGAGGAAACCTTACAGGGCGGCGCCAGGAACCACTATCGGGATCTGGATCTGGCTCCGGCGGCGGGACACCCGCAGATCGTCACCACGGGGGGACACTACGCGTACCTGAAAATTTCAGAAGGATGCGACAAACACTGTACCTATTGTGTGATTCCAAAGGTCAGGGGGCGTTACCGCAGTATTCCCATGGAGACCCTTCTGGCCCAGGCGGAAGATCTGGCGGCAAAGGGCGTGAAAGAATTGATTTTGGTGGCCCAGGAGACGACGCTTTACGGGGTGGACCTCTATGGGAAGAAGACCCTGCCGGAGCTTTTGCGGAAACTGGCGAAAATCCCCGGGCTTTACTGGATCCGGGTCCTGTACTGTTACCCTGAGGAGATCACGGAGGAGCTGATCGAGACCATTGCGTCGGAACCCAGGATCTGCCATTATCTCGACATTCCCATCCAGCACGCTTCCGACAGGATCCTGAAGAGGATGGGGAGAAAGACGGACCAGGCGTCCCTGCGAAAAATCATCAAAAAGCTGCGGGAGAGAATCCCGGACATCTGCCTCAGGACGACGCTGATCAGCGGATTCCCGGGGGAGACTCAGGCAGATTTCGAAGAGTTGTACAATTTTACGGATGAAATGGAGTTTGACCGGCTGGGGGTATTTCCGTATTCCCAGGAGGAGGATACGCCGGCGGCGGAGATGGCGGATCAGGTCCCGGAGGAAGTCAAGCTCTTCCGCAGGGATGAACTGATGGAGCTGCAGCAGGAGATCGCCTTTGAGAAGGCCCAGGATATGGTGGGCAGGGTTCTCACGGTGATGATCGAGGGAAAGGTCGCGGAGGAGGACGCCTATGTGGCAAGGACCTACCGGGACGCGCCGGATGTGGACGGCTATCTGTTCCTGAACACCTCGGCGGACCTGATGACAGGGGATCTGGTCAAGGTACTTGTGACGGACGCAAACGAATATGATCTGATCGGAGAGATGTATCATGAGTGAGAACACAGAAAAGAAAAAGAATAAGATGAACCTGCCGAATAAACTGACGATTTTTCGGGTGATTCTGATTCTGCCCTTCGTCCTGCTGCTTCTGGGAAGTTATGAGCAGTGGGGGTGGTTTTCCGCTCTCTTTGGAGATTTGGACGGGGCAGTGCCGGAGTATCTGGCGCTCCTTGTGTTTGTCATCGCCAGCCTGACGGACCTTTTGGACGGGAAGATCGCCAGAAAATATAATCTGGTGACCAATTTCGGAAAGTTTATGGACCCGCTGGCGGATAAATTGCTCGTATGCGCCGCTCTGATCGTCCTGGTGGAGATGAAAAGGATCCCCTCCTGGATCGTGGTGATCATCATCAGCCGGGAGTTTGTCATCAGCGGTTTCCGGCTGATCGCCGCAGACAAGGGCCAGGTGATCGCCGCGAATTACTGGGGCAAGTTCAAGACGACCTTCCAGATGGTCATGATCTGCATGATGATCGTAGAGGACGCGCCCTTCCTGAGAGGCAATGTCTTTGCGTTCCTGACGGATCTTGTGATGTGGATCGCGCTGGCCCTGACCGTGATCTCTCTTGTGGATTATATCGTAAAGAATAAGTCCGTTATGAGCGATACGAAATAAGGGTGGAAAGATACATAAGGTAAGCGGCCCGGAAGAAAGCCTTTTGGCGGGATGCCTGGGGGAAACAGTCGGAGCGGCGAAAAAAGGTGGCCCGAAGAAGGCTTTATAGAGGCGGGATGCCTGGGGGAAAGAAGCCGGGGGCCTGGAAACAGGCAGAGAGATACATAAGGTAAGCGGCCGGAGCAGGGTTGCGGCGGAATGGAGGAAATATGGTTTCAGAGATCATCTGTGTGGGAACGGAACTGCTGAGGGGGAATGTCGTCAATACCAATGCCGCGTTTCTGGCAAGGGAGCTGGCCGGACTGGGAATCGACTGCGTTTATCAGACGGTTGTGGGAGATGAGAGGGAAACTATTTTAGAAGCGCTCAGGGCCGCGTCAAAACGGGCGGACCTGCTGGTCCTCTCCGGGGGGCTTGGACCTACGAAGGACGATCTGACCAGGGAGACGGCGGCGGAGTTTGCGGGAAAGAAACTGGTGGAAGACGAGAGGAGCCGCAAGCTCATTAAAGAATATTTTGACAGACGGGGCATAAAGCCGGCGGACAACAACTGGAAACAGGCCATGATCCCGGAGGGCAGCAGGGTCTTTGACAACCACAACGGCACGGCGCCGGGCATGGCCCTGGAGACGAAAAACTGCCGGATCGTGCTTCTGCCAGGGCCCCCGGAAGAACTGCAGCTCATGTTCCGGGAGAGCGTGGAGCCTTACCTGAAGGAATTTGTCTCAGGCGTCATCCTCTCCCAGACGGTGAAGACCGTGGGAAAGCCGGAGAGCCTTGTGGAGAAAGAGATCCTCGGCCTGATCGACAGGCAGGAGAACCCGTCGGTCGCCACGTATGCGCAGGACGGAGAAGTGCACATCCGGGTCACCGCCCGGGCGGAATCCCGGAAAGAGGCGAACAAGCTGATCAAGCCCATCGTGAAAGAGCTGAAGAATCAGTTTGGCGACGAGATCTACACCACGGAGGATGACGTCACGCTGGAGAGGGCCCTGGCGGATCTCCTCTTGGACCAGGACATGACGATCTCCTGCGCGGAGTCCTGTACCGGCGGGCTTTTGTCCGCGGCGCTGGTCAACGTGCCGGGGATCTCGGAGCTTTTCAAGGCCGGGCTGGTGACCTATTCCAACAAGGCAAAGAGGCGTCTTCTGGGAGTCAAGAAGAGCACGCTCCAGAAGTATGGCGCCGTGAGCAGACAGACGGCGGAAGAGATGGTGAAAGGGCTGCTGGCGGACTCCAGGACGGACGTGGGCATCTCCGTCACAGGCATCGCCGGGCCGGACGGCGGCACAAAGGAAAAGCCCGTGGGACTGGTGTACATCGGGTGCAGCGTAAAGGGCAAGGTCACCGTGCAGGAGTGTCATTTTGCAGGCAGCCGGGAGAAGATCCGGCGTTCCTCCGTGACGGCGGCGCTGATGCTTGCGAGACGGTGCGTCCTGGAGTATGTGAGCAAAGTGACGTTTGGAAAATAAACGGGCGGCAGTTCGGCCCTACGCCGCGGGAGCTTTCTTAAAAAATTATAAAATGTACCATACTGCTTGTGCAAACAGGGAAAGTATGGTACATTTTTCTTGTCTGACGAATCAAATCTTTTGTCCGGCATCTCGCCGGGAGTTTCAGAGCGATTAAAAAAAGATGGGGAGGGATGCTTTTGAGGGTGGTATAATGGACTCAATTTCCTGTATGATAGCCTTATGAGAAAACAATTGACAAAATCGAACAGATGTTTTAAGATAGTAACAGCGAACATCTGTTCCTCTTGAAAAGGAGAACAGTATATGGAAGAATTAAAAGAAAACAATGTCAGAAAAGAAACTGTTGAAATGAAAAGACCGGGATCCGCCGGGAACAGTTCAAAAAAGAATGGATTGGAGAAAAATTCTATGGAAAACAATGAGGAAATGCTGAGAAAACAGGAGAAGATGAAGGCGCTGGACGCGGCCCTCGGCCAGATCGAGAAGCAGTACGGAAAGGGTACGGTCATGCGCCTTGGCGACCCTGCCGCGAGGATGAATGTGGAGACGATCCCCACGGGTTCCTTAAGCCTGGATATCGCGCTGGGATTGGGGGGAATTCCCAAGGGGCGTATCATCGAAATTTACGGGCCGGAGTCCAGCGGTAAGACCACCGTCACCCTGCACATGATCGCGGAGGTGCAGAAGCGGGGCGGGATCGCGGGATTTATCGACGCGGAGCACGCCCTGGATCCCGTGTATGCGAAGAACATCGGCGTGAATATAGACGACCTCTACATCTCCCAGCCGGACAACGGCGAGCAGGCCATGGAGATCACGGAGACCATGGTTCGTTCCGGCGCCATGGATATCGTCGTGGTGGACTCCGTCGCCGCCCTGGTGCCCAAGGCCGAGATCGACGGGGAGATGGGGGACAGCCATGTGGGCCTGCAGGCGCGTCTGATGTCCCAGGCCCTCAGAAAACTCACCGCGGTGATCAGCAAGTCCAATTGTACGGTGGTCTTTATAAATCAGCTCCGTGAAAAGATCGGTGTGATGTTTGGAAACCCTGAGACCACCACCGGCGGCCGGGCGCTGAAGTTTTACGCTTCCGTCCGTCTGGATGTGCGGCGCATTGAGTCCCTGAAACAGGGCGGAGAGGTGATCGGAAACCGCACCCGCGTAAAAGTCGTAAAGAATAAGGTGGCTCCCCCTTTCAAGGAAGCGGAGTTTGACATTATGTTCGGCGAGGGGATTTCCATGATCGGCGATATCCTGGATCTGGCGGCCAGCGTGGACGTGATCAACAAGTCCGGCGCATGGTACGCTTATAAGGGAGAAAAGATCGGACAGGGCAGGGAGAACGCGAAACAGTATCTGAAGGACAATCCCGAGGTGTGCGCGGAGGTGGAGGCGAAGATCCGCGAGCATTTCAACCTGGATGTACAGAAGGAAGATGCGGAAGAATGATTGTCACAGAGATCGAGGAACTGACAAAATCCAGAAGCAGGGTTTTTCTCGACGGAGAATTTGCATTTGTCTTATACAAGGGGGAATTCCGACATTATCACATACGTTTGGGGGAAGAACTCCCGCAGGAGGATTATGAAAAGATCCTGCGGGAGACGCTCCCGAAGCGGGCAAAGCTCCGGGCCATGAATCTCCTTCTGAAAAAGGATTATACGACGGCGCAGCTGAGAGAGAAACTGACCCAGGGAGAATATCCGGAAGAAGTGATCGGGGAAGCCCTGGAGTACGTGGCCTCATTTCACTATACGGATGATCTCCGGTACGCTGTGGACTACATTACCTGTCATCAGGAAGATAAATCGCGTATCAGGATTGAGCAGGATCTGAAAAAAAAGGGAATTTCAGAAGATGTTTTGGAAAGAGCCTGGATCCAATGGGAGGAAACCGGCGGCTGCCAGGATGAGGCGGCGATGATCGCAGATCTTTTAAGAAAGAGAAAGTTTCGCGGCGAGGCTGCAGATATAAAGGAGAAACAGAGGGAGTACGCTTTTCTGATGCGAAAGGGGTTCTCTGCGGACAGCGTCAGAAAGGCCATATTTGGGCGAATTGACGATTATTCGGTTTAATTTTTTGCACAAAATACACAAAAAAGGGACACTTTTACTTGACATACAAAGTAAATGCGTATAGAATTGAATTGTTGTGAATTGCTTATGAACAATGAAAATTTCATAAGGAGGTGCTCCGAACATGGGTACAATGACATGGATTATTGTACTTTTGGTCGCAGTCGCAGTCACCGCCGTTGTTGCATCCGTACTGACCTCTTCCATCCAGAAGAAAAAGACGGAAACTACCATTGGCAATGCGGAGGAGAAGGCGAGAGCCATCATCGATGAAGCTCTGAAAACTGCCGAGGCAAAAAAACGCGAGTCGCTTCTTGAGGTCAAGGAAGAGTCCATTCGAACCAAGAATGAACTGGACAAGGAGATCAAGGAACGCAGAGCGGAAGCCCAGAGGTCTGAGAGAAGACTTCAGCAGAAGGAAGAGAACATCGATAAGAAGGCGGATGCGATCGAAAAGCGCGAGGCAGGTTTGGCGGCGAAAGAAGAAGCCTTGAACAAGATGAAGGCTGAAATCTCTACGCTGAACGAGCAGCGCGTAAAGGAGCTGGAAAGAATTTCCGGACTAACCTCTGAACAGGCAAAAGACTACTTATTGAAAATTGTTGAAGACGAAGTGAAACATGAAACGGCCGTGATGATCAAGGAAATGGAGAGTCAGGCCAAGGAGGAAGCGGACAAAAAGGCGAAAGAGTATGTGGTGGCAGCGATCCAGAGATGTGCGGCAGATTATGTCTCTGAGACCACAATCTCCGTAGTACAGCTTCCGAACGATGAAATGAAGGGCAGGATCATCGGACGAGAGGGACGCAATATAAGAACCCTCGAGACCATGACCGGTGTGGATCTGATCATTGACGACACGCCGGAAGCAGTTGTCCTGTCCAGCTTTGATGCGATCCGCCGCGAAGTTGCAAGGATCGCGCTGGAAAAGCTGATCGTGGATGGGCGGATTCATCCGGCCAGAATCGAAGAGACAGTCGAAAAAGCGCAAAAAGAAGTGGAAGCTATGATCAAGGAGGAAGGGGAATCCGCTTTGCTGGAAGTCGGCGTACACGGCATTCACCCGGAACTTGTGAGACTGCTCGGCAGAATGAAATTCCGGACCAGTTATGGTCAGAATGTGCTGAAACATTCCATCGAGGTGGCCCATTTGGCAGGTCTGATGGCGGCCGAAATGGGACTGGACGTCAGACTGGCAAAGAGAGCGGGACTGCTGCATGATATCGGCAAGTCCATCGACCGTGAGATGGAGGGCTCCCATGTGCAGATTGGCGCCGAGCTCTGTAGGAAATACAAGGAGAACGCCGTCGTCATCAACGCGGTGGAATCCCATCATGGCGATGTAGAGCCAACTTCCCTGATCGCGTGTATTGTACAAGCTGCTGATACGATATCCGCTGCAAGGCCGGGGGCCAGAAGGGAAACGCTGGAAACCTATACCAGCAGATTAAAGCAATTAGAAGAGATAACAAACAATTTCAAAGGTGTAGAAAAATCTTTTGCAATTCAGGCAGGTCGTGAAGTTCGAGTAATGGTAGTACCTGAACAGATCTCTGATGCGGACATGGTAGTGATGGCGCGAGATATCTCCAAGCAGATTGAAGCGGAACTGGAGTATCCCGGACAGATCAAGGTCAATGTCATCCGCGAAAGCCGCGTGATCGATTATGCGAAGTAATGCCGGTTCCAGTTCGAATTAAAATTTCATAAGACCATAAGCCGCTGCAGGCCGACATGTTGTCGCCCGCAGCGGTTTTTTTAAGAAATCTCAAAAATTCCCCTTGTTAAATCGCTTATGTTATAGTATGATAATCAAGATGTATATTTCTGAAATGTATATTTG
>CANQCF010000038.1 GCA_947589505.1 uncultured Acetatifactor sp. | reverse complement strand
GAGCAAGGAAATTAATATATCACGAGTTGTTATCATATCATATTTTTTCAAGCGGCGCAAGTCCAAATAAAACATTTAAAAAAATTTTATTTTGGAAATATCTCCTTCACATTTTTCTCCATGAGCCTTCTCGCGATCATGATCTGGTGCCCGCAGCCCAGGCATTTCAAGCGGAAATCCGCCCCCTCCCTGAGGACTTCCCACTCCTGGCTCCCGCAGGGATGCTGTTTCTTCATTTTAATCCTGTCTCCCACATGAATATCCATACCGCCCCTCCGTCTATCTCTTTCAATCCCAGGACATCAGGTTTCCCATCAGAAAATCTTTTGTCACCCCGAAGAACTCCCTCAGCAGATTATTCAGCTGCATGGGCGCGTAAGATGGCGCGGCAAGCCCCGACACATTCCGGTAACCCTGGGCTCCGGCAATCTTTTCCGCTCGGAAAACGTGAAAATTATTGGTCACGATCACGACCCTTGCCTGCTCCTTGTCCAGCAAAGCGGCGCTGTTTCTCAGATTTTCATAAGTATTCGTCGATTGATTCTCCACCAGGATCTGCTCCGCAGGGATCCCGGCCTGGGTCAGATACGAAAACATGCCGTCTGCTTCCGCAATGGGCTCGTTTGGTCCCTGACCGCCGGACACGATCACCTTCACGTCCGGATTCCTCCTCCAGTACTCCAGGGCCTTGTCCAACCGGTACTGCAGAACGCGGCTTGGCCCGGAAGTCTTCCACTGGGCCCCCAGGACGATCACATAGTCCGCGCCCTCCATTCCCTGGGCGCTGCAGCGGGACAACACCAGTCCTTCCACCAGAAGAAAGACGGCCAGTCCCACACAGAAACAGATCCAGAAAAGCCGGATCAGGACGGCCGGAATCTTCCTGCGGACGGCAGGCTTTGCGCAGAGGAAGGAAATCCCCCCGAATCCAACCCCCATCAGACCCCAGATCAGGAAAAACTTCGTGCCGTACCCGATCACCAGTCCGATACCCACACAGTAAAGCACGCAAAAAAACGCCAGGACGCCAAAGAAGAAAGCGCCGAATTTCAATTCCCGCTCCCTCCCCCGGTCCTCCAGACGGATCACTCTCTTATGCTTTTCAAAGGGAACCAGATCATTTCTCTTTCGTCTGAACATGAGCAGACTCCTTTCAGGTCTATTCTCGGTTCCGTCCTTTAAGCTTATGACCACATTATGATATTAACATAGAATCCCGCCGTACTCAACCTCCCAACACATTAAGATTTTCTAAAGATTTTCAAAAGCTGTGTCCTTCGCTCTCAAAAAGACGGCAGTCTACAACGTTATCGCATCAAATACTTTTCCGATGGGCGCCTGGATCAGCAGATCCGCGTATTTGTCCCGGGGCGTCGACGCCATATTGATGACTACCAGCTTATCGCCCTGGAAATAGTCGATGAGCCCGGCAGCCGGATACACCGCCAGAGATGTCCCGCCGATCACCAGAACCTGTGCCTCGCTGATACAGCGCACCGCCTCGCTGATCGTCCCCTGGTCCAATCCCTCCTCATAGAGAACGACATCCGGCTTCACCCTGCCCCCGCAGTCCTCGCACACCGGGATGCCCTTTGTCTCCTGAATATAAGACATCGGGTAGAATTTGCGGCATTTTTCGCAATAGTTCCGAAGCACGCTGCCGTGGAGTTCCAAAACCTTCCTGCTGCCGGCCGCCTGGTGCAGGCCGTCGATATTCTGGGTCACCACCGCCTTCAGTTTCCCCGCCGCTTCCAGCTCCGCCAGTTTCCTGTGGGCCGCGTTGGGCTTCGCCTCCGGAAAGAGCATCTTATTTCTGTAAAATCGGAAAAACTCCTCCGGCTTTTTTAAGTAAAACGTGTGGCTCAGGATCGTCTCCGGAGGATAGTCGTACTGCTGGTTGTACAGCCCGTCAACGCTCCTGAAATCCGGGATGCCGCTCTCCGTGGAAACCCCCGCGCCCCCGAAAAATACGATGTTGTCATGCTGATCGACGATCTTCTGAAACTCTCCGACTGCCTTCTGAAAATCTTCCATGGCCCATTCCTCCCTATGCATTCTTCTTTCTTTATTTTCCCCATTTACTGCCGTCTGAAAACATGCCCCCGCGCTCACAAAACCTCGAAGCGTCCCCCGGATTCAACGATCACTCTGGCGCTTCCTCTAAGCAGTCACCCAGGCAGTCCATCCAAGCACTTCACCCCAGTAGTTCGTCCCAGCGGTTCACCCCAGCGCTTCGTCCCAGCAGTTCACCCCAGCAGTTCCATCGCCCAGGACACCGCAAACACGGTGACGCTGGCCGCTGCCGCCACTGTCACAAGCCCCTTGTTCCTAAGCGCAAGAAACGCTGCCGCCACCACGCCCGCCACTGCCGCAAGGAGATGGTCCGCGGCGTAAAACACCGCCGGAAAAGTCATCGCCATCAGGCAGGCGTACGGCACATAATACAAAAACGACTTTAGAAAGCGGTTTTGGATCTGTCTCCGGATCAAGGTCAGCGGAATCAGCCGGATCAGATAGGTGACCGCCGCCATCACAAAAATGTAAACATATATCTTCATCTGTCAGGATCTCCTTCCGCCTCGTGAACGGTTCAACTGGCTTGTCCTCAGTGGAATTTCAGCATTTCCCGGGAATCTTTCCTCTTTTTCATCGCGGACCGGGGGCCTCCCCCTTTTCGCCTCTGCACGGATCCCGGGAGTTTTGCACTCCCATCCTCTGTTCAAGGCCGGGAAGCCTCACTCTTTTTCACTGCCTGCTTCCTCCGTCTCCTCCACCGGAAACAGAACCGCCCCCAGGGCCGCCGCTGCCGCCGTGCAGATGATGATGGAGAGCGCTTCCGAAACGCCCTGCAGGAAAGGCGCGTAGCGGAACAAACAGCTTAAGAATACCGCCAGGAGGGACACCACAAGGGCGGGCTTCGATTTTTTTGCCACCGGGAAGACGATGGCGATGAACATGCCATAGAGCATCACATTCATGGCGACACTGACGCTGGCCGGCATCAGACCGCAGGCCACAGCGCCTAGGAACGTCCCCGCCGTCCATCCCAGGATGGGCAGGCTCTGAAGGCCAATCATATAGGGAAGCGTCAAGCTTTTTTGATGGTTCATGGCCACGGCGAAGATCTCGTCCGTATTGGCGAACGCGATCACAAATCGCTGCCAGAAGGGCATGTCCCTGTCCAGCTTCTGGGACAGGCTCATACTCATCAGAGCATACCGCAGATTGATGATGAACTGAGTCAGCGCCATCTCGATCAGAGTCCCCCCGGCGGCGATAACCCTGACGCCTGCAAACTCACCGGCGCTGGTCACATTGGTGATGCTCATAACCGCTCCCTGAAGGGCGCTGATCCCCGCGGACACCATGGTGATGCCCAGGCTGAAGCTGACTGCAAAATACCCCAGGGCGATAGGGATACCGTCCCGGAGGCCGCAGGTAAATTCTTTTTTCAATTCTTCGAATCCTCTTATTTTTGATCTCTTATTTCTAATCTCTTATTTTCTGGGGAATCTTATTTCCCGGAACATTCCCGCTGATAGCTGTCAAGTCCTTCCTTCAGGCGTTTCAGACCCTCTCTCAGCCTTGCCCGGGGGCAGGCGATGTTCAGGCGCAGGAACCTCTCCCCGGTCCTTCCATACTCCGCGCCGTCCGAGACGTAAAGCCCGGTCTCCCGGCGCAGGAACCCGGCCAGCTCCACGCTGTCCTCACTGTATTGCCCGCAGTCCAGCCAGAGCAGATAGGTTGCCTCGGAGGGTGTAAGCCGCACCTGGGGAAGATTCTCCTTCAGAAATTCCCTGACTTCACATTTATTCTCATACAGATACGCCCTCAGCTCTTCCAGCCAGGGCCCCCCGCCCTCAAAGGCCGCCACGGCCGCCGGCACGGCGAAGGTATTCGGCTCCGCCACCTCGTCCGTGTTCAGCCCCCGGTTCACCCTGTGACGGAGGACGGGATCCGGCACCACCACCGCCGCTGTCTGGATGCCCGCCAGATTAAAGGTCTTGGTGGGCGCGATACAGGTGATGCTGTTGTCCCTGCAGACCTCGTTCACAGAGGCGAAGGGGATATACTCTCTGCCCGGATCCGTGAGATCGCAGTGGATCTCGTCGGACACCACCAGGACATGGTGCTTCGCGCAGAGTTCCCCCACCTTTGCCAGAGTCTCCCGGCTCCAGATCTTTCCCACCGGATTGTGGGGATTGCAGAAGATCATCATGGAAGTCTGGGGATCGGAAAGATCCCTCTCCAGGGCCTCGAAATCCATGTCATATTCCCCGTCCTGACACTTTAAGGGGGACTGCAGCACATTCCTTCCGTTGTTCACGATGGAATTAAAGAAGATATTGTACACCGGGGTCTGGATCAGCACGTTCTCTCCCACGCCCGTCATCTTCCGGACAATACTGGAGAGGGCCGGGACCACCCCCGTGCAGAAGATCAGCCATTCCCGCCGGATCTGAAAACCGTGCCTGCGCTCCCACCAGCCCTGATACGCCCCGTACCATTCCTCCGGCACGATGTTATACCCAAATACTCCGTGGTCCGCCCGCCTTTGGATTGCTTCCCGAACGCAGGGGGCCGTCTGAAAATCCATATCGGCCACCCACATGGGCAGTTCCCTCTCCTCAACGTCCCATTTCAGGGACGCGGTCCCCCGGCGGTCCACCGGCCTATCAAAGTCAAACATTTCTATTTCTCGCTTTCTTACTAAATATCGCCGCGGTCAGGCTTTTGCGCCTGGCTTGCAGGCAATCGCTGTTTTTTAACCTTGGAATAAAATCCGGTCCCTGCGTTTACATCCGGTTTGCAGGCAATCGCCGCTATATTCACAGCGGCAGAGGATCCGATTCCTGCCTTCGCGTCTGTGTTGCAGGCAATCGCTGTTTTAGCTGCGGCAGAAAATCGGCCTCCCGCCTTTGCGTCTGATTTACAGGCAAGCACTGTTTTTTAGCCGCAACAGAATATTCGGCCCTTGCGTTTGCATCCGATTTAGAAACAATCTCTGTTTTAGCCGCGGCATAGGATCCTGGTCTTAGAGGGATCGATCTTGTCTTTCTCCAGGATCAGCTCCCCGATCTCGTCCGCCGTGATCGTCCCTGATGTGGGATTCATCACGCTGTCGATCTTCCCCCGGATGTCCGCCTCCACAGAAGAATACTCAAAAGCCAGGGTGGTGTTGAGCAACTTGCAGTTCTTCATCACCAGGTTATCGATATAGCACATTCCCTGCAGACTCTCCACCGTACAGTTCACCAGGGTCAGGTTCTTTCCGTTCCACCCCAGGTACTCGCCGGAGATAAAGGAATCGTAAACCGTGACATTCTCCGTGTTCCAGAAGGCGTCCTTTGAAAGGAGCTTGGAATTGCGGATCTCCACGTTTCTTCCGCCGTCAAAGGAATAGTTGCCGTAGAGCGTCAGGTTCTCCACCCGGATATTGCTGGTGTTCATGGCAAAGTAATCCCCCCTGGCGGTGACGTTCTCCAGAGTCACATCATCACAGTGCCACAAGGTCTCCGCGGCATTGGAAAAGGAGACGTTTTTCAGCTTGAGATTCCTGCACCTGCGGAAATTCTTGGGCGCCTCGATGGGGGAATCCTCCACCGTCATATTCTCGGTGTACCAGACCCCCGCCCTGGCCATCTCAAACCAGGTGCAGTCCTTCACCCGGATATCTTTGCTGTACCAGAGGGGATATTTCCACTTGAACATACTGCCCGTGAGCTCGATGTCCCGGCTTTCCTTTAAGGGGGATTCCCCGTCCGCAAAAGTGGTGTCCACGATCTTCAGGCACCGGCCCTGGAACAAGGCCCTCTCTCCCGTCAAAAATTGTTGTCTGATCTCTTTCCTTTCTTCCATTTCCAACACATCCTTTCCCTGCGCAAAACACCTTTCTCCGCATAGCATCCCCTGTCCGCGGAATACTATGGAAAATAAGAGTTTGGAGGTTCTCTATGAAAATTTTGTTCTATGATACGAAAAGCTACGACCGCGAGAGCTTTGATGCCTGCCTCGCGGACTTCCCCACGATCGAAATTGAGTACACGCCCCACGATCTGGAGCCCCGGAGCGCTTCCCTCGCGGAGGGGTGCGATGCCGTCTGCGGTTTCGTCAGTTCCGACATAGGGGAACGCACTCTGGACCGCCTGCACGCCTGCGGAGTAAAGCTCCTGCTCCTCCGGTGCGCCGGCTACAACAACGTGGATACCACCTACGCCAAACAGCTCGGCATCCGCGTCATGCGCGTCCCCGGCTATTCTCCCGAGGCGGTAGCGGAACACGCCATGGCCCTGGCGCTCTCCTGTAACCGCCGGATCTGCAAGGCCTACAACCGCGTCCGTGAAAACGATTTCAGCCTGGCAGGACTCATGGGCGTCAATTTCTATCAGAAGACCGCCGGCATCATCGGCACCGGCAAGATCGGCGCCGCCATGTGCCGCATCTGCAGCGGCTTCGGCATGAAAGTCATCGCCCACGACGTTTATCAGAACGATTCCCTAAAGGAATTCGTCGAGTATGTCACCCTGGAGGAACTCCTTGCCCGGAGCGACCTCATCTCTCTTCATTGCCCTCTCATGGACTCCACCCGCCACATGATCCGGCTGGAAACCATCCGCCGGATGAAGGACGGCGTGATCCTTGTGAACACTTCCCGGGGCGCCCTTGTGAAGACCGACGACCTCATCGAAGGGATCCGCATGCACAAGTTCGGCGGTGTCGGCCTGGACGTCTATGAAGAAGAGACCAACAACGTCTTCGAGGACCGCTCGGACGAGATCCTGGAGCATTCCGTCACCGCCCGGCTCCTGTCCTTTCCCCATGTGGTCATCACATCGCACCAGGGATTCTTCACCCGGGAGGCCCTTCAGGCTATCGCCAGGACGACGCTGGAAAACGCCATGGACGCGCTGGAGGGAAAAAGCTCTGAGAATGATGTGTAATAATCGCAAAGCCGCGCTCACGCGCTCTCCGCTGCTTCGCAGCTGTCCGCGCTGTGAGCGGGGTTTCCGTCCCTGGGGGACCAGTTCAGCCCACGCCATTCGCAAAGCCGCGCTCACGCGCTCTCCGCTGCTTCGCAGCTGTCTTTGCTCATGAAATGGCGTTCCCTCAGCCGCTGGATTCGGAAAAATTCGTGCGAGCACGATTTTTCCGAATTTTAGCGGCTGGCTGAACTGGTGTGAACCATCTTATTCATCCAAATCCCCTTCTTGACCATTACGAATCCAATGGCGCATTTTATTAAATCGATAAGCTGCACACAGAGGTACAAAGTCAATATGGGCAGGGCGGTGTAACGGCTGAGCACAAAGGCCAGGGGCGTGCTCACCGCCCAGAGGTACACGCTGTCAAAGCAGAAAGTGATCAGCGTCTTCCCGCCGGACCGCAGGGTAAAGTAAGTGGTGTGCATGAACGCAAAGATCGGCATACATCCTGCTCCCACCCGGATAAAGCCGGTGGCAAGACTCTTTACCTGGTCCGTTGTATTATACATCTCCGGGAACAGAGGCGCAAGCAGCATCAGGACCGCGCCGATCCCCACGCAGGAGAAGACGGAAAAGGCGATCAGCTTTGTGTCCGTATCCCGGGCTTCCTCCATCCTTCCCGCGCCCAGGAGCTGACCCACCATGATGGAGACCGCGCTTCCCATGGCGATAAATACCACATTAAAAAGGTTGGTGATCGTAGTCGCAATATTGAGGCCGGCGATCACATCCAGGCCCCGCAGCGAATAACACTGGTTCAGCACGGCCATGCCCGCCGCCCACAGGATCTCGTTCAGCATCAGGGGCAGACCCTTCAGAATGATCTGCAGGGTCAGTCCGCCCGGGATCCTCGGCGAACTGTAAAGCCCCTTTGCAAAGGGAAGCAGTTCCGTATGCCTGTGTGTCCAGACGATTACGATAAGCATCTGCACATAGCGGGAGATCACCGTGGCGATGGCGGCTCCCACCACCCCCAGCTTCGGGAACCCGCATTTTCCAAAGATCAGCAGATAATTCAGAAAGAGATTGACAAATACCGCCACGACGCCCGCCAGCATGGGCAGCTTTGTCTCACCGCACTCCCGCAGCGTGCTGGCGTAGGCTTCCTCCAGGGCAAAGGGCAATAGTCCCACAAGCATCACAAGGAGATAAGACTTCCCGTACCCCAGCGCCGCATCCAAAGACTGGGTCGTCCCTCCCTCATCGTGCAGATAGAGAAGGATCAGGTCCTCCCCCAGGAACCAGAGGACTAAGATCCCCAGGATTACCAATAAAACGCTGACATACAGCTTAAAGCGAAAGGCGTGCCGTACGCCCTCCTGGTCCCCGGAACCATAAAACTGTGCGCCAAAAATCCCCGCCGCGGAGAGCGCGCCGAAGATCGCCAAGTTAAACACCAGAAGCAGCTGGTTTACGATGGCAATGCCGGACATCTGTTCCGTCCCCACGCGGCCCACCATGATATTGTCCAGAAGCCCCACAAAATTCGTGATCGCGTTCTGGATCATGATGGGCACCGCCACCGTGAGCACCTTTCCGTAAAATTTTCTGTCTCCGATTAATTTATTCATAACGATTATTCTACTCCACGAAGTTCCACTCTGGCAATGTACTTTCTTGCCTTTTCCGCCATCTCCTCCAAAACCTCTTTGGGAAAGGCTCCGTACCCGGGTTCCAGGACCGCGCCGCTGTCCTTGTAGCTCTGCAGGAAATAGGCTTTCGCCCCTTTCAGAAATCTGCCGATCTCTTCAAATTCCTCCGGCTCATGAATCCCCCGGACCACAGTGGTGCGGAATTCATAATCGATTCCTGAATGCATGATCAGGTCGACGCTTTCTTGAATTTTATTCGGTTCAAAATGTGACATACCTGTCGCTTTATTGTAGTGTTCCCACCCGGCCTTGATATCCATAGCCATATAGTCCAGGTTCTTTTCCTTTAAGAGTTCCCGGAGAACCTCCGGCCGGTACCCATTGGTATCCAGCTTTACCAGATACCCCAGCTCCTTGATCTTCCCGAGGAACTCCCCCAGATCCGGCTGCAGGGTGGGCTCCCCTCCCGTAACGCAGACTCCCTCCAGGATCCCCTTTCTTTTTTTTAAGAAAGAAAAGATCTCCTCCTCAGAAAAACCCGGCTGACTCTCGGGATCTTTCACCAGATCCCCGTTATGGCAAAAAGGGCAACGGAAATTACAGCCCCCCGTAAACAGGGTGGCCGCCACATGCCCCGGAAAATCCAAAAGCGTTGTCTTTTGAAAACCACAGATCCGCAAGACTGATCCCTCTTTCTCTCCTAAAAGTATGGTCTCTACTTAGCATAGTCCCAAAAGCGATTCCTGGCAAGAAGAATCTTTTAAGATAAGTTTTATGAAAACCAGCGTCATAAAAGAAGGATACACAAAATTTGAAAGAAAGAAATCCACCCCGATATTTTTAGAAGCAATTTCGATTTCCTTTTGCAAATGAGTGCTGTGAACACTGTGAACAAAATTTTCTTTTTTATATGGCACATCTTTCAAAAATATGCTACACTGAAAAAAATGGCGCAGAATTCAGGGAACCGACCGCCCATGCTGCTGACGATTCCAGCGCCCGCAAAGCACCTTCGAGTATGTTTTTGGAGGAACCTGCCATGTATGTCAACGAATTGATCCCCGGTGAAAAAGTCCTGATCCGCGTGGAAAAGGGTACAAACACCGTGGAATTATCCACGGAAGTCCTTGCTGTGTCTTCCAATGTGGAATATCTGAATATCCAGCAGCAGGAGAAAAAACTGCACACAAAGATCGTCCCCATAAAGCTGATCACAGATCCGAAGACCAAGGTCGCCATCAGTTTTCCGGAGCGCAATATCATCTATAAGGTTTATGTAGTCCGAAACAAGGTTCCCTATCTGTGGAGGAAAGTCCAGATCCGGCGTTTTGAGATGTCTCCCTCCCACCTTTTGATGAGCAGTGAAAACGGACAGCCCACAGAGCGCAGGGTTCATGCCCGGATCCCCCTGGGACTTACGGGAACCGCCCGGTTCTTAAACGGCGCGGGAGCCCTTCCCGTCAAGATCAAAAACTTAAGCGGGGGCGGGATAGCCCTGGTCACGGAGCCAAACGCTGACACCGGCGCGCTCAGGCGCGGTTTTGTGATCCAGGACATCACCTTTACCGATCCGGAAACCCAGCAGACCTTTGTCCTGAGCGCCTATGTGGTCCGGTCCACAAAATACACAAACGGCAAGATCCTCTTCGGCTGCAAGCTGAACTCTAAAACTGTAGAAGCCTCCGTGTTCGTACACCGGAAACTCACAGGAGACCAGCCCGCCGAATAGAGGATCGCCTTTCCCGAACCGGGCAAGGCGCGCGGAATTGTCCCCTGCCGCCCTGCCGGGAATCCTGCGGGGCTGTTTTCCTGTTTCCCTTTTTCCGCTGCTGCCCTACCATCTGCGGCGGAATTTTTTCCAAGCGGACGATACCGCCCCCGAAAGGGTCAGTGCCAGGAGCCAGAGCGCTCCCAGCAGCCGAACCCAAAACTGCCTGTTTCTCATAAGGCATCCTCCTGATCTGTAAATTCTGCCCCGATGCCGTCATCATCGGGACATTTCTTTTGATAAGAGTGTGCCCCGAAAGGAATACATTATGTCCGCCATTGTCTCCGTCCAGGAAAAATATATGAAAGAAGCCATCCGGCAGGCCAAAAAAGCCGCCGCTCTGGGGGAAGTTCCCATCGGCTGCGTGATCGTCTATGAGGGCAGGATCATCGGCCGCGGCTACAACCGGCGCAATACGGACAAAAATACCCTCTGCCACGCGGAGATCACCGCGATCCGCAGGGCAAGCAAGGCCATGGGGGACTGGAGGCTGGAGGGCTGTACCCTGTATGTGACCCTGGAACCCTGTCAGATGTGTGCCGGGGCCATCGTCCAGGCAAGGATCCCCGAGGTCGTCATGGGCTGCATGAACCCCAAGGCCGGCTGCGGCGGTTCCATTCTGAACCTGTTGGAAATGCCGCAGTTCAATCACCAGGCCGTGGTCTACCGAGGCGTCCTGGAGGAGGAGTGCAGCCGGCTCCTGAAGGACTTCTTCACAGATCTCAGAAAGCGAAACAAAGCGGCGAAGGAAGAGGCAGCGAAAGAGGCGTCAAAAGATCCTGAGGATACAGCCTGGGACGGTGGCGCTTCCGCCGCGGACGACCTGCCGGCCAGCCCTGAAACCCTGGCCGGCACATGACGTTTCCACCGCAGGAAGATTTTTCCGCACACGCAATCAAAAGGCATACTGACAGACGAAGATCCATGCTTGCAAACACAGAGGATTTCTTCCGCACACGCAATCGAAAGGCATACTGACAGACGAAGATCCATGCTTGCAAACACAGAGGATTTCTTCCGCATACGCAATCGAAAGTCATACTGACAGACGAAGATCCATGCTTGCAAACACAGAGGATTTCTTCCTCACACGCAATCAAAAGGCATGCTGACAGACGAAGATCCATGCTTGCAAACACGGAGGATTTCTTCCGCACGCGCAATCGAAAGGCATACTGCTATGAAACTAAGCGAAACTTATACTGTCCCCTGTATCGCGGACCGGATCCGCAGCACAAATACCCCACTGGCCGTCCGGGTACCCGGCTCCAAGAGCATCACGAACCGTGCCCTTCTCCTGGCTACGCTGGCAAAGGGGGAATCCACCCTCCGGGGGGCCCTCTTCTCCGACGACTCCAGACACTTCTTAAAATGTGTGCAGGAGCTGGGATTTACGGCCCGGGCCGACGAAGAAAAGCAGACCGTTTCCGTGGTCGGAATGGGCGGCCCGGGCCCGAAAAAGGAAGCCTCCCTCTATGTGGGAAGCGCCGGCACCGCCGCCCGCTTTCTGACGGCCTATCTGGGCCTGTCCGAGGGCGTCTATCACATGGACGCCTCCGAGCAGATGCGCCGCCGCCCCATGGCTCCCCTGCTCAAGGGGCTGGAAAGCCTGGGCTGCGAAGTCCTGTTTGAGGATCGGCCCGGATATTTTCCCTTTACCCTGCATTCCCATGGGTTCTGTGGAAATGACACCACTGTCAACATTGACAGCAGCAGCCAATACCTGAGCGCCCTGCTCATCGCCTCCTGTCTCTCTCCCAGGGACTTTGCCATCCATGTGGAGGGACATCACGGCATGGCCTATATCCAGATCACCCGCAGGATGATGGAACAGTTCGGGGTTTGTACGGAACAGGAAACCGCCGAGACTCCCGGCGGCGTCCTCCACACCTTCCGCACGCCTGCCGGACAGCGATACCACGCCCTGGATTACAGAATAGAGCCGGACGTCTCCGCCGCCTGTTACTTTTACGCCATGTGCCCCCTTCTGAACATACCGGTACAGGCAGAGAATGTGCATTTCGACTCCCTTCAGGGGGATGTGGCCTTTCTCCGGATCTTAGAGCGGCTGGGCTGCCAGGCCCAGGACCTTCCCGGGGGCATCGTCCTCTCTCCGCCTCCAACCGGTCATTTTCCGGGGATCAGCGTGGACATGGGCGCCTGCTCCGACCAGGCCATCACCCTGGCGGCCATCGCTCCCTTTGCGGACGGCCCCACCACCATCACCGGCATCGGACACATTCGGTTTCAGGAGAGCGACCGCCTTACGGCGATCGTGACGGAGCTGAAGAAGATGGGGATCGCCTGTGAATATACCGACACTTCTGTCACTATTTTCCCTGGAAAACCCCAGCCATCCCAGGTGGAAACCTATGAGGATCACCGCATGGCCATGGGCTTTTCCCTGACCGGCCTGCGGAGCCAGGGTATCGTGATCCGGGATCCCGGCTGCTGCCGCAAAACCTTTGAGAATTATTTTGAAGTGCTGGAGGACGCGGTTTCCCGGCTCACCGGCGTATAACCCGCGCTTTACGGCTCAAGTTCAGAAAAATGTACCAAAGCAGAAAATATATGTTATAATTAGAAAAACAAGCTTATTCATGCGGATGGACGTCTGGGTGTTTTCCCCCTCATCCACCCCATAAATGAATTTTTATTCCACGGAGGAATCAGTATGAGCAAGAAGAGAGTTGTCGTTTCGCTGGGCCACGAGGCCCTGGGCCATACCACCCTGCAGCAGTGGGACGCCGTCCACATCACCGCGAAGGCCCTGGCTGACCTGGTGGAGGAGGATTACCAGCTCACCATCACCCATTCCAACGGCCCCCAGGTCAGCATGATCCACAAGGCTATGACGGAACTGCGCCGGGTTTACACGGATTATACCCCCGCCCCCATGTGCGTATGCTCCGCTATGAGCCAGGGCTATGTGGGTTACGATATCCAGAATGCGCTGCGCTCTGAGCTTCTCTCCAGAGGAATTTCCCAAACCGTCAGTACCATTCTGACCCAGGTTACCGTGGATCCCTACGACGACGCCTTTTACGAGCCCACTAAAGTCATCGGGCGCTATATGTCCCGGGAGGACGCCGAGGCGGAGCTCAAGAAGGGCAATTATGTCCGGGAATATCCTGAAAAAGGCTTCCGCAGGGTTGTGGCTGCTCCAAAGCCCTTGGACATCGTTGAGATCGAGGCCATCCGCACCCTGTCGGAGGCCGGCCAGATCGTGATCGCCTGCGGAGGCGGCGGTATCCCCGTCATCGAACAGAAACACAGCCTGAAAGGTGCTTCCGCCGTGATCGAAAAGGACGCCATCGCCGGAAAACTGGCGTCGGACTTAAAGGCGGATGAACTGATCATCCTGACGGATGTGGAGTGCGTCTACATGGATTACAATACCGATCATCAGACCCCCATCAGTGAGATGAATGTCGCCAGGGCAAAGGAACTCATCGCCCGGGATCAATTCGAGGCCGGCTCCATGCTTCCCAAGATTGAGGCGGCAATCACCTATCTGGAACATATTCCCGGCGGAAGGGTTCTGATCACCAACCAGCAGAACGCTTTAAACGCTGTGAAGGGCAAGACCGGTACGGTCATCACCGCCTAAACACACAGGTCGGGCACGGAACCGTTCCGCGTTCTTCCCTTCCCTTTTGCCCCGCATGGTCCGTCTCCCCTGTCTGCGCTCTTTACAGCGCCGGCAGGGGATTTTTCGTTTTCTTACACCTCCATCAGTTCCCCCCTCACGCCCACATAGCGATAGACCTTATCTGTCAGGAAATTTGCCCTGTCGAGAATCGCGTTGTTGTGGAAGATCGCCGCCTTCATGTCCGTAAGCCTCTTATCCCGCACCGGATGGATCACTGCTTCATTCACACTGGTAAAACCCACATAATAATCTCCCTGAAGGAGCTTGGCAAGGCGCTCCTTTACCCCGGGATAAAAGATGGCTATGGCCCCGTTAATCCGCCTTGTCGTAGTCAGACGGTACCCTATAACCCCCTGCAGATGATCCTGGGGACAGATCACGGTACGCACTCCGTTTTCTCCCTCCATAAAAACGCCTCCACGATCGTCATAGAAACTCAAAAGATCCTGCCCGGGATACAGTCTGGGCGGCATCCTGGAAACACAGTTCAGAAGCGCCCCCGTCAAGAGAACGGAATCCCTCTTTTTCCATCTCTCCGTGAAATTTCTGCCCAGTTTTAATGACAATAAATTATCCGGATCGTCATATACCAGAAGATACAGCGTCAGCGCGATATCCCCCAGTCTCCAGAAAATACTGTCGCTGAGATCTTCCATCCGCAGCGCATACGAGATTGGACGCAGGATCAGATTTGCCCGGTGCTGCAGGTAGGTATCGTTTTCCGCCGGAAGGCCTCCGCTCCTTTCTCCCTCCCGGTTGACAGCAGCCGCCAGCTCCGGCAGGACTGCCTGCCACCCTTCCGCAAGAAATCGCTCGTAATAGGGTTCTACCCGCCAATAAAACATACTGCCGTACCGCCTGTCGTCCCAGACTGCGTACAGGATGTCCTCCGGGAGGGTCCCATGTCTTGCAGAGTGCTCCGCGCAGTTTACCGCGCAGATTACCCTCCGGGCAGTATCGTCCTCATACTCTACCCCTTTCTCCAATATTCCAAGTTCCGTCCTGTCCGCAGTCTTCAGCTCCAATAGACTATAATAGAGCTGTGTTTTAAAATACTCGTAGGTCATCTGGCTCCTCGCTTTCGTATGCTATAAGAATGATTTGGATTATCCGGCCGACGGGCCATAGTCTGATAAAAAGAAAGTCACGGATTTGAAAACCCGTGACTTAACTGTAACATGCGAATCCTGATTTGTCCAGAAATAAATTCTTAAAAAAAGATGAACGAATCGTCCTTATATGATCCTCCTCACAGTGATGATCTCCCGATAAGTTGCATTGCTCACCTTGATGCCGTCCCTCTGATTGCTGGCGTGGACGATCTTCCCTCCCCCGATATACATCGCCACATGTCCGCTGTAACAGATGATATCCCCAGGCTGGGCGTCCGCGTAGCTGACCTCCACCCCGTCGCTTCTCTGGCTGTAAGAAGTCCGGGTGATGGAATACCCGAAGTTCAGATAGATCCTCCAGGTAAAGCCCGAGCAGTCCGTCCCATTGGTCAAACTGGTCCCGCCGTAGACATAGGGGTTTCCGACGAACTGGCAGGCGTATTTTGCGATCTTCTTCCCCAGTTCGCTTCCATTCGCATTGTCGATAATGGAGGCGTATCCCGTATCCGTGTAAGTGCCGTTGGCCGCCGGAGTATTGCCCTTATTCTGCTCCTGCTGAAGGCGCTTCAGATCCTTCTGCTCCTGCTGGATCAGAGCTTTCGCGACATTGGCTTCCTGCCTTGCCTTGTCGATCTCCGCCTGATAGTTGGCGTTTTCCTTTTTCCGGACGGCCAGGGCCTGATCCAGCTCAGCTTTCTGTTGATCCAGCTCCGACTTTGCCTCCTCCAGCTGGGCCTTGTCCGTCTCAAACTGAAGTTTCTGCTGCTGGAGCTGTTCCTTTTCCTCCTCTAAACGGTCCCACAGCTCCCGCACCAGACGGCGGGCCTCCTGATAGTCCGAGAGCTTATTCTGGTCATAGGTGTATAACTGTTCCACATAGTCCAGACGGTTCAGCAGATTCCCCAGACCCGTACCCTTGAGAACCAGATTCAAAAGGGAGGTGCTGTTTGTCTCATAAATCCGCCGCACCCGCACAAGCATGTCGTCCTGCTGTTTCTCTTCCCGCGCTTTTGCCTCGTTGTACTCCTGCTCCGTCACCTGGATATCAGCCTGTTTTTCCTCAATCTGGGTTTGTTTTTCCTCAATCTCAGTCTCTTTTGCCGCGATTTCATCCTGCTTCAGGCTGATTTCCGTCATGGTATTGATGATCTCTGCATTCAGGTCGTCGATCAGCTCCTGGATCAGGCTCTGCTCATCCTGAAGGTTGGAAACCTTATTGTTGGCGTTTTCCAACTCTTTCTGGTGCGCGGCGATCTGCTGCTGAAGCTCATTGATGGAGCTCGCGCCCGCCCTGATACCGGGAACGGCAAAAAGAAACAGCGCCGTCATAAGAAAAATAATGTTTCGTATCCACCGGTTCCTGTTCATCTTTCGTCCTTTCGTCTTCCTCTGCGGCAGCGCTTCTTAACCGGCTCCGTCCTTAAGATCGCCCTTGCGGTTTCCCGGCGCTTTTCAGACGTGGTGACAGCGCTGCCTGCCTTAATCCGTCTGCCCTGCGATATCCATCAGATAGTTGTAGACATTGTCATACATGAGATAGTCCCGTATTTCCTCCAGGGAGCCTCCCCCTACATACTCTTCCACAGAATCATAACCCGCGTCCGACGCATACTGCTGGAGCGTCGTGTTCAGCTCCTCATCGTCCACGGCAAGCCCTTCTTTGTCCGCCACGACCTGCATGGCAATGTTCTGACGGAGGGCATTGTCAGAATAGGCATCCAGAAAGGAATTCAGATCCATCCCATAATAATAATTCACATAGGTTTCCGGATCTGTTCCGTATTGAGCCGCCGTATCCGTGATATTCTGCTTTGCAGTCTGCCGGTAGGAATCCAGATACTCCTGGGGGATCTCCTGAAATTCACAGACCGCCAGAAACGCGTTCAGGACATCCTGCTCATATTGACTGTCTCTTCTCATCTCATTTATATCGTAAAGGTAGTCATATACATATTGACGAAGTTCTTCCACCGTGGTTACACCTTCCACGCCGAATTTTTCTACAGCTTCGTCCGTTTTTTCCTCGGGAATGATATAATTTACCGTGACGGTGAAGACCACCGCCTGTCCCGCGAGATCCTGATTGCCGTATCCCTCCGGGAAGGTCAGGTTCAGATCCACGGTCTCCCCCGGCATAACGCCGATCAGGCCGTCTTCAAAGCCGTCGATATAAGTGTTGGAACCGATGGTCAGATTCGCTCCCTGGGCGGTGCCGCCGTCAAAAGCCACACCGTCCTTCTTTCCCACATAGTCAATGTTGGCGGTATCCCCTTCCTTCACGGCCCGGTCCTTCACTCCCAGCTCCGCCGGGAAGCTGCCGATATACACCTGGTTTGTCATTTCCTCCAGCTCGCTGTCGCTGACCGTAACCTCCGGCTTTTCCACGCGGATACTCTTATAATCGCCCACGGTCACATATTTTTCCACATCTATGTCTTTCAGGGTAATCTTCTCTGCCGGGGTCTCCTGACTGCTCTCCGTTCCCCCCGTACTCTCTCCATTCCCTGTATTTCCGCAGCCGGCCAGCGCGCCCGCCATCAGTACTGCCGCACAGAAAACTGCAGCCCCCGCAATCATCCTTCTCTTCATATTCTGTCTTATCTCCTCGTCTTTCATCTTCTCCCGCGGGATCCTTTCCCGCAGATCTGTAAGTGTTCTTTCCGAGCGGCAGCATAAAAGCGCCGCACTTATGATACTAACATATCTCCGCCGATTAGAAAAGTTAAATTTCAAAAATCCTTACAGGGAAATCTCGGCAGGCCTCGACCACATCCCGGCAGGCTGCCATGGAAAGGCAGGCCCCAGGGGAAATTGTCCTGAACAGCGAAAACACAAAGCAAACCTTGTCTCTACATCAGCGGCGACATCAGTCTGCACGCCTGCTCCCGGATCCTGACGGAAAGTTTTCTCCTGGCGTATTCATCCCGGGTAATCTGGGTGCTGCACTTCAGGTCTTCCTTAAAGCATTCCTCCATTTTCCGGGCCTTCTCTTCATCATAGGCAGTGACATTCACCTCAAAATTCAGGGCAAAACTTCGGATATCCATGTTTGCCGTGCCGCAGCAGAAAACCTTGGAATCCACCACCATCACCTTGCTGTGGAGAAAACCGTTGTCGTAGGTGTAGCAGTTCGCCCCCGCCATCACCAGATCCCCGACGTAAGAGTACGTCGCCCAGTAGACAAAGGGATGATCCGGCTTGCAGGGCACCATGAGGTTCACAGAGATCCCGGAATTCACGGCGATCAGAAGCGCATTCAGGATCGATTCGTCCGGTATGAAGTACGGCGTCTGGATGTAGATGCTCTCCCGGGCCTTCCCGATCATCCGAAGGTAGTTGTCCCGCACCTGGCAGACCGAATTGTCCGGCCCGCTGCTGATAACCTGCATCTCACAGTGGTCGCGGACGCCGGGCTCCAGGCCGCCGAGCAAATCCGGTCTGAGGAGGAGGTTTTCCCCGGCCGCGTAATTCCAGTCTAAGAGGAAGCGCATCTGAAGACCAAGCACGGCGCGGCCCCGGATCCGAAGATGGGTGTCCCTCCAATGGCCGATCTTTTCATCCAAATCGATATATTCCTTCCCCACATTAAAACCGCCCACATAGGCGATCTTGTTGTCGATCACCACGATCTTGCGGTGATTGCGGTAATTGATTCTGAGGTGGAAGCGGCGGAGCAGCGCCGGGAAAAACTCTGCGGTCTGAATCCCCCTCCTGTTCAGCCTCTTCCAGACACTCTGCTTCACAAACCGGCTTCCCATGGCGTCGTACAGAAGCCTTACCTCCACGCCCTGGGCCGCCTTTTCCTCCAGCACCTCACAGATCCTGTGAAACAGGACATCATCCTTGATGATATAGTACTGCATGTGGATAAACTTCTCCGCCTTTTTCAGATCTTCCAGAAGCGCCTCAAACTTCTGATTTCCGTCCGTGAAAATATCCACATCGTTTTCTCCGGTGATCACCGCGCCGGATGTCTTCAGGTTATACATCGCAAGATCCGCATATTCTTCCAGTCTCAGATCCAGCTGTCCGTTCTGGAGCAGTTTCTCTTGATAGCGGACCAGTTCCCCCAGCTGATCGTCCAGCTCCTTCGTGCGGAACATCTTCCGCTTGTGCATGTCCTGCCCCAGAAAAAGATACAGGATCAGGCCGACGCCCGGAAGAAAGAACAACAGCAGCAGCCAGGCCCACACGCTCTTTGGGTTCCGCCTCTCAAAAAAGACGATGATAACGGCAAAGAGCAGGTTCCAGATCATCAGGTGCCCAAAGACGAAATCCCACACGATACGCAATATTTCCCATACCTGATTCACGGCAAAAGCCTCCTTAGCAGATTCCACTTTTTTTGCTGCCCTTCCATCCTCTCCGGTTCCGCAGCCGACCGGCGCCCCCGGTACGTCCCGCGCCATCCGCAAAACCGCGCATTCCGGCATCCCATGATGTTGGGGTCGAATAGATAGATTTATGTTGCCCCATATTTTCAGCACCTTGAAAATTTCACACAAAATAGGT
>CANQCF010000037.1 GCA_947589505.1 uncultured Acetatifactor sp. | reverse complement strand
AGGAGGATGTTATTATGAGTAAGATCAAAGAGAGCGCGTCAGAGCTGATCGGCGGGACCCCGCTGTTAAAGCTGAACCGGTATTCCGAAAAGGCGGGGATCAAGGGAGCTGTGATCCTGGCAAAGCTGGAGTATCTGAATCCGGCGGGATCCGTGAAGGACAGGATCGCCCTGGCGATGATCGAGGACGCCGAGAAAAAGGGGATCTTAAAGCCCGGAGCTACCATTATCGAGCCCACGTCCGGGAACACCGGCATCGGGCTGGCTTCCGTGGCCGCCATGAAGGGGTATAAGGCGATCTTGACCCTGCCGGACACCATGAGCGTGGAGAGAAGAAATCTGCTGAAGGCATACGGCGCGGAGCTGGTGCTGACAGAGGGCGCGAAGGGGATGAAGGGTGCCATTGAGAAGGCGGAAGAGCTGAAGAAGGAGATTCCCGGATCCGTGATCCTGGGGCAGTTTGTCAATCCCGCAAACCCTGCGGTCCACAAGGCTTCCACGGGACCGGAGATCTGGGAGCAGACGGACGGGAAGGTGGATATCTTTGTTGCGGGCGTGGGCACCGGCGGAACCGTTACGGGTGTCGGCGAGTACCTGAAGGAAAAGAATCCGAATGTAAAGGTTGTGGCGGTGGAGCCCGCCAGCAGTCCCGTGCTTTCCAAGGGAACCGCGGGGGCTCACAAGATCCAGGGCATCGGCGCCGGTTTTGTGCCGGAGGTGCTGAACACGAAGATATATGACGAAGTGATCGCCATTGAAAACGAGGATGCGTTCGAGGAGGGCCGGAAATTTGCGGTCAGCGAGGGGATCCTGGTAGGCATTTCTTCCGGCGCGGCTCTCAAGGCAGCGGGGATTCTGGCATCCCGGCCGGAAAATCAGGGAAAGACCATCGTGGTGCTTCTTCCCGACTCCGGCGACCGGTACCTGTCAACGCCTTTGTTCAGCAATAACTAAACCACAGGGAGAAAGACCGGAAGGGATCGCTTCCGGTCTTTTCATCAAGCCATGAGGAAAGAAGGGAAGAGATATGAGCAAGAGGATTTATCTGGACAATGCGGCCACCACCCGGGTCCATCCCGAGGTAGTAGAGGCGATGCTTCCATATTTTACGGAGTGTTACGGAAATCCGTCCGCCATTTACTCCTTTGCGGGGGAGGCGCAGAAAGCGGTGGAGAAAGCCAGGGAGACGCTGGCGGATCTGATCGGCGCAAAGCCGGAGGAGATTTATTTTACGGCGGGCGGTTCCGAGTCGGACAACTGGGCCCTGAAAGCCGCAGCGGAGGCGTACCGGGACAAGGGAAAACACATCATCACGTCGAAGATCGAGCATCACGCGGTTCTGCACACCTGTGAGTATCTGGAGAAGCAGGGGTACGAGATCACTTATATCGATGTGGACGAATATGGCTTTGTAAAGCTGGATGAGCTGGAGAAGGCCATTCGCCCGGATACGATCCTGATCTCGGTGATGACGGCGAACAACGAGATCGGCACGATCCAGCCCGTGGAGGAGATCGGCCGGATCGCCAGGGCTCACGGGGTGTTGTTCCACACGGACGCGGTGCAGGCTTTCGGTCAGATCGAGCTGGATGTGGACAAAATGAATATCGATATGCTGAGCGCCAGCGGTCATAAGCTCAACGGGCCCAAGGGGGTCGGCCTGCTATATATCAGAAAGGGCGTAAAGATCCGTTCCTTTATCCACGGCGGGGCCCAGGAGCGGTCCAGAAGGGCGGGGACGCACAATGTGCCGGGGATCGTGGGCTTTGGAAAAGCGGCGGAGCTGGCAAAGGCTTCCCTGGCCCAGAGGACCGCATACGAGATGCAGCTTCGGGACTATCTCATCGACCGGGTACTCCGGGAGATCCCTTACAGCAGGCTGAACGGGGACAGGGAGAGGCGGCTTCCCAATAACGCCCACTTCTGCTTTCGGTATATCGAGGGGGAATCCATGCTGATCCTGCTGGATCAGAAGGGCGTCTGCGCCTCCAGCGGTTCGGCGTGTACCTCGGGTTCCCTGGATCCCTCCCATGTGCTTCTGGCGATCGGGCTTCCCCATGAGATCGCTCACGGGTCTCTCCGGCTGACGCTGTCGGAGCAGACGACGAAAGAGGATATCGACTATACCGTGGATGCGCTGAAGGAGATCGTGGAGCGGCTGCGGAACATGTCGCCGCTGTATGACAAGAGCAGACTGGAGGGCGCGGGAGAGGGAAAGCTTCCCGCGTGACGTGGGAAGGTTTGATCAAAGAGATCGGAGGGAAAAGGGATGTACAGTGAAAAGGTGATGGATCATTTTAACAATCCCCGGAACGTGGGGGAGATCGAAAATCCCAGCGGCGTCGGGACCGTGGGAAACGCCAAGTGCGGGGACATCATGAGGATGTACCTGGATATCGATGAAAACGGCGTGATCCGGGACGTGAAGTTCAAGACCTTCGGCTGCGGCGCGGCGGTGGCCACGAGCAGCATGGCGACGGAGCTGGTAAAGGGAAAGACGGTGCAGGAGGCCCTGCAGGTGACAAACCGGGCGGTCTGCGAAGCGCTGGACGGGCTGCCGCCGGTGAAGGTGCATTGTTCCCTTCTGGCGGAGGAGGCGATCCACGCGGCGCTCTGGGATTACGCGGAGAAAAACCACATTGTCATAGAAGGCCTGGAAAAGCCGGTGAACGATATCGGGGAGAAAGAGCCGGACGTCAGCGAGTCTTATTAAAGGGAGCTTTGGCGGAGGGAGCATACGAGGGGAAAGTGAGAGCGTCAGCAAGTCTTATTAAAGGGCGCTTTGGCCGGAGAGGTCCGGCAGGTTTGAGGATGGTTATGGATTCAAATTTTGAGGTCCCGAAAAAGGGGACCGTGGCGGTGGGAATGTCCGGAGGCGTGGATTCCTCCGTCGCCGCCTATCTCTTAAAAGAACAGGGCTGCCGCGTGATCGGCGTGACCATGCAGATCTGGCAGGATGAGAGCTGGGAGACGCAGTCGTATAACGGGGGATGCTGCGGATTGAGCGCGGCGGAGGACGCGCGGCGGGTGGCCCGGCAGATTGGAATCCCCCATTATGTCATGAATTTTAAGACTCCCTTCCGGGAGAAGGTGATCGAGCCTTTTATCGCGGAGTATGAGGCGGGAAGAACGCCGAATCCCTGCATCGCCTGCAACCGGTATGTCAAGTGGGAGTCTTTTTAAATCGCGCCCTGGAGATCGGCGCGGACTATATCGCCACGGGGCATTACGCCAGAGTGTGCCGGCTGCCGGATGGGAGATATTCCCTGGCGAAAGCCGTCACGGAGGAAAAGGATCAGACGTACGCGTTATACAGTCTTACCCAGGAGCAGCTATCCAGGACGCTGTTACCCATCGGGGAATATACAAAGGCGGAAGTGAGAAAGATCGCCGCGGAGGCGGGTTTGGCGACCGCGTGGAAACCGGACAGTCAGGATATCTGCTTTGTCCCGGAGGGAAAATGCGGGGACTTTGTAGCGGCCCGCTCCGGGAGAGGGAACGAGCCGGGGGATTTTGTGGATCAGAGCGGCAGAAAGCTGGGCCGTCACAGGGGGATCGTATATTACACGGTGGGCCAGAGAAGAGGGCTGGGGATCCCGGCGGGAAAACGTCTGTATGTCCGGGAGATCCGCAGGGAGACAAACGAGATCGTCCTGGGGGAGGAACAGGAGCTCTGGACCAGGCGCGTCCTGGCGGGCGGGTTTCAGTTTATGGCGGTCAGCCAGCTGAGCGGGGAGCTCTCCGTCACCGCAAAGATACGGTATAATCACAGGGGCGCGGCGGCAGTCCTGAGACAGGGGGCCGAGGGGATCGAATGCATTTTTGAAGAACCGCAGCGGGCCCCCGCGCCGGGACAGGCCCTGGTCTGCTATCTGGGGGAATATGTGGCGGGAGGCGGCACGATCCTGTAAGACTGACGCAAAAGCGTATTTTAAATAAGGTGGCAGGGCGACTCTCAGGAAAGCGCACTCGAAAGAAAATGCTGCGAAAGGTCTTTGAATAGACGAATAGGAACAGCTTAAGGGTATCCGGAGAGGTATAGCTTCAGACTATACCCTACTATACCTATATGATAATTGCATTTTAGAAACTGCCGGGATATAATGAACAAAACGATGAAGGGAGAGAAAGCAATGTCAGAAACAGCAGATGAAAAAACCGTTTCCGATCGGGGGAGCGGCAACATCGTCTTTCAGAATGTCAGCAAGACTTTCCGCACGCCCCAGAAGGATGTGGAAGCCCTGAAGGATGTAGATCTGACCATAGAGAGCGGGGACATTTTCGGGATCATCGGTTTCTCCGGGGCGGGGAAATCCACCCTGCTCCGTATGATCAACGCGCTGGAGAAGCCGAGCCAGGGGAAGGTTCTGGTGGACGGGGAGGATATCAACACTCTGTCCGCTGCCGCACTCCGGAAGAAGCGGAAGAACATCGGCATGATTTTTCAGCAGTTTCAGCTCCTGGAGAGCAAGACGGTATATGCCAATGTGGCGCTGCCGCTGAAACTGAATCGTGTGCCGGAGGAACAGATCCGCAGGCGGGTGGAGGAAGTTCTGGAATTTGTGGAACTGACCGACAAGAAGAATGATTACCCCTCCAAGCTCTCCGGCGGACAGAAGCAGCGCGTGGGCATCGCCAGGGCCCTGGTCTCCAATCCGTCCATCCTGCTCAGCGACGAGTCCACCAGCGCTCTGGATCCGAAGACCACCAACGCTATCCTGCAGCTCTTAAAGCGGGTCAACCGGGAGCTGCATATCACCATCGTCCTGATCACCCATGAGATGCACGTGATCCAGAGCATCTGTAACCGTGTGGCGGTGATGGAGGACGGCCGGATCGTGGAGCAGGGAAGCGCCCTGGATGTGTTCAGCGCTCCCACCCAGCAGATCACAAAGAATTTTGTGCGGACGGTCATCAATGACAGCGTTCCCGGCCTGCTGGTGGAAGGGATCCGGCGGGAGACGAGAAATTACAAGATCCTGCGGCTGAAATTCCTGGACACGGAGACCACGGAATCCGTGCTCGCCGCGGTGAACAAGAAGTTTGACGTGGAGACCAATATCCTGTTTGCCAATATCAGTGAGATCCAGGAAAAGATCCTGGGCATTATCATCATCCAGATCATCGGCAGCGACGAGGAGATCCGAAAGGGCCTTGCTTATTTTGAAACCAGCAGGGTTGGCTGGCAGGAGATCAATCTGGAAGATAACGTACAGAAAAAGGAGGTGATCGCATGAGAGAAGTATTGGAAGGATTTCTGGGGATCTCCCTGGATAAGATCAACGCATCCATTGTGGAGACAGTCTACATGGTCAGCGTATCCCTGATCATCGCCACGGTATTTGCCTTTTTCTTTGCGGTTCTCCTGGCATTTACGAGAAAGGGCGGGATCTTTCAGAACCTGGTCGTCTACAATGTCCTGAATGTGGTGATCAACATTGTCCGGAGCACGCCCTTTGTGGTGCTGCTGGTAGCGGTGATGCCCCTCACAAAAGCGCTGATCGGAACCCGGATCGGGCCCACCGCGGCCATCGTGCCAATGACTCTGTCCAGCATCCCGTTCATGGCCCGGTTGATGGAAAATTCCCTGCTGGACACCGGGAGGGGGATCCTGGAGGCGGCCCAGAGTATCGGGGCGACGCCGTTTCAGTGTATCGTCTATTTTATCCTGCCGGAGTCCCTGGGATCCCTGATCCTCTCGCTGACCACTGGCGTGGTGGGTCTCATCGGCTCCAGCGCCATGGCCGGTTATGTGGGCGGCGGAGGAATCGGCGCGCTGATCCAGAACTACGGCTACAGCAAATTTAACTTTACCCTGATGTATTCCCTGGTGGTGGTGCTGATCCTGGTGACCCAGCTCCTTCAGACCCTTGGAAACAAGCTGGCGGCCCTGGCCAGAAAAAACAAGTAGGCGGGCAAAGGGTTGACCCTGTCGGGGATTGAAAAGCGCCTATGCTGCCTGCAAAGATTCGGCGGCAAAGGGGCGGAACAGAACAATAGATATAACAGTGATGTGACAGGCGCCGGATAGACGGCGCGCAAGGAGGTAAACAGACATGAAGATTTTACAGAGAGCAACTGTCCTGGCCCTTTCGGCCCTTACCGCAGCTTCCCTTCTGACGGGCTGCGGCGATGAGGGTAACACCGTGGGCCAGGAAAAGAAAAACATCAGCTACGCAAAGGGCAGCGGCCCGTACAGCGAGCTGTTTGAGGAGGCCATCATTCCCATCCTGGAGAAAAAGGGATACACCTTTGAGTGTGTGGAGCTTCAGCTCAGCGAGGCGGACGTGGTGATCAACGACGGCGACGTTGACCTGTCCGTGGAACAGCACACTGCCTATATGGATGCGTTCAATGATTCCGCCGGCGGCGATCTGGTGGCGTTGTCCAGGATTCCCACCGTCCCCGCCTCCGTCTTTTCCAATAAACATGCTTCTGTGGACGAGATCGCGGACGGCATGACCGTGGCGATTCCTCAGGATGCGGGCAATATGGCCCGGGCGATGATCATGCTGCAGGACCTTGGCTGGGTTAAGCTGAAGGAAGGCACTTCCAAAGCCACCGCGAGCCCGGAAGATGTAGAGGAATATCTCTACGATATTGAGATCCAGGAACTGGCAACGAATCTGATCGCAACTACGCTGGACGACTTTGACTATGGGATCATCACAGGCTCTGTTGTGGCTTACTGCGGACTGGATCCCTCTACGGCGTTGTTCAACGAGAATCTGAGCGACGAGTTCTGGCTGCAGGTGGTGGTCAAGGCCGAAAACAAGGACACCCAGTGGGCAAAGGACGTTGTGGCGGCTTACCAGTCGGAGGAATTTCTGAACTGGATCCACGAGAACAACGGACCGAAATACAATGATCTCTGGAGTATTCCGGAATATTAAAAGCAGAAAGGAAGGCAGACAAAAATGGACGCAGTTGAAAAAAAGATTCTTGACAACATTGACGCGCATCGGGAGGAGATCGTGGCCTTTGCGCGGGATATCTACACCCATGCGGAGCTGGGGTACAAGGAATTTCAGACCTCAAAAAAATTTGCGGACTATGCAAGGAAGTTAAACCTTAACGTACAGGAGGGACTCGCCATCACCGGCGTAAAGGCCTATCTGAACGAAGAGAAAAAGGATAATGTGAGCCTGGCGCTGATCGGGGAGCTGGACGCCCTGCGCATCCCGAACCACAAGTACGCGAACCCGGAGACTCAGGCGGCCCACTGCTGCGGTCACCACTGCCAGCTCACAGGGATCCTGGGGGCGGCCATCGCCCTCTCGGATCCGGAGGTGGCAAAGACCCTGGACGGACAGGTGGTCTTCTTCGCCGTCCCCGCGGAGGAATACGGGGAGATCGAGTTTAAGAACCGTCTGAAAGAAGAGGGAAAGATCAAGTACGGCGGAGGAAAGTGCGAGCTGATCCGCATCGGCGCTTTTGACGACATCGACCTGAACCTCGCCCATCACACGGGCATGGGGGATAAGATCACTTTCCGGGAGGGGACCGGAAGCGGCGGGAACGGTTTTGTCAGCAAGACCATCCGCTACAAGGGAAAGGCAGCCCACGCCGCAGGCAGCCCCCATCTCGGGGTCAACGCCCTGAACGCGGCGTCCCTGGGGCTTTCCGCACTGGCTTACCAGCGGGAGACTTTCCAGGATCCCGACCACGTACGGGTACATCCCATCATCACAAAGGGCGGGGATCTGGTCAACGTGATCCCGGAGGAAGTAGTCATTGAGACCCTGGTGCGCGCCTCTAATTTTGAAGCGATCCTGGATGCGGCTGACAAGACAGACCGCGCGTTCTTCGCGGGCGGCGCGGCAGTAGGCGCGGAGGTGGAGATCGAGACCATGCCCGGCTACCTTCCCAGCCTTCTCTCGGAGACCACGAACCCGGAGCTGCTGGAGGCCGCAAAGATCGCGGCGGGCGAGAAATACCAGGTGGAGATCCTGGGGGACGATCCCCGGAAGGTGAGCGGCGGTTCCACCGACGTGGGGGATCTGCAGCACATCCAGCCGGTGTTCACCTTTAACACCGGCGGCGCGGAAGGCGGCGCGCACAGTTCCTCCTTTGAAATCACCGACGAGGAACTTGCCTATATCGTCACCGCAAAGGTCTTTGCCCTGGGCGCGTACCGGCTCCTGCGGGACGGCGCGAAGGCTGCTAAGAAGGTAGTAGAGGAATACAAACCCGTCTTTACCAAAGAGCAGTATGTTGCGTTCATGGATTCCCTGATCAAGACCGAAGTGAGGAAGCCTTAAGGGTCCAGGCAGTATTTTCCACGGCGCCGCCGGCAGACAGCCCCCCGTACGACTCCCTGCCTCCGGCTGAGCGGCCAAGGGAGACCGTTGTCAGGAGGACAGACGTCAGGAGTCGGAAAGGCAACCCTGTAAACGGCGGAGAGAAACCAGTCAGGAGATTGCGGTGGTGCCCGGCGGCAGGCAGGCCCGCCCGTACAGCTCCCTGCCCCCGGCTGAGCGGACGCGGGAGACCGTTGTCAGGGGGCAGACGTCAGGGGTCGGGAAGGCGCCCTGGAAACGGCGGAGAGAAATCAGTCAGGAGATTTGCGGCAGAGCCCGGGAAAGGCCGGGCCTGCTGGATTCCTGTATATAAGAAGGAGACGGAGGATGACACTGCAGCAGTTACACTATGTGATCGTGATCTCGGAGGCCGGTTCGCTGAGCAGGGCTGCGGAGGTTTTATACATTGCCCAGCCCTCTCTGTCCAATGCGGTGCAAGATTTGGAGCGGGAGCTGGGCTTTGCGCTGTTCCACCGCAGCGGCCACGGCATGTCCCTTACGAACGACGGCATGGAGTTTGTCACATATGCCAGGCAGGTATACAGCCAGTATGAGGACCTTGTGGAAAAATACGGCGGCTCCGGAAAGCGGAAAAAGAAATTCGGCATCTCCACACAGCATTATTCCTTTGCCATCAAAAGCTTTGTGGAGATGGTAAAGCAGTTTGACACGGAGGAATATGAGTTTGCCATCCGGGAGACCAAGACCCGGGAGGTCATAGACGATGTGCACACCCTTCGGAGTGAGATCGGCATCCTGTTTCTCAGCGATTTTAACCGCAAGGTTATCACGAATCTCTTGAAGGCAAACGATCTGGAGTTTCATAAGCTCATCGACTGCAGCGCTTATGTGTACCTCTGGAAGGGGCATCCTCTGGCGGGGCAGAGCTCCATCCGTTTTCAGGAGCTTGCGGATTACCCCTGCCTCTCCTTTGAGCAGGGAAGCGACAGTTCTTTTTATCTGGCGGAGGAGATCCTCAGCACGGAGCAGTATCCCCGCACCATCAAGGCCAACGACAGGGCGACCATGCTGAACCTGATGGTCGGCTTGAACGGCTATACGCTCTGCTCCGGCATTATCTGTGAGGAGTTGAACGGCACGGATTATCTCGCCGTCCCCTTTGAGCCGGAGGACGGAACGGACAGCCAGATGGAGATCGGGTACATCACCCGGAAAAATCTGGTGCTGAGCCGGATGGGAGAGCTTTATATCCAGGAGATCAGAAAGTATCTGGAACGGCAGGGCCAAGAATGAGACCGAAACTGGGCTTAAAATCAAACCGTGCCAAGACTGAGGTTGGAACCGGGCCTGGGATAAAACCAGGCCAAGATTGAGAACAAAATCGGGGCGGAACCAGGCCAAGGCTGAAACCAAAACCGGGCCGGGGCGAAACCAAGGCCGGGAATGATTAGAAGAATTGCTTTTTTGAACTGTTATATGTTTGTTATAAATATTTGAACCGAGGAGGGACCTGTATGACAGAGACAAATTTTGAGACCCGGTGCGTCCACGGCGGCCCGGACAGCGACGTCAAGGACGATTACCGCGCGATCAGTTATCCCATATACCAGACGGCTTCTTTCAGCCATATCCGCACCGGACATAATCCCAGCGGTTTTGATTACACCCGGGAGTCCAATCCCACCCGGACCCATCTGGAAGAGATCGTTTCCTCTCTGGAGGGTGCGGCCGGCACCACGGCGTTTTCCTCCGGCATGGCGGCGGTGAGCGTCTGCTTCGAACTGTTTTCCCCGGGGGATCATATCATATGTTCGGAGGATCTGTACGGCGGAGTGGTCCGCCTCCACAGCCTGATCAGCAAGAAGAACGGCCTGGAGATCGACTATGTGGACACCTCAGACCTTCAGACCGTGGCCGAAGCCATCCGCCCGGAGACAAAGGCGATCTATGTGGAGACCCCCAGCAATCCCATGATGTTCATTACGGATCTTAAAGGATGCGCAAAACTGGCAAAGGAGCATGGACTGCTCCTCATTGTGGACAATACGTTCCTGTCCCCCTATTTTCAGAATCCTCTGAAACTGGGGGCGGATATCGTGATCCACAGCGGCAGCAAATTCCTGTCGGGGCACAATGATACCATAGCAGGTTTCCTGTGTTGTAAAAGCCGGGAGCTGGCGGACAAAGTACGCCTTCTCTCCAAGACCACCGGGGGCGCCCTTTCGCCCATGGACTGCTGGCTTGTCACGCGGGGGATCAAGACCCTGGCTGTCCGCATGGAGCGGCAGCAGGAGAACGCCGTAAAGATAGCAGAGTGGCTCCTGAAGCAGCCCCATGTGACTCAGGTATTGTACCCCGGGCTGAAGACCCATCCCGGGTATGAGGTCAACGCGTCCCAGGCCTCCGGCTTCGGCAGTATGCTCTCCTTCCGCACGGACAGCAGGGAAACGGCGCTGCGTGTCCTGCAGGGAGTGAAGCTGATCATTTTTGCGGAGAGCCTGGGCGGTACGGAATCCCTGCTCACCTATCCCACCGTCCAGACCCACCCTGACGTCCCTGCGGAGATGAAGGAGCATCTGGGGATCACGGACACCCTGCTGCGTCTGTCCGTGGGACTGGAAAGCGCGGACGATATCATAGCCGATTTGAAACAGGCGTTTGGAGAGTAGATGACATGGAGACGTATCAGTTTGACAGAGAGATATCCAGAAAACATACGAACAGCCTCAAGTATGACTTCGCTGTGGAGCGGGGGTATCCGGAAAATGTGCTGCCGCTGTGGGTGGCGGATATGGATTTCCGGGCCGCGGAGCCGATATTGGACGCCCTGCACAGAGCGGTGGACCACGGGATCTTTGGGTACAGCGAGGTAAAAGGGGAGTATTACGACGCGGTCGCCGGGTGGTTTCGCGATCGATTCGGCTGGGAGACAAAACCGGAATGGCTGGTGAAGACGCCGGGCGTCGTGTATGCTCTTGCCATGGCCATCCGGGCTTGTACGAAGGAGGGGGACAGCGTGCTGATCCAGCCGCCGGTCTACTATCCCTTCGCCTCCGTGATCCGGGACAACGGCCGCCGGGTGGCGGAGAACAGGCTGGCATACCGGAACGGACACTATGAGATAGACTTTGACGACTTCGAGGAAAAGATCAAAAAGAAAAAGGTAAAGCTGTTTATCCTATGTTCGCCCCACAATCCGGTGGGCCGTGTCTGGACGGAGGAAGAGCTGCGGAGGATGGGCGATATCTGCCTGAAATATGACGTCACTGTCGTTTCAGATGAGATCCACTGTGATTTCGCCCTGCCGGGACATCCCCACACGGTATTTCTGAAGGCATGTCCTGACCTGGCGCAGAAGACGGTGATCTGTACTTCCCCCAGCAAGACTTTTAACCTGGCGGGGCTCCAGGTCTCGAATATATGGATCCCCAGCCGGGAGCTTCGCCGGAAATTTCAGAAGGAGATGGACGGGAGCGGGTATTTTCAGTTAAACGCGCTGGGGCTTGTCGCCGCCCAGGCCGCCTATGAGAGCGGCGGGCCGTGGCTGGACCAGTGCAGGCGTTATCTTCAGGAAAATCTGGATTTCCTGCGCGATTTTCTGCGGGAGAGGATCCCCCAGATCCGGCTGGCGGAGCCGGAGGGCACCTACTTTGCCTGGCTGGACTGCTCCGGACTGGGCCTGGACGGCGCTGCCCTGGACGCTTTCATCAGTCATAAGGCGGGACTTTGGCTGGACGCAGGGCATATCTTCGGGAAAGATGCCGCGTCCTTCCAGCGCATGGTCCTGGCATGCCCGAGGAAGACGCTGGAGAGAGCGCTTCTCTGCCTGGAGAAGGCGGTGAAAGAGGATTTTTCTTGAAAGGCGGAGTGAAGTTATGGTAATATGTCCTTAAAAGGGCGGAGACGGACATCCGCCCGGGAGGTTTGGCGCTGCGGTACGGCGGACGGAGGTCCCAGGCGGCGCCGGCGGAGGACATAAAAGCATGTTTCAGGTGGAGGAAGAGTTGAAGAAGCTCCCGAACAAGCCGGGGGTTTATATCATGAGAGACGCGTCGGACGGGATCCTGTACGTGGGGAAAGCCCGGAACCTGCACAACCGCGTGCGCTCTTATTTTCGGGAAAACATCGGGCGGGGGCCTGCCATCGACAAGATGGTGACGCTGATCGCCCGGTTTGAGTATATTGTGACGGATTCTGAGCTGGAGGCGCTGGTATTGGAGAACAACCTGATCAAGGAACATTCTCCCAAGTACAACACGCTCTTAAAGGACGACAAGACCTATCCGTATATCAAAGTGACCCTGGGGGAAGAATACCCCAGGATTTTGTTTTCCCGGAGCATGAAAAAGGACAAGTCCCGGTATTTCGGCCCGTACACCAGCGCCGCCGCGGTGAAAGATACCATAGACCTGCTGAACAAGCTGTACCATCTCCGGACCTGCAGCCGCAGTCTCCCCAGGGATATCGGCCTGGAAAGGCCCTGCCTGAACTATCACATCAAGCAGTGTCTTGCCCCCTGCCAGGGATATATAGACAAGGAGGACTACCGGAAGCAGGTGGAGGGGGCGCTGGAGTTTCTGAACGGGAATTACAATCCGATCCTGAAGGATCTGGAGCAGAAGATGAAGACAGCGGCGGAAAACCTGGAGTTTGAGGAAGCCGCGGGTTTCCGGGATCTGTACCAGAGCGTGAAGTCCGTGGCCCAGAAACAGAAGATCACGGGTTCCGACGGGGAGGACAAGGACATCATCGCCATGTACCAGGAGGGCGGGGAGGCCGTGATCCAGGTCTTTTTTGTCCGGGAGGGAAAGCTTCTGGGCAGGGAACACTACTATATGACACATGTGTCGGAACTGCCCGGGGAAGAACTTCTGGGGACGCCGGAGGACACAGAAAAATTCCAGGAGGCCCGGAGGAAAGTCAAATCGGAGATCCTGCGGGAGTTCGTCCAGCAGTTCTATGCCGGGACGCCCTTTATCCCCAGGGAGCTGATGCTGCAGTATGAGGTGGAGGATCAGGAGCTGATCGAAAAGTGGCTCACCGGCCGCAGGGGCAGCAGGGTGTATATCCGCGTGCCGAAGATCGGCAGCAAGGAGAAGCTGGTGGAGCTTGCGGCTCAGAACGCGAAGCTGATCCTGAGCCAGGACCGGGAGAAGCTGAAGCGGGAGGAAGGGCGCACCATCGGGGCGGTGAAGGAGATCGCAGCCCTTCTGGGACTGAAAAAGATTGACCGGATGGAGGCCTTTGATATCTCCAACACAAACGGCTTTGAAAACGTGGGATCCATGGTGGTGTTTGAGAAGGGGCGTCCAAAGCCCAGCGATTACCGGAAGTTCCGGATCAGAACCGTGGCGGGGCCGGACGATTACGCCTGTATGCGGGAGGTCCTCACACGGCGGTTTACCCACGGCATGGAGGAAGCCCGGGAGCTGAAGGAGAAAGGCGTGGAGGAGAACTTCGGCAGCTTTACGAAGTTCCCGGACCTCCTTCTGATGGACGGCGGCCGGGGCCAGGTCAATATCGCCCTGGAGGTATTGGAGGAACTGGGGATCCACATTCCGGTCTGCGGCATGGTGAAGGACGACAATCACCGTACTAGGGGATTGTATTTTCAGAATGTGGAGCTGCCCATAGACACCCATTCGGAGGGGTTTAAGCTCATCACCCGTGTGCAGGACGAGGCCCACCGCTTTGCCATCGAGTATCATAGGTCCCTCCGGGGAAAGGCCCAGGTGAGGTCGGTGCTGGAGGATATCCCCGGCGTGGGCCCTGCCAGGAGAAAAGCCCTGATGAGGCGTTTCGGCAGCCTGGAGGAGATCCGCAGCGCCACGGTGGAGGAGCTGGCCAGCCTCCCGGAACTCAACGAGAAAGCGGCGAAGGAAATACTTTCCTATTTGCAGAATATGTGCTATAATCAGCCAGTAGGAAAACCGGAGGGCGAAGGGCCGGAAGGGGAAAGAACGGAAAGCGCAGAACTGGACGGGGAAAGATCGCAGGACGCAGTATCGGAAAGGGACGAAATGCGGGGCGTAGAACCGGAAAAGGAAAGAACGGAAAGCGCAGAACTGAACGGGAAAGAATCGCAGGACATAAAACCGTAAGGGAAGAACCGGAAGGCAAAAGAGTGCGGGGCCGGAAGGGGAAAACAGGGGCGCAGAACCGAACGAAGAAGGATCGGAAGGCATAAAACCGGAAGGCAAAAAGCACAGGGCCGGAAGGGAATAAAACCAGAGCCGTAAGACCGAAGGCAGGAAAGTGCAGGACCGGGAGAGGAAAAGCCCGGAGGGTTATAAAGAGTTAAACGATTAAGGAGGGGTTATGGCAAGCGTAAGTCTCACTCGGGTCATCGAGAAAATGAAACTGGTAAACGTGACGCCGGATATCGATGTGCGCAAGATCAAGGTCACGCAGCCGGACATCAACCGGCCGGCGCTGCAGATGGCGGGCTATTTCGAACATTTCGACGCGGCGCGGCTTCAGGTGATCGGCTTTGTGGAGTATTCCTATATGGGAGGACTCTCCGAAGAGCGCAAGCGGGAAGTGTACGAAAAGCTCCTGAGCTACGAATCCATCCCGGGAATCGTGTTCTGCCGGGAGCTGCAGCCGGATCCCATCTTTCTGGAGACCGCCATGCGGCATAAGATTCCGGTCTTTGTGACGCCGAAGACCACATCCGCGTTCATGGCGGAGATCATCCGCTGGCTGAACGTGAAGCTGGCTCCCTGCATCTCCGTCCACGGCGTTCTTGTGGACGTTTACGGCGAGGGCGTCTTGATCACGGGGGAGAGCGGCATCGGAAAATCGGAGGCGGCGCTGGAGCTCATCAAGAGGGGACACCGCCTGGTGACGGACGACGTGGTGGAGCTGCGGAAGGTGAGCGACGACACCCTGATCGGCTCCGCGCCGGACATCACGAAGCATTTTATCGAACTGCGCGGCATAGGTATTGTGGATGTAAAGGCTTTGTTCGGCGCATCCTCTGTGAAGGATACACAGAGCATCGATCTCGTCATCCGGCTGGAGGACTGGGATAAGGATAAGGAGTATGACCGTCTGGGTCTGGAGGAAAATTATACGGAATATCTGGGGAACAAGGTGGTCTGCCACAATATCCCCATCCGCCCCGGGCGGAACCTGGCGATCATCTGCGAGTCCGCGGCGGTGAACCATCGCCAGAAGAAGATGGGCTACAACGCGGCGCAGGAGCTCTACGCGAGGGTGCAGCAGTCTCTGGCGAGACGCCGGGACGAGGACGAGGAAGATTTCTTTGACGGCGAGAGGTAACGGTTATTTATTTGGAAGGGAAAGGGACAGGAGAAGAGCGATGGGCAGATATGCGTTTGGAGTGGATATCGGCGGGACTACCGTAAAGATGGGACTGTTTGACCAGGGCGGCAATGTGCTGGATAAGTGGGAGATTCCTACCGTGAAAGACAACGGCGGAGAGAAGATCCTGCCCGACGTTGCGGCCAGTATTCAGGAGAAGATCCGGGAGAAAGGAATTGAGATCTCTGATATCGCGGGCATCGGCGTGGGCGCGCCGGGAGCGGTGGACGATGAGGGGACCATGGTGGGCGGCGCCGTGAACCTGGGCTGGGGCGTCTTTAACATACCGGAGACCATGAAGAAGTATCTGGATGTTCCCGTGAAAGCGGCCAACGACGCCAATGTGGCGGCCCTGGGCGAAATGTGGCAGGGCGGCGGCAAGGGTTACAGCAATCTGGTGGCCGTGACTCTGGGGACCGGCGTTGGCGGCGGCATCATCATCAACGGCAAGATCCTGACAGGGGCCTCTGGGGCAGGCGGCGAGATCGGACATATCCATCTGGAGGACCAGGAGACGGAAGCCTGCGGCTGTAAGAACAAGGGCTGTCTGGAGCAGTACGCCTCCGCCACCGGCATCGTGCGGCTGGCGAAGAGAAGGCTGGCAAAGGACAGCGCGCCCAGTGTGCTCCGGGAGGGCGAGATCACCGCGAAGGCGGTGTTCGACGCGGTGAAGGCCGGGGATGCGGTGGCGGTGCAGATTGCGGAGCAGTTCGGCGAGTATCTGGGAAAGGGTCTTGCGGCGGTAGCGGCGGTAGTAAATCCGGAGGTCTTCGTCATCGGCGGCGGTGTTTCCAAGGCGGGGGAGACCCTGCTCCAATATGTGGAGGGCCCCTTTCATAAGTATGTCTTCGCCCCCTGCGGCAAAGCGGAGTTCAAGCTGGCGGCCCTGGGGAATGACGCGGGGATTTTCGGCGCGGCGGCGCTGATCTTAAAATAGCGAAGCAGTCCAATCATCCGGCCGCCGGTGTCAGCGGAAGAACATGTCCGCGAGGGGATTTTTGCGGAATGGCGCGGAGGGATCTGCTGCAGAGCAGCAAAAAGGCAGGAAAATAAGAATATGATCGGTGAGGCAGTTGTTCAGGCATTAAAGGGATATACCGAAGAGAAAAATATAAGTCTGCAGGAGCCCATGGCGGCACATACTACTTTTCGGGTCGGTGGTCCTGCGGACTGCCTGCTGGAGATACATGACAAGGAAGAGCTGAAAAAGATATGCCGGTACCTGCGGCTGGTCTCCGTCCCCTTTTTCGTCATGGGGAACGGAAGCAACCTGTTGGTCAGCGACAAAGGTTTCCGGGGAGTGATCCTGCAGATATGCCAGGGCATGAATGAGATCCGGGTGGAGGGAAGGCGCATCATCGCTCAGGCGGGGGCGACGCTGGCCCAGACCGCCAGGGCGGCCATGGAACACGGGCTGACGGGGCTGGAATTTGCTTCGGGGATCCCGGGCACGGTGGGCGGCGGCGTGGTGATGAACGCGGGCGCCTACGGCGGAGAGATGAGCCAGGTGATAAAGAGCGTAGAAGTGCTGAGCCCGGAGGGAGAGTTCTGGACGCTGGACAACGAGACCATGGAGTTCGGCTATCGGAAGAGCAGCATCCGGGGGCACGAATACGTTGTCACGGAAGCGGAGTTTGAATTGCAGGAAGGGGATCAGGCGCAGATCAAGGCTGTGATGGAGGGCCTGAACGCAAAGAGAAGGGAAAAACAGCCGCTGGAATACCCCAGCGCCGGGAGTACCTTCAAGCGCCCCGAGGGGTATTTCGCCGGGGAACTGATCATGAAGGCGGGGCTCAGGGGCTTCCGGATCGGAGGCGCCCAGGTGTCGGAAAAGCACTGCGGCTTTATCGTCAATACAAAGCCCGGGGAGACCAGGGCGGCGGAGATCATGGCAGTGATCCGAAAGACAAGGGAGACTGTCCGGGAAAAGTTTGACGTGGAACTGGAGCCGGAAGTGGTCTTCGTGGGGGAATTTGACAAATGAGATTTGTTGTGGTGACGGGAATGAGCGGGGGCGGAAAGACCACCGCGCTGAAGATGCTGGAAGACGCTGGGTTTTACTGCGTGGATAATCTGCCGATCTCCCTGGTGGAGAAGCTGGTGGAGCTGATCGCCATTCCCGAGAGCGAGATCGATAAGGTGGCGCTGGGCCTGGACGTCCGGGCGGACATGCACTTTGAGGACGCGCAGAAGATGCTGAAACAGGTGAAGTCCAAGGGGTATCCCATTGAGATCCTGTTTCTGGACTGCGACGACAATGTGCTGATCAAGAGGTATAAGGAGACGCGCCGGATCCATCCGCTGGTGCAGGACGGACGGGTGGAGGACGCCGTCCATCAGGAGAGGCGTATCCTGCACGACATTCAAAAAAACGCCGATTATGTCATCGACACCACAAATCTTCTCACCAGGGAATTAAAAGCGGAGCTGGACCGCATATTTGTGAAGAACGAGGAGTATAATAGCCTCATGATCACGGTGATGTCCTTCGGCTTTAAGTACGGGATACCGTCGGACGCGGATCTGGTCTTTGACGTGAGGTTCCTTCCGAACCCTTACTATATCGACGGGCTCCGCAACAAGACCGGCAACGATCCCGAGGTCCAGGATTTTGTCATGGCCTGCCCGGAGGCGGAGGAGTTTCTGGATAAGCTGACGGATATGCTGAACTTCCTGGTGCCGAATTATGTCAGGGAGGGCAAGTACCGGTTGGTGATCGGCATCGGGTGCACCGGCGGGAAGCATCGGAGCGTGACGCTGGCGAACGCCCTCTATCAGAGGATGAAGGAACATCAGGGGGAATATGGGATCCACTTGATCCACAAAGATGTGGATAAAAAGCATGGCTGAGGGTAAAATATGTCGTTTTCCAGTGAAGTAAAGCAGGAACTCGCAAAACATATCAGCCCCGCAAGGCATTGTCAGCTTGCGGAGCTGGCGGCGATCTTTCATTTCTGCGGGCAGTACGGCAGGGATGCGGACGGAAACTTTGCCATCGGGTTTCAGACAGAAAATGAAGCGATTGTAAGAAAAGGCTTTACATTGTTGAAAAAAACATTTAATATAGATACGGATTGTCCGGTCACGGAAGAGGAAATGCGGGATCTGTATCAGAAGATCGGGGATCCGGAGGAACCGGTGAGTTCCCTCCTGATCAAGAATTCCTGCTGTCAGAGGGCTTTTTTAAGGGGAGCTTTTCTGAGCGCAGGATCCATCAGCGATCCCAGCAAGGGCTATCATCTGGAATTTGTCTGTACCAGTCCGGCAAAGGCAAAGCAGCTCCAGGAGGTCATACGGGATTTTGACCTGGATGCCAGGATCGTCAAGCGGAAGAAATACGACGTGGTCTACTTAAAGGAAGGGGAGGCCATCGTGGATCTTCTGAATGTCTGCGAGGCCCCTGTCTCGCTGATGAATCTGGAAAATCTCCGCATTGTGAAGGAGATGAGAAATTCCATCAACCGGAGGGTAAACTGCGAGACGGCGAACATCAACAAGACGGTGAGCGCCGCGAGCCGGCAGATCAGCGACATTGAGCTGCTGCGGGATCATTACGGCCTGGAAAGGCTGCCGGAACCGCTCCGCCAGATGGCGGAGGTGAGGCTGGAAAACCCGGACGTACCCTTAAAGGAGCTGGGAGAACTTCTGGACCCGCCCGTGGGGAAATCCGGCGTGAATCACAGGCTGCGCAGGCTGGGCGAGCTGGCGGAGGACGTCAGAAACCGCCTGCCGGAGAAGGACGGAGGCCGCGGCAAAAAAAGACAGTGACCGCGGGACAGCGTCGTGCAGTAATGGACAGGGACAGCAACGGCAGGGCGGCATCGGACAGAAACAGCAGCCCCATGGCAGCATCGGCACGCGGCTGCAGACAGGACAGCAGCTGCGCGGCAGGGACGGAAACAGTGACCGCATGGCAGAGGACAGGATTGTGGAGCATACGTAGAATGCGTAGAATGGCATTCGGAGGGCATTGAAAGGAGTTGTACAATGGAGGTAAAGAACATCCGGGTAAATCTGGAAAACGGTTTGGAGGCGAGACCGGTGGCGCTTCTCGTACAGGAGGCCAGCAAGTACGAGAGCCGGATCTATATTCAGTCGA